>JAZDOO010000144.1:0-21990 GCA_043798555.1 Pseudomonadota bacterium | reverse complement strand
GAAAATGGGCTTTCTTTCTATCCCCCGTATGATGATGTGGTGCAATGCGCCAGGGGCGTCTATTCGTGCTTTTCGTGCCATGGTTAGTTTTTACCATGGAAAAATGAAAATGTCAATATTTCACGGACGTCCCCATTCACCCGCCCATTCACCCCGCATTTGAATCTTTGGGATTGCGTTTGGCGTGGCCATTGGGATCGGAGCCATAGCAGGCTTCAAACTCGGCAAAGTGCTGTGGAGTGAGAGGGCGGTCCTTTTTGGTGATACGTGGGACGTTGGTGCGGGCGTCATAGACCCATGTATTCTCGGTCGGATAACCATTGGTGAAGAATATAACATTGGTCTTGGTGCCGGGGCTGTAAGGGGTAAATGTTCCGTTGGGCAGGCGGAGCACAGTGTGCAGATCACAATCTTCGGTGAGAATCTTGAATACCTCGCCTGCTTGATCAGCAAAGAGAACATTGTCAGGCACAACGATGGCTGCTCGACCACCAGGTTTCAGAATACTCATCACATGCTGGACAAAATTGAGCTGTTTATTGCTGGTGGCAACCGTAAAATCGTCTCGATTTGGTGCCTGATTAGCCCCTTTGGTTCCAAAGGGAGGATTGGTCATAACGCAATCATAACCTCCATCTTTAGGAACTTTCTTCGGTTCATAAATGGCATCTCCCAAATAGATATTGGCCTGGATGCCATGGAGATAAAGATTCATCAAAGCAAGTCTTCTTGGGCGGGTGACAAGCTCT
Organism: Pseudomonadota bacterium; assembly: GCA_043798555.1. GTDB lineage: Bacteria > Desulfobacterota > WTBG01 > JAGOGO01 > JAGOGO01 > JAZDOO01. Next base: position 21,241 of record JAZDOO010000144.1, on the reverse strand, counting down.
GTTCCAGAGTAAGTGGAGGTCAGAATACGTTTTGCTTCTTCACGTTCAAGACCGCCTTTGGTTTGTTCTATCAGCCATTCATAGGCACAGACCAAAAACCCGCCGGTCCCGGCAGCCGGGTCATGAATGGTAAAGCCTTTCACCTTTCGAGGATCGGGCTTCACGCAGCGGACGATGGACTGAATCAGGATGCGAGGGGTAAAGTATTGCCCGGCTCCTTTCTTCCCCTCCGAGGCCGATTTTTCAAGTAATCCTTCGTATGCCGCAGCCTTTACGTCAATATTGAGAGCGGTCCATTCAATTTCATCAATGAGATTGACCAGCCGTTTCAAATTGACCGGGTTACTAAAGCGGGACAATGCAGCAGCGTAAATAGCGCCCAGCATACCGGGTTGTTGCCCGAGTCCCCTCAGGGTAGCGGCATAGTGGTCCGTGAGATCCGTTCCCGACTTTTCCCTCAGTATGGACCAGGAGTATTCCGGCGGGATTTTCGCCCCTTTTTCCTCAGCCATTTTTAGGAAAAGGAGATAGGTCAACTGTTCGATGTAGTCGCCATAGTCAATCCCATCATGGCGCAGTGTGTGACAAAATCCCCAGAGTTTTCCAACGATGTCGGTCATAGAAGGCCAAATCCCTTTTTATTTACCTATAAACCTCTTTTCGATGTCTTATCCGCATAACTTTCACGGCCTTTTCTTTCTCGTCTACCTCATAAATTACCCGATATTCACCGATCCGGATTCGCCAATCACTCTTGGAGTCAGTAATTTTACGGTTTCCCGGAGGCTTGGGGTTCTCGGCTAAAACCTTCAGATTGGAGATAACCCGGTAAAAATTTCCGCCGGGAGCTTCTTTAAATCTCGCTCCACAGTTCTCTCTAACAGGATCTCATACATCAGGAGAATATTCTTTCAGGAAATCATCAAGACTTCTAAAATTAAGAGGCTTCTTCCGCATTTGCTCGAGCATTCTTAAATCTTCCATATCCTCCAATCGCTCCAACATCTCTTGATATTCTGCAATGTCCAGGATCACAGCAGTGGGTTTGCCCTCCCGAAAAACAACCTCGGGTTCTTTTCTTTTACTTTTTCCTTTCATGAAACCACCTCGTAACCTTTACTTAATATTAGCTCAACTAATCATGCCGCAATGGCTGAATTTATTTCCTGAATAATTATACCCAATTCACCCTTAAAAATCTTGTTTAATTTGCCCCAAGCAGCTCCTTCCCGGGTAAAGATGGGAAAGTCAAAATTCAGGCTTTTGAAATGATTCCTTTGTCAGGAGGACATTTATTACTGATTGATATCGTGTGAACCTTTCGGCATCAGATTGGGATTTCATCTTTTTACCTGCAGAATAGGTAGTAGAGAGTGGGGTAATGGCTGAAAAGTACCTTTATCTTATTGATTTGTCAATGATTTTTAAAAACGGCCGGACGGGACGCTGCCACTTCTTTCACTTCTCTTTACCTCTGCCCAGGGAGCAAAGAATGAGTGATAGGCAATCGTAAAAAAGTATTCTTTTCTTACCTTTCCTGATCAAGTCCCCGCCTTTATCTGAAGGTTATCTTATCTCCGTCATTTTTTCTTTCTAATGTATTCAACACCTTCGAGCCCTTTAAAATCGACATCTTGAGTCCATATGGTTGCTTGATAAATGCGACCCGTAGCAAGAATAATACTGTCGGCCATTGGAATGTTGTGTTCAAGACTGAGCTTACCCGCCATCAATGAAATGTTGGTTGTAAGATCGATTACCTGTCCCTGTTTCATTAGAGCCACTGCCTGGAGTGCCGCAGACTCATCGCGCTGACGTAATACAGATTTAAACACTTCATAGATGCTGATAGTCGGAACTACCAGTTCATCGACATTTTTCAGCGGGGTGGCAAAAAACGAAGCGTTCGCACCATCCGCAAAGAACTCGAGCCAGCCCGAAGAATCCACCAAATTCATATTCTGTCTGCCTCCCTTTCAATAGTTGTATCGATCCCTCTGAGGAATCCTTGCATTTCAGATATCCTTCTAACCGGGATCATTTCTATACGATCTTCGTAGGCAACCATTTGAACCTGCTGGCCCGGCATAAGGTTAAGGGCTTCTCTAAGTTTTTTGGGAATTACGACTTGATATTTAGGTGAAATTTTGACCGCTTCCATACAAAACCTCCATCGATGTTATGATTGCAATACTATAATCCTATCGATGTTGTTTTGCAAGAAAAAAAGGGGATGGGGATAAAATTATAACATTCCCCTCCTGGGTAGAAAAGGCAAGTCCATGAAATTATGTTCTATTGGTCATTTTCCTATCGGTGGATTTGCTATGCTTAATCCACCCTACATCTGCGGCGGATTAATCCACCCTACGTTTCTCCTATGCCATTTCGCAGTTATGCATCCCACGGATAGACGCAGCGTTGGTCCTTCGGTGTGCCGTTCAGGCCCACAACCCTGTAATTGTCTATACCGTAGTGTTCATTGAAGTATCTGATGGCCGTGGGATTAAACTGCTCGTAATTGAGCTTCACCTCGATGGGGATGAGAGCGTCCTTCATTTTCAGTATGAAATCGATTTCCTTCTTGTCTTTCGTTCGCCAAAAAAAGACACTTTCTCTGCCGTATTTCTTCACCAATTCCGCAAACACACCAGTCTCAAACGCCTGGCCGATGATTTCTCTTTGTAAACCTTTCAACCAGAGCATCTGCATGAGTCCTGAATCGTAGAAGTATATCTTGGGTAGCTTGAAGAGTTCTGAACGGATGTTCCTGCTGAAAGGTCTTACTAACCGTAGGATATAGGTGTTTTCCAAAATGAAGAGATATCTCTCTATTGTCTGAATCGCAATCCGAGTGGTGTTAGACAACTCAGTCATGTTGAGTAACTGGCCACTCTGGCTGGCAAGGGCTTCAAGCAGCTTATTAAACTTATCGATGTCTTTTACGCTGGCGAGGTCCCTGATATCCTTTTTCACATAGGTGTCTATAATTTGTTGCAAGTATTTCTCCTTTTTATCCACCTCAGGTGTCAGGACAATCCTGGGATACCCCCCATAAAGGACGTACTCTTTGAACTTAGCCCTGAGTTCATCCGTTTTCTTTCCAGTGTAGACCTTGCCTTCCTCGAAATGAACCTGGTTGAAGAGAAGGAATTCCCTGAACGAGAGGGTAAAAATCTCAAAATTTACTGTTCTGCCGACAAGAGCGTCTTTGAACTTCGTTTTTATGGCAAAACTTGATGAGCCTGAAACGATAAGTTTTATATGCCTATGGTGGTCTGCCACCAATTTCAAGAAAGAGGATGGGTCGGCAAGGTACTGGATTTCATCGACCAAGACAAAACATTTCCTTTCTCTGCCGGAGGAGGTGACCCCTTCTTCCTCAAGGTGTTTTAAAAAGGCGTCAACCCCTGCATCAAGAATTCTTACATAACGGGAATCTTCGAGGTCAATAAAATAGGTGGTCTCACCCCGTTCTTTCAACTGATCTTGAAGGTAACGGAGAATACAAGTCTTTCCGACCTGACGCGCCCCGTGGAGAACAATAACATCATCGCTATCGATGAATTTATTGACCTCATCCATAACGGTTCTTTTGAAAATTTTTTCCATTGCCCACCAGATTTCGTTTCATTATCATGATAAGTTCAACTTAAATTAAAGTCAAGTTCTATTTAGATTTAGCATTGCCATAACATCATCTCTGCCCTTTTGCGAACGAGACCGCGATCTTAAACTCTTTTACGTCTGTTTCAATCCCCCCTGGAAGTTGACCTATTTATACCAAGGATTTAATTTTATAGCAATTTCCAAATCCCCCTGAATCCCCCTTTGCAAAAGGGGGATTCCGCCTGAGGCGGACCCTTTTATAAAGGGGAGTCGGAGGGGATTTCACAGTTTTGATCAAAAAATTTTGAGGAAATTCCAGCAGATAACTTAATGAAATCAGATAACTATAAGAAGGTGGGAAAAAGAAGAGGGGTAAGGGTAAAAGGCTGACTGCCAATGGCAGGAGACCTGCTATAACTTAAACAGCCGCCGGGCGTTTTCGCCTTTGATCTTACTCTGGACCTCTTCCGAGGGGATCGAGAGGTCCATCTCCTTAAAATACCTCCGGGAGGATAAAAGGGGGTAGTCACTTCCAAAAAGAATGCGATCCTCTCCCACAATGCTTAACGCCACTTCATAAATCCTTTCATCGTAAAGGAGAGGTGAGGCGGCGGTGTCATAAAAGACATGGGTGGTTATCTTTTTTATCTCGGGCATGAGCTCATAGAAAAAGAATCCGCCTCCCCAATGGGCAAGGATGATCACGAGATCAGGATGAGCAGCAATAAAATTTTGCAGTGCCTTGAAATCAATAACCGTTTTTCCGGAATAATCGTGCCCCACCGGCTCATTCATATGGAGTAAAAAGGGTAACTTCTTCTTTTCCAGCATCTGGGTAAGTGGCTCAATTTGTTTAACGGTGTTATTGTCGAAGGGCCGATGGTAAAGTGCCAGTTCCCCTACTCCTTTGCCTCCGGCAGCTAATCCACGTTCACATTCCTCAAGCACAGCGTCACTGTCACTCCACGGGAGGGTGATAAGTCCGATTAACCGATCCGGGAATTTAACTACGCTCTCCAGTACATAATCATTTCCTTCTCGGCAAAGTTCACTATCCTGCCAGGGAAATCCGAAAACTACCGCCTTATCTATCTGTTCCCGATCTAACATATCGATCAGTTCTTCTGCTCCAACCATCTTTGCCTTCTCATTGCGGTATATATAGCGGAATCCCTGGTCACGGAGAACAAGCGCTTCCCGGTTTTGTCGCATTGCAGGGGGGAAAATATGGGCATGCGCATCAATTAACATAAACCAACTCGTACAATACAGGATCAAGCATTAGGTTCTTGAATTTCGAATTTTGATCATTTGATATTGTTTCGAATTTAGGATTTCGTGCTTCGGATTTCTGAGTTTACTATCGCTATTGTAACTACGAAATCAGCAACCCTATCCCAAGGAGAAATGGAGTAGCGAGGGTAAAGACCACATTTTTGCCCAAGAGAGGGATAAGAGTATTCATATCGTGAGCATTCTTTATAACTCCCCGTATCGTCACTACGGCGAGGGAAAGAGGTAAGAGGGCCAGAAGCGTTTGGGGAGGAAGAAAATGAAGGATTGTTGCGGCGATCACCCAAACGTAGGCTAAAAGGGCAAGCACTGCATAGACATAGGCGCTTGCCTGTCGGCCAATGAGGATGGGAAGGTGACGCCGGTTTACGGATTTATCGGCTTCAAGATCAGGGAACTGGTTGATCAGAAGGAGGTTAGTTACCAGGATTCCAGGCACCAGTGAGGCCCACAAGGCAACCCAATCATAGCTCCCGGTAAGCACAAAATGAGTACCCATCACCATAACCGGGCCGAAACCAAGCCCCGGTCCTAAAAAGCAAAACGTCATTGATCTCGTTCCCAATGGAGTATAGAGAGCGATGAGCAGTACGCCGAGAATTCCCAGGGGAAAAAGACCCCATCCCCGCACCGTGAGGAAGTAAAGACCTATAGCGATCACCACTATGAGCGAGAGAACTCCTACGGTTAACACCGCCTTAGGAGACATCAGACCTTGAGGCAACATTCCGCTCCCGCCGCTAAAAGGGGTCCGGTGGGTCCTTAGGTCAAGACCGGTCCGGAAATCGAAGTAATCATTTAACACGTTTACCGTAATATGCGAAAAGAGAGCACCCATAAAGGCGAGGACCGCATGGGCTACCGGGACTTTCTCGAAACCACCCAGTACATAAGAGGCGGTACCAAGCCCCACGAGGTAACAGACTGGGGTAAGAATGAGGAACTGCGGTCTCATTTCCTTAAAAATGAGCGAAACAGGTATCATGGTCTTAAGAGCACCTCCGAAAAATTACTCCCTTGAATAGAGGAACGGTTGTTGGGGAATCACTCAGGGTAGGTTTTTTTAACGTTATGAATCACCTCTAAACAGGAAAAGAAAGCCTCCACGATTGCCGGATCAAAATGTTTGCCTGATTCCTCTTTTATTATGGTTAATACTCGATCTTCATCCCAGACTTCTTTGTAGCAACGGTTAGATGACAAAGCATCATATACATCAGCCAGTGCCACTACCCTTCCAAAAGTCGGGATCCCTTCTCCTTGCTTAGAGCATGGTTTTCCTTCCTCGCCTTCATGACATGGTATTGTCTTTCCAGTCATGATATCAATAAAACCGGGGTATCCTTTTCCATCCCACCGTTCATGGTGATTAAGGGCAACTTCGGCAGCTGCTTCATCAAACTCAGATTTCGGGTTGGCAAAAAGTCGCGCTCCAATATACGTATGTTGTTTCATCACCTCATACTCTTCGCCGGTAAGCCGACCTGGTTTTTTTAAGATCAGATCAGAAATGGCTACTTTCCCTACATCATGGAGCATAGCGGCCATTCTCAGAACATCTATCTTTTGGTCAAGTTCTTTTTGGGAAAACCCCTGGTTTTTAGCCCAGGTTTCAAATAACTCCACTGAATAGCCTGCAACCCGATTAACATGGGCTCCGGTTTCCTTGGGATCGCGAAGCTCAGCCATGCTAATCATCCGCAAAATAATTGCCCGGGTCATTTGTGCTCTTTCAATGGCAATGGCTGCATTATTGGCAAAATGGGCAATGAGCGGTTCGGCATCCGGTGAAAAAGAGATGATAGTGCCATTTTCATCTTGTGCATTTATCATCTGGAGAACTCCTACAATATCACCTCGGCTGGTTTTAAGGGGAACAGTAAGCATGGATTCTGAGCGATAGTGGGATAATTCATCGAAGTTCTTACCGAAGCCACAGGGAACGTTATCAGGCATATCATAGACATCAGGGATATTTAAAATCTCACCTCGATTGGCAACATATCCGGCTATGGAATTGTTATTTATGGGTAGTGAGAATGTAGTATAGATGAGTTTTTTTCCGGGCTGAAGCCTTTTGCTCAAAGTGTCATTTTGGGAATGACTGAACTTCAGGTGGTCTCCTTCTCTCACGTAAATGGAGCCTGCATCAGCGTTAACAAACCTCCTTGCTTTGGTGAGGATCTTTTCTAAAAGAAGGTCAAGATCATTAATTTCGGTGAGTTCATTACCAAGGCGAATAAGTTCCTGAAGCGTTTCTTTTTCATTTAACATCGTTCCCATCCTTTTCTTTGGAGCTACGTTCCAATGAGCGATAAGGTTGTCCCTCAAAAAACGTTACTTACCTGTATGACCAAACCCTCCAGAGTTACGGCGCGTACCATCGAGGGCTTCCGCTTCCTGAAATTCAGCTCGATAAATTTTGCCTATGACCATCTGGGCAAGCCGGTCTCCCCGCCTGATCCAAAAGGGGTTTTCACCATGGTTAATAATAATCAGACCAATTTCTCCCCGATAGTCAGCATCAATCGTTCCAGGGGAATTAAGGAGAGTGATTCCGTAGTGGAGAGCAAGCCCACTCCGGGGACGGATCTGGGCTTCAAACCCAGGAGGAATGGCGAGAGCGATACCAGTGGGGATGAGCTTTCTTTCTCCCACGTTTACGGCCGTATCTTCTGAAACCGCAGCACAGAGATCCAACCCTGCAGCATGTTCAGTCATATACTGGGGGAAAGGCAGGTCATTGTTTCCAGTGCCCACCCGGGTAATTGTTATCTTTATTGATTCCAAGGGACCATACTCCTAACCAAATACCTAATAAGTCATAAGGCAAGGAGCTCAGGAGAGAGGTCTTTCTCTTCGATTTTTCCCAGAGCTGCCAAAGAAAAATATTTGTTTTGAAAGAGTTCCCCGGCGAGTTGCTGAATATCGTCAACGGAAACCTTCTCGATGCCGGTAAGTATTTCTTTCATGGGAATAAACTTCCCAAAATAGAGTTCCCCTTTAGCAAGGCGACTCATTCTCACATCAGTGTTCTCATACGATAAGAGGATATTCCCTTTTAACTGTTCCTTGGCTTTTTCCAGTTCCTTTTTCTTCAAGGGGTTCGCTTTGAATTTCTTAAGCTCCCGGACAATGAGGTCTACCACTTTTTTTACCTTGTTCCGAGTAGTGCCAGCATAGACATTAAGCATTCCCGTATCACTATAGGATGAGGTATAGGAAAATACTGCGTAAGCCAATCCCCGTTTTTCCCGGATTTCCTGAAAGAGCCGGGAACTCATACTTCCACCTAAGAGGACGTTGAGCACATACACTGCATAGCGAAAGGGGTTGGTCTGGGAAATCCCCTTTGTCCCCATACAGAGATGCACCTGCTCCAAGTCCTTGCTGAAAATATGAATGCCAGAAATTGGTTCAGGGGTATCCAGGGTTCGATTCTCTGCTTGAGGAATTATTTGTCCCAGGGTTTGATTGATGTTTTCCACCACTACGTTGTGGTTTAATCGGCCGGCAACTGAAACAATGATTCGAAAAGGGCGAAGGTAATATTTTTGGAAAAATTCGATCAGTTCCGGTTTGGTGATGCGGCTGATGGTGCGGTAATTTCCTAAGATAGGGGAGCCCAGAGGATTGCCTGAGAAAAAATGTTGATTAAAGAGATCTTGAACATATTCATCCGGGGTATCTTCCACCATTTTAATTTCCTGAAAGATTACCCCCCGCTCTCTCTCTAACTCTTTGGCAAGAAACGTTGAGTTAAGGAAAATATCCGAAAGGAGGTCAATGGCTAATGTTAAATCTTTATCCAGTACCTTGGCATAAAAGTTAGTAAACTCTCTGCTGGTGGAGGCATTCAGAACCCCGCCCACCGCGTCAATTTCCCTGGCAATATCCAAGGCTGACCGCTGCTTCGTCCCTTTAAAGAGCATGTGTTCAATGAAATGGGAGATGCCATTCTCTTCCTTCTTTTCATCCCGGGAACCGGTTTTAACCCATATACCAAGAGAAATCGAATAGACATGCGGAATGTGCTCGGTGACAACCCGAATTCCGTTATCTAATGTCGTCTTGCGGTACATGACCCAGTGCTTCTTTCCGGCTCAATCGTATTTTCCCCGTCGGATCAATAGATAAGACCTTAACCAGGACATCATCGCCTTCAGAGAGAACATCTCGGACACTATTAACCCGACCATGATCCATCTGGGAGATATGGACCAGTCCTTCAGTGCCCGGGAGGATTTCCACGAATGCTCCAAAGTCAGTGATTTTTTTCACTTTACCCAAATATAGTTCTCCAGGTTCAGCTTTGCGAGTCAAGTCCCGGATTATTTTTATCGCTTTCTCAAGAGCTTCAATATTTGCTGAGGCAATGTGAATTTCACCGGAATCTTCAATATCAATTTTAACTCCGGTTTGGTCTACGATACTGCGAATAATTTTCCCTCCTGGCCCAATCACATCCCTAATTTTTTCAGGAGGGATCTGAATGGTTTTAATACGCGGAGCATACATTGATATATCGGGACGCGGTTCGATAATGGCTTCTTTCATTTTATCCAGAATATAGAGTCTCCCCTCCCTCGCCTGGTAAAGGGCTTTTTTGAAAATTTCGGAGGTGATGCCACTAATCTTCACATCCATCTGAAATCCGGTTATTCCTTTTATGGTTCCCGCAACCTTAAAATCCATATCCCCAATGTGGTCTTCATCCCCAAGAATATCTGAAAGGATCGCCACCTGTTCTCCTTCTTTGATTAACCCTAAGGCTATGCCAGCCGCTGATGTTTTAATCGGAACCCCTCCGTCCATTAAGGCGAGCGTTGATCCGCATACGGTCGCCATGGATGAGGATCCATTAGATTCCAGAACTTCGGAGACAATGCGGATAGTGTAAGGAAAATCAGGGTCCTGAGGAAGAATGGGGGTTATAGCTCTTTCAGCCAGATTTCCGTGCCCGATATCTCGCCGGCTGGGGCCGCGCATGGGCCGTACTTCGCCCACGGAAAATGGGGGGAAATTATAGTGGAGCATGAACCGCTTAAACGTTTCGCCAATGAGGGAATCGAGACGTTGTTCATCCTCGGAAGTTCCCAGGGTGGTGGTGACTAATACCTGAGTCTCCCCCCGGGTAAAAAGAGCTGATCCGTGAGTCCGGGGTAAGATACCAACTTCACAACTGATTGGGCGAATATCAGTGGTGCTTCTCCCGTCGATCCTTCTTTGTTCTTCAATAATCATCTTCCGGATGATCTCTTTTTCCAATTTTTGTAAATAGGGTGAAATGCTTTTCTGTTCTTCTTCAAATTCAGGAAGAAGGGCAGCCTTCACTTCCTCCCCAAGTTCATCTAAGCGCTGATACCGTTCCTGTTTCTTAGGAATTTGCACTGTTTCTTTGAGTTTGACATACGCTAACTCCTTAATGCGGGCAAAAAGTGATTCATTGATTTCCGGGCTGGGGAAAGGTAGTTTTGGCTTTCCGATGGCCTGTTTGAGTTCTTCCTGGAGGTCAAGAATTTTTTGAATGGATTGATGGGCGAAGGCAATGGCCTCAATAAATGCTTCCTCGGGTAACTCCTTGGCACTTCCCTCGACCATAACCACTGCTTCCCGGCTTCCTGCCACAACAAGATCCAGGTCCCCTTCCTTGATTTGCTGAAGTGTGGGGTTACAGATGAGTTGTCCTTCTATCCTCCCCACTCTCACTCCAGCAATCGGCCCCCGAAAAGGAATATCAGAAACCTCAAGTGCTGCCGAGGCTCCGATTATTGCCAGAATGTCTGGCTCGTGTTCGGGATCTGCTGAAAGAAGGGTGGCAATGATCTGAATCTCCTCAAAAAAACCTTCAGGAAAGAGTGGACGAATGGGCCGATCAATGCACCGGCAGGTGACAATTTCTTTATCACTGGGCTTCCCTTCCCGTTTATAAAATCCTCCCGGAATCTTTCCGGCTGAAAAGGTCTTTTCCTGGTAATCAACGGTAAGGGGGAAATAGTCAATATTTTCTCTGCGATTTTCACTGGCAACCACGGTTACCAGCACCATGGAGTCCCCGTAGCGAACGACAGCCGCTCCGTTTGCCTGTTTTGCTATTTGTCCTGACTCAAGGGAGAATGGTCTTCCTCCCCATTCGGTTTCAACTTTTTTAAACATTTTCTAACGATCACTCCTCTTAAAAAATTTACCAAAATTAACTGCACGGAATCTATCTTCGTAACCCAAGCCGTTGAATGAGCGTACGGTATTTCTCTACATCTTCTTTCTTCAGGTAATCCAGGAGGCTCCGCCGTTGACCAACGAGCTGAAGCATTCCTCGGCGAGAATGGTGGTCCTTTTTGTGGGTTTTAAAATGCTCCGTCAAATATCGGATTCTCTCGGTTAAAAGCGCAATTTGGACTTCTGGAGAGCCAGTATCCTTTTCATGGGTTTGATATTCCGTTACCACTGTTCTTTTCTTTTCCGCAACAAGCGGCATTCTTTTTACCTCCTTCAGTTTATGAATAATGTATTGTTAGCAATCCACGCCTTTGGCAGTGGGTGAAGTAGACGCTCACGCCTCTGATAAGAGACAATCAAAACACAATACCATAGTATCACCTGTTTGTAAAGGAGAAGATGGGAACATAGTATAATTAATGTGAAATTGCAAGCTTGTTTTTTTCATGGTTCAAGATTAAATACTCTAATGAGCTTCCAGGCTGGTTTTTCCAAATGTTTTTCCAGGTTACCAGCACCAGCATCTCCCATTTCCGCCACGGCAATCATCTCACCTTGCGGATTTACAATCCTGATCTTTTTTCTTGAATCGTGGGGGAGTACTACTTTTCCCTCCAGATCCCCATAGGTTACCGTATTCCCACGCCTCACCTTCCAAACAATCCCCTCATCCACGGTGACAGCGGGAAATGATGATAGCGCTTTCGTGGGAGGAATAACCCACTTTTTTTTTATTTCTTCCAAAGGAGTCTTTTCCAGGGCGGCTAAGGTGATGGCATTATTAAGAAAGAAATCTCCGGAGCGGGTTCGCGTGAGCCTCTCCAGGCAGGCCCCACAGCCCAAATTCTTACCAATCGAGCTGACGAGGGTGCGGATATACGTTCCTTTGGAGCATACCACGCGAAAAAAGACAAGGGGCAATTCAATGGTTAGAATAGACAGCTCATAAATTTCCACTTCCCGCTCTTTTCTGTCAACTTCCTTCCCTTGTCGAGCCCAAAGGTACAAAGGAGTCCCATGGTACTTTAAGGCCGAATACATAGGAGGTTTTTGCATAATTTTCCCTTGAAGTTGTTGAAAAGCTTCCTTTATCTCGGTTTCCGTAACGGTAATGGATCGTTTTTCGCCGACAATGCGGCCAGTAACATCCTGGGTATCAGTTTCAACCCCGAGGAGAAGAACCCCTTCGTATTCCTTTTCTCCTTCCACAATAAAGGAAGCGAGTTTCGTTCCTTCATTGAGGCATACGGGGAGGACTCCGGTAGCGAACGGGTCTAAGGTTCCGGTATGCCCTGCTTTGCGGACCTGAAGAATTTTTTTGATTCGCCCCACCACACCATAAGACGTTATCCCAGGAGGTTTGTTGACTACGATCAGACCTTGGAGAGCATTATTGGTCATAACATTGAGGGAGGGGGTGGTTATTATCCAAGAGGAAAGGGGGGATGGTTTCTCCCATGATTAGATTTTCGTATCCTTCTCTTTGCCGGATAAGAAAGGAATCTTTACCGGTAACGAGAACTTCTGCGGGCCGGGGTCTCGAATTATAATTTGACGACATGGCAAAACCATAAGCGCCAGCGCTCATGATTGCTAAAAGCTCTCCCCTTTGCAGTTTAGGGATGCTTCGGTCACGGGCAAAAAAATCCCCGCTCTCACAAATTGGGCCAACAATATCAGCCCGGTACGTTTCTTCAGTTGATTTTACAACCGGTAGGATTTCTTGATAGGCACTATAAAGGCTGGGCCGGATAAGGTCATTCATGCCAGCGTCCACAATGATAAAGTTTTTTTCAGTGGTTGATTTGGTATAGAGAACTTTGGTTACTAAGATACCAGCGTTACCCACAATAACCCGGCCTGGCTCCAATATAAGGGTGGTATTGTGATCTTGAATTTCATCAATGATGGCCTGGGCATATTCGGTAGGGTGGGGAGGGGTTTCCTGGTCATAGGTTATTCCCAATCCTCCCCCTAAATCTAAATATTGAATTGCGATATTTTCCTGCTCCAGCTTTTTAATCAGTTGTTTTATTTTGCAGAGGGCTTCCACAAAGGGTTCAATTGCAGTAATTTGCGAACCGATATGACAATCAATCCCAACAATCTTAATATTTTCCAAACGTTGTGCTGCTCGGTATTCTTCCAAGGAACGCCGAATATCGATGCCAAACTTGTTCTTTTTTAACCCAGTGGAAATGTAGGGGTGAGTTTTGGGGTCAATGTCAGGATTAATTCGAAATGAAATAGGGGCTTTGGTATTCAGGGCTTTTGCCCTTTGATTGATGACCTGCAATTCCTGGGTGGATTCAACGTTGAACATAAGGATGCCTGCCTCCAAGGCAAAGTCAATTTCCGCTTCGGTTTTTCCTATCCCGGAATAGACCACTTTATCAGGACTAATTCCGGCTCTCAGCACGCGGAAAAGCTCCCCTCCGGAAACGACATCCGCCCCTCCACCTTCGTTTATGAATATGCGCAAGAGGGCCACATTACTATTGGCTTTTACTGAAAAGCATACCAAATGAGGGTAACCCTGGAACGCAGCATCAAAGGTGCGGAAATGACGACGAAGGGTGCGGTAACTGTAGATATAAAGGGGGGTTCCCCATTCTTCCACTAAGTTTCTTACCGGAACATCTTCACAAAATAGCTCGTTATTTTTAAACTGAAAATGATGCATACCGTTTTCCTTTTAAGGAGTTTGGGTTACTACCTTGAATTCCTGAGAGCAAACGCTTTCATTATGTCGAGGGGACCGGTCAATGGCGGTTACCGAATAATAATACGTCACCTCAGGAGAATACGTTTTATCCACATACATGGTTACCCTCTGGAGGAGCGGGGAAATCCGGGTGGGTTTATCTTCACTTTCTAAACGCCGGTAAACATAGTATCCCCAAAGGTCAGGATCTAAATTTGGCTCCCAAACAATCGCTACCCCTTCAGGAGATTGAAAAGCCAAGGTGGCTGAAGGTGCAGCCGGGGGAGTAAAGTCCTCCGGTACGATTGCTACCTCCACAGAATCTTCACTTTCTGTTTCGGTCTTCGGAGTGGTCTTCACCGAGCAGGCTACATAATAGTACTTTTCGCCATTGGTCACGCTCACATCCCGGTAGGTATTTTCTTGAATGGGGCGCTGATTAAGAGGGGTAAGACCATACTCTTGACCGGTTAATCGGCGATAAATATTGAAACCACCTAAGGCATCTTTTGGTTGACCCTTTTCCAACGAAGGAGGAAACTCCCAGGAAAGGTCTGCGAACTGATCTCCTGGTATCGCTCGAAGCGAGATGGGTGGAGGAAGAGGAGAGAACCAATTAAGTACTGAAAGTTTGGAAAAGCCACTTTCTACTCCCGCAGTGGTGAATGAAGTAATTTTATAAGCGTATTGCCCTTCTTGTTCCACTTGGTCATCCCAATAGGCCACTTTTTCCTGACCCCCGAGCTCTTTCTGAAGTGATGGATAGTCAATTTCCACGATGAGCTGAAATTCAGCCTCACAGGTAGAACAGCCTATTTTATCAATCGGGGTAAACTGCCGCCAGATACGAAACCCCCCTACATTGGTAAGTTTTTTTTCATCCGAATCTTTTTTGGGGATAGACCATTGGAGGATAATCTTCCCCCTATAGGAGGTTGCTTCCAGATCTCTTATCGCCTGGGGGATGGGAGAATGGGGAACTACCGGATCTGCTTTTACGCCGCAGCCGCTAACAAAGCTCACTGAAAGGAAAAGAAGAAAAAGGTTCTTCCCAGAAGAATGAATGTATTTCCAGAATAACTTGGTTACGAGTGACATTTGGCGGTAAGAGCACTTAATCGAAGCCGGAGAGCATTGATTCGAATAAACCCCTCAGCATCTTTTGGTTGATATACTTTATCCCCTTCAAACGTGGCATAATCCACATTGTAGAGCGACTGGGGTGACTTTCTCCCCACCACGGTACAGTTTCCTTTATAGAGCTTTACTTTTACTATGCCGGTCACTCCCTTTTGGGTTTCATTGATGGTAGTTTGGAAGACCCTCATTTCGGGAGAAAACCAATACCCGTAGTAGACGAGTTCAGCATAACGCGGGATAAGCGAATCCTTGAAATGCATGATTTCCCGGTCCATGGTTATAGATTCTATGGCCCGGTGGGCGATATGGAGAATTGTACCTCCGGGAGTCTCATAAACCCCACGACACTTCATTCCCACATAACGGTTCTCCACCATGTCCACTCTGCCAATTCCGTTGGCTCCACCCACACGGTTTAACTGGGAGAGCAAGGTTGCAGGAGTTATGTTTTCCCCGTTTATCCCAATTGGGTCGCCATCTTGAAATGCTATCTCTATGTAGGTGGGGGTATCAGGTGCTTTTTCTGGAGCCACAGTGAGACAAAACATATCTTCCGGGGGTTCTTGCCAGGGATCCTCCAGGATTCCTCCTTCAAAGCTCATATGAAAGAGATTGCGGTCCGAGCTATAAGGCTTATCTTCGGTTACCGTGACTGGAATCTTTTTCTCTCGAGCATAAGCGATGAGATCACTGCGCCCCTTAAATTCCCACTCTCTCCAGGGGGCAACTATTTTAATATGAGGGTCGAGGCTTAAATAGCTCAGTTCAAAACGAACCTGGTCATTCCCCTTACCAGTTGCTCCATGCGCGACCCCATCCGCCCCTTCCTGTTTGGCAATGTCCATTTGTGCCTTAGCAATAAGCGGACGAGCGATGGAAGTGCCCATAAAATAGGTTCCTTCGTATACTGCATTTGCTCTCAAAACAGGAAAGATAAAGTCCCGCACAAACTCTTCTTTGAGATCTTTTATGTATACCTTACTGGCACCGGTGGCGAACGCTTTCTCTTTTAACCCGGTAAGTTCTTCTCCCTGTCCTAAATCTGCGGCAAAAGCCACCACCTCACATTGATACGTTTCAATCAACCAGCGAAGGATGACCGAGGTATCAAGCCCACCAGAATACGCCAGCACAATTTTTTTAAATAAACCTGACATGTTTTACTCCTTTTTCACCCGGACAAAACCTCGTCCAAGGTAGCAATCACGCGGTCTACCTCCTCTTTAGTTACTATCAATGGAGGTAGAAACCGTAACACCTTATCCTGCACACAGTTAATGAGCACCCTTTTTTCAAGGCATTTATTGACAATTTCAGCTCCGGGCCTATCCAGTTCCACACCGATGAGAAGGCCTTTTCCTCGTACCTCCCGGATAAAAGAGTACTTCCCCTTTAATTGGTTCAGTTTATCCATAAAATAGGCTCCCATGGAGCGGCAATGCTCTAATAGTGCAGGGTCATTAAGGGACGTTAAGGAGGCGATTCCCGCTGCAGTAATCAGCGGATTACCGCCGAAGGTGGAGGCGTGAGTACCAGCAGTAAAGCTCTGGGCTACCTCGTTTCGGGCTAAAATGGCGCCAATGGGTAATCCTCCGGCTAAGGCCTTGGCTAAGGTCATAATATCCGGGGTAATGCCATAGTGTTCATAGGCAAAGAGTTTTCCGGTTCGTCCCATCCCCACCTGAACCTCATCAAAGATGAGAAGAAGTTTCTTCTCATCGCAAAAAGCTCGAAGTTCAGGAAAGTAGTTATCCGAAGGACAATTTACCCCTCCTTCGGCCTGAATGGGTTCTACCATGATGGCGCTGGTTTGATCAGTAACCGCCCGCCTGAGGGCTTCCATATCATTAAAGGGAACATGCTTAAACCCTGGAACCAGAGGGGCAAAGCCCACTTTAAATTTATCCTGTCCCGTGGCAGTTAAGGTGGCTAAGGTTCGGCCGTGGAAAGAGTTATGCATAACAATTATTTCAAAACGTTCTTCTTTATAATTATCCCGCATGTATTTTCGGGCAAGCTTTATGGCCCCTTCATTTGCTTCTGCACCACTGTTACAGAAAAAGACTTTATCCGCAAAAGAGGAGTGCACCAGCAATTTGGCGAGTTCAATTTGGGGTTGAATGTGGTAAAGGTTCGATACGTGGAGGAGCTTCCTGGCCTGAATAGTAATTGCCTCTACAATCTTGGGATGACAATGCCCCAGGTTACATACAGCCAAGCCTGCCACAAAATCGAGGTATTCCTTTCCGTCCTGGTCCCAGACCCGGCTTCCTTCCCCTCTTACTAAAACAATGGGAAAGCGGTTATAAGTGGAAAAGAGATACGTAGTGGAATCGTTAATTAAGGTCATTTTCAGTTGAACTCCGTAACTAAAGTCAGAATCCAGAGGTCAGAAGACAGTTACCAGTTGTCAGTGGTCAGGGGTCAGTTGTCGGCTGAAAGCTGATCCCTGTTCCCTGATCCCCGAAAACTGACTTCTGTCTCCTGTCTCCTGACTTCTATTAAAAATTATAGTACAATTTGGGTACCAACTCCTTCGGTGGTGAACACTTCCAAGAGCAAGGCGTGTTGCACCCGGCCATCAATGATATGGGTTTTATCAACGCCACTGGTGAGAGCCCGGAGACAACATTTCACTTTGGGGAGCATACCACCTTTGATGATCCGGTTGGCTGATAATTTTTTCGCTTCTTTGGCTTTAAGAGTGGGGATAAGGTTATCCTCTTTATCCTTTACTCCCTCTACATCAGTCATGAGAATCAGCTTTTCTGCGTGAAGTGCTATGGCCATTTCCCCAGCTACCGTATCGGCGTTAATATTGTAAGATTCGCCATCCTTCCCTACTCCTACCGGAGCAATTATTGGAATAAATCGCCCCCCCTCTAAGGATTTCACTACGTCGGTATTAATGGCTTCTACCTCTCCCACCATTCCGATATCAATGATTTCTGGCGGTTGGTGGGGAAGAGAACGGCGGGTAATTTTCATTTTTTTGGCGCTGATGAGATCTCCATCCTTACCACTTAACCCAACAGCCTTGCCGCCATAATGATTAATGAGAGAGACAATCTCCTTGTTCACCTTTCCTACCAGAACCATCTCTACCACGTCCATGGTTTCATCGTCAGTTATTCGTAAGCCGTCAATGAAAGAAGACTGTATCCCCATTTGCGCTAATACTTTTCCTATCTGGGGGCCTCCTCCGTGAACGATAACGGGCCGAATACCAATATAGTTCAGAAGAACCACATCCTTAGCAAACCCCTCTTTAAGTCTGGCATCCTGCATGGCACTTCCGCCGTATTTAATAACAAAGGTTTTCTGGTAAAAGCGGCGGATGTACGGAAGGGCTTCCATTAAAATATTAGCTTTTTCAATTAGTTTTTGCATGGTTTAGATAAAAAAAGGTTATATTTAAAGGATGTAACGACTCAAATCCTCGTCCTTCACAATATCTTTGAGCCTCTCTACCACATAATCCTTGCTAATGACCACTTGTCTATCATTCATTTCCGGGGCTTCAAAGGATATCTCTTCTAAAAGCTTTTCCATAATGGTGTAAAGCCGGCGCGCCCCGATATTCTCAGTTCGTTCATTTACGGTTTCAGCAATCCTGGCGATTTCTTCCACTGCCTCCGGTTCAAATACTAATTCCGTACCTTCGGTCTGCATCAAGGCCTGATATTGTTTTACCAGGGCATTACGGGGTTCCTGTAAAATACGCACAAATTCGTTTTTCCCCAGCGAGTCAAGCTCCACTCGGATGGGGAATCTCCCTTGAAGTTCGGGAATGAGGTCTGAGGGCTTGGATGCATGGAACGCTCCCGCAGCGATAAAAAGGATATGATCCGTTTTCACCATACCGTATTTTGTAGTAACCGTTGTGCCCTCAACAATGGGCAGAAGATCCCTTTGCACACCTTCCCGGGAGACATCCGGCCCAGAATAGGTTTCCCGACCAGTAATCTTATCAATTTCATCAACGAAGACAATACCCGACTGCTCTATTCGTTCTTTAGCCATGCGAGTTACCTGATCCATATCAATGAGTCGTTGCGCTTCTTCCTGGGCGAGGATCTCCAGGGCCTGAGGTACTTTTAGTTTCTGTACCTTTGTTTTTTTGGGTAAGAGGTTACCAAACATTTCTTTAATATTGAGTTCCATCTCCTCCAGACCAGTGGCGGAAAACACCTCGATAACGGGCATCGTTCGGCACGAGGTTTCCAGTTCAACCGTTCTCTCATCCAGCTTTCCTAAGCGGAGTAACTGCCGGAGTTTTTCCCGGGTCGAATCCTGGAGAATTTGGGGGGTGTGAGGTTCAGGAGAAGGTTGTTCTTTTCGGGAGGGAAGCAGCAAGTCAAGGATCAGTTCTTCCGCATTTTCCCGGGCTTTAAGTTGCACTTTCTCGGATTCTTCCGCCTTAATCATGCTAACGGCAATTTCAGTGAGATCCCTGATGATGGACTCCACGTCTCTTCCCACGTAACCAACTTCGGTAAACTTTGAGGCTTCAACCTTCAAGAAGGGTGACTGTGCCAGCCGTGAGAGACGACGGGCGATCTCAGTTTTTCCCACTCCGGTGGGGCCGATCATGATAATATTCTTGGGGGCGATTTCGTCCCGTAGTTCCGGGGGGACCTGTTGTCGCCGCCAGCGATTCCGAAGTGCAATTGCCACTGCGCGTTTGGCCTTATGCTGGCCGATGATGTATTTATCTAATTCCGAAATGATCTCCCGGGGAGTCAGGTTTGGCATCTTCGCTCCTTAAGTAAGGGTATTACTCTACCTCTTCAATGGTAATCTGATCGTTGGTATAAATGCAGATATTGGCTGCTATTTTTAGGGCCTCTTGAGCAATTTCACGGGCGCTGAGGTTAGTGTGGTCAAGAAGAGCCTTAGCCGCTGCTTGGGCATAGGGACCACCAGAACCCACGGCAGTGACCCAATCGTCGGGCTCAATAACGTCTCCGCTTCCGGAAATAATGAAACAATGCTCTTTATCAGCGATGATTAATAATGCTTCTAAACGGCGGAGAATTTTATCAGTCCGCCAGTCTTTGGCCAGTTCTACCGCCGCTCGGGTAATATTGCCATTAAACTGTTCTAATTTATTTTCAAATTTTTCAAAGAGCGTGAACGAATCGGCGGTGGACCCAGAAAATCCAGCAACAATTTTATCGTGGTACAACCGCCGAATCTTTTTTGCTTTATGCTTTAACACGGTGGTATTCAGTGTAACCTGACCGTCTCCGGCTATGGCTACTTTTCCGTCACGGCGAACTGCAAGAATAGTGGTGCCGTGGATAGAATGGTTCTGTTCGCTCATTATCATTGTTTAAAAAGAAAAAAATTTAGGGTTTGGCTCGGGGATGAGCTTTATCATAGACTTCCATAAGTCGGTCAACACTCACATGGGTATATTTTTGGGTGGTGGAAAGACTGCTGTGTCCCAAAAGTTCCTGAATAGCCCGTAAATCAGCTCCTGCATCCAGCAGATGAGTGGCAAAACTGTGGCGAATGGCATGAGGATGCACCGGCCGGAAAAAGGAG
Source organism: Pseudomonadota bacterium (assembly GCA_043798555.1). Taxonomy (GTDB): domain Bacteria; phylum Desulfobacterota; class WTBG01; order JAGOGO01; family JAGOGO01; genus JAZDOO01. Next base: position 726 of record JAZDOO010000144.1, on the reverse strand, counting down.
GCCCGGTGAGCATACTTATTAATGATGCGAGCTATGCTTCGAGTAGTTAACCTTCCACCGCGGTAGTTAATAAATACGGCTGGGGCCTGTTCCTGAATCTGCTTACTCTCTTCCAGGGTATTACGAACCAAAAGATAGTCATTGAGCGCTTCCCGAGCTTTAGAGCCTACAGGGAGAAGCCGTTCTTTATTTCCTTTTCCCCGGACTTTTATAAATCCTTCAGCAAGATCAAAATCCTCAAGGTTCACATTTACTACTTCACTCACCCTCAGCCCACAGGAATACATTAACTCTAAGATTGCCCGATCCCGTCGACTTAACATTGTTTCTTCATCTGGTTTTCCAATCAGGGAAAACATTTCATCCACTGATAAAAATGTGGGAATAACTTTTTCCGGTTTGGGGGCGGATACGGCTTGTACTGGGTTAACAGTAACCAACCCTTCCTTGATCAAAAAGTTGAAAAAAGCGTTTAGCGATGCTCTTTTTCTGGCAATTGTAGTTTTGGTATTTTTTTTATGCAGGAATGCTAAAAACCCTCTCACCATTACCGGGGTTATTTTATTGAGCTGAACGTTTCCCCGGTTCCATACCTTGTTTTCATTTTCCCGAAGAAATTGGGTAAATTGCTGTAAGTCACTCCGATAGCTTCTTCTGGTATGGAGAGAAGCATTTTTGATCGCCAGGAGATAATTATCAAAGCTTTCAATTAATTTTTCCATAAAC
>JAZDOO010000137.1:0-5463 GCA_043798555.1 Pseudomonadota bacterium | reverse complement strand
CGGAATTCCTTAGTAAGATTTTCAGTTTTAATAATTGAGTCCATTGATTGGTATCGTCGAGCAAAAGAATGGTATCCGATGTTAACGAAACCGCTTTTCTATGGTAAGTTTTTTCTTTTTTCCTTTCAGGATTTCCTCGATACGCTTCTCAATTTTTGCTCTCATTCTGGGATCCTGAGTTTTTTTCAGCATCTCCTCAAGAAACTGAAGGGCAGCACCGCGTTGCCCTGCCTCAGTATAAAGCCGGGCCGGAAATGTTTTAAGATATGCAGGGGCTCCCGGCAATTTTGCGGCTATTTCTATGTAGGAAGCTGCTTTTATCGGATTATTGTAATGATACCAGTAGTTAAAGCCTAAGTAAAAAGGAAAATTCCAGACTCCGGGGTGATACCGCATGGCTTTCTCTAAGATAAGGTTGCTTTGCTCTACCTGTTCTGCCTCCAGGCTAAGAACAATGCCGCCGAAAAAATAGGGCCATTTGCACAGAGGGTCAAGAGTCGTAACCAGATCCAGGATATGGTACAGCCAAGGGTAGTTACGGTCAGACAGGAGATGATCGCCAAAGTAAGAAATGGTTTTGATCCAAAAATAGTCAGCAGTAAGCTGGTTAAATCCCAGTGTGAAAGGCTTTAGAAATGTCCCCGAAGGAATATACATAAATACCTCCATTGACCTGTGCCTGATATTCATTTGATCGAGCCGGCGTTGAATGGAAAAGGCTCCTCCGAAAAGGATGATAATGGAAAGAAAAATTAAAGTACTGAGGAGGTATCTTTTTACGTCGTACCCTTCCGTGAGCATGGCAGCTTATTTCAGGTCCTTATTGTATTGCATATCAAACCACATGGCGAAAAAAAGGGTTTGAAGTCCGGAGATGAACATAAACCAGAACAATAGATGGGACGTTGGGGGAACAAAACCCCGGGTATAATAAACATAGAAGGTCCGGAGGAGAAACAGGATGCTGATGGGAATGGTAATAAAGGCTAAAGAATAGAATAGTACCAGGGGATGAAAGTCTCTTATTACATATTTGATAAATAATCGTTGAAAAAACCCTCGCAGAAGCAGCCTGGAGATGGTGGGAATTACTTTCCAGAGTTTTATCCCTGACTTTTCCCCGATATTATAAACAGGCCGGATACTCACATCCTTTACCCGGCAATTTTCGATATTAAGTTTTATGAGAATATCGTTGGGCATTCCATATCTTTTATAAATAGAGTCTATGTCTAAGAGGTGGAGAGCACTAAGCGAGATAGCAGTATATCCGCATTGGGAATCGGCAATATGCCAATAGCCCGAGGCAATTTTCGTTAAGAAGGAAAGCAGGGAGTTGCCTAAATAGCGATAATGGGGAATCATGGTCCAGGATTCCCCCCGAAAAAGGCGATTCCCCTTACAATAATCTGCCTCTCCCGTGACTACTGGTCCGATAATTGCCGGCAGATCAGCGGGGTCCATTTGGGCATCACCTGCCATGACAACGGTTACGTCTAATTGTAATTCCTTTGCCCGTTTATAGCCAGTGGCAATGGACCCACCCACGCCTTGGTTTTTGGCGTGGTTGATTACTTCAAGATTAGGGCAGTGTTTTTTTTTGCCCGCTAAAACTACCGAGGTATTGTCGGTGCTGGCGTCATTAACAACAATGATCCGATCCACGAAGTCAGGCATGGTATCAATAACCTTACCGATCAAAAGCTCCTCATTGTATGCCGGGACTACTGCGCCAATGCTTTTCCCCTTGTACATAGTCTCCTCTGAGGCTGATAATCATTAGGTCTATCAGTTCATGACATCATTAACTGAGTTGGTTAAGGTTTTTCTTTGGTTGATGTCCCATACGTCAATAGTGGGATCAGAATCAATGTTAGCGGTTGCTTCAACAGTAAAGGCAGTGGCACTCCAACCAATGACAGTATAGGCATATCGTTCATGTCCCACAGGGTTTTGCCAGCCAATACCAGCAAGCGTGTGGTAGGTATTATGTTCTCCAAAGTACGATGTTTCTAAGGTAAAAATATGTCCCAAATTATTGCGGGCTTCAGCTTGCTTGGTTTTTGCCTGGTAAACAAGAAAATTTGGGATTGCGATTGCCGCTAAGATTCCAATAATAGCGACCACAATCATAAGTTCAATGAGAGTAAATCCCGGTTTGTTCATTCTCAGGATACCATGCATGGCCTCCTCCTTTTATGGCTTGGTGGGTTAATGTTTATGTTGTTGGCTCTCGCAAAGCATTCCCCCTTCTTATAGTAAACGATAAAGAAATGACCCCCCATGTTCAAACTCAAGATAAAGAAATTCTCTGCAAAATTTTCTGAACAGCCGAATTTTTTCAGCGGAAAGAGAAGAAGTAAAGTCCAGTTGCAGCCTCTTCCAGTTGATGAGAACGTGGGTAATTCCTCTCCGGGCAAATTCCTTTCGTACTTCCTCTGATGTGGTGGCTTTATTTAGTATTTCTTTTCCCGTGTATCCCATATCGCGTGAGTCAAAGAAATACTCGCAATCAAGGTAATACCCGTCATTGCCATAATTACCGCCGTAGAGAAACATTATCCGAACACCTTGAGGAAGAAACGTGTTGATGTATTCGAATACTGGATAAGAAGGGATATGCTGATTCAAAAAGGCCTGCCGGGTCTCCTTACCAACAAGAAAATCTATGGGATTTATTGAAGAAGTATATACTAATAGCCAGTAGAGATTCAATATAAAAGAAAGACCCAAGGGGACAGCGATCAAAATTTTTTTTCTCTTTCCTTCCCATTGCGCAAAGGTATAGGCAGTGATAATGCCAAGCATTGGATAGATGGGTATGAGGTAACGAAGCCTGACCCTTGAACTGGACCAGAATACCAAAAAATACAGGAGACAAAAAAAACTAATAAATTTTATATTCCTATTTTTGGGAGAGGAAAGAATGAAAAAGGGGAGAAAGACCAGGAAAATAGGATTTATCACTCCATCCAGTTCATACCGGGCTTTACTTATCGTTTTTAGAGACAGGTTCCAGGGAAGCAACATTTGATCCCATAGTGTTTCCCCCCAGAGCAGATGTCGTATCTGGTATTGGGAGAGTTGAGTTTGATAAGGTAAATACGGTTTTCCGAGATAATTGCCTGCCAGGGGATACAGTGGGTTTCCGGTAAAAACAGCATTTCGGGCAAGCCAAAAGAAATTAACCATAATGACAACGATTGAAAAAAGGAGGAGATGTTTTATCAGGAGTTTCAAAGGAACCTGCCATCGGTGGAAGATGAGGATAATGCCTAACATAAAAGAAAAGAGCACGATGCACCCATTGTATTTGCACGCCACTGCGAACCCGGTCATGAGTGCACCCAAGCTAAACCATCCTTGAGCCCGAGTCGTTGACCATTGCAACAGAGCGAAGAATCCCCCCAGCGTGAAAAACGTCAGACCCAAATCAGCATACGCAATTGAGGACACCTGACAGACCACCGGAAGTGACCCAAAAAGCAGGGTTGCCAGGAGACTCATGGGGCGGGATAAAAACTGTTTTCCCAGAACATAGGTAAAAAGCAATGACCCCAGAAAGAAAATAAAATGCAGGAGCTGAGCAAGAAGATCTGATGAAAGTAAGAGCGCTCCAGTATACAACATTTCCATCAAAGGAGGATAATACGAAGGAATGGAAAAGGGGATATCCACAATTCCATGCTGCTTAATATACCACTTGGGGATAGCTAAATGGTGGATGAGGGCATCACGGGAAATGGGCGGGGTAAGCGTATTCATAAGAGTAAGTGCAATAAATCCAACAATGAGGACCAGTAAAAGTAATTCTGAGAATGAAAAGGTTGGGTGCCAATTCTTGACCTTGATCAGGAGCCTTTTCCCATAATCATAATTGACTGCTGCCAGAAGAAGAAAGCCCAGGAGAAGGAGAATTATCGTTTCCGGGTAAAAAAGCCTGAAAACACCCAGTATAAAAATTAAAACCGAAAAGAGCCCCATTCCTGTTCCCACTGAGAACAATGCCTCCTCAAGGCTGGCGGTATGGTCTAAGGAAAATATTTTTAGGAGCCGGTTACCGGCAAGAAGAAAAAGGAGGGTGAGCCCTATTCCCCAGAAAATTTCATCAAGAACAACGTTCTCATAATTGCCCGGGAAAGATACATTTGCTCCATAGAAAAAGGAGATCAGTGCGGTCCATAGTATAAAGACAGTGAGGACTAACATAGAAGTTAGTTTATCCATGATCGGTTATGGTTTCTCTTTCTTTGCATGAGGGCTGATTGAAGATACTATTTCCCGGGCTTTTTTCCCCAGGGGAGTCTCGGGGTTTAACCTTATGACTTTTCCATAATACTCTCTTGCCTTTTCCACGTTTCTCATTTGTTCATAATAACGCCCCATTCCGAAATAAGCCGTTTGATTTTCGGGATCATCTTTAAGGATTCGTCGGTAACAGGAGAATGCCTTGTGATATTGTTCAGTATCAAGGTAGAGCTGTCCCAGATTTTCCAGGTTGGTAATGTGGTGGGGATTAATAAGCAAGGACTTGTGTAAGTATTGTTCTGCTTCAGCAAACTGGCACAGGTTGGCGTAAGCGGATGCAAGCCCATTTAAAATACTCACGGTATCCGGAGTAAGACGATCAGCCACCATGAGGTGAGCAATAAGTAAACGATACTTTTGCTGGTCATAAAAAAACCGGGAGATGCTTTCCAGAATGAGGCTGTAAAGAAGATTTTCTTCGGGGTCATTATAAAGAGAAAAAACCGGAGTGTAGTGTTTAAAAAATGTTTCGATTTTGCCGGTATGGAGGCTTATTGCTTCGGGACTAACCGGTAAGGGGGTAGGAGTAATGCGAAAAAGAAGACCATTGGGCTGGAGATTGCCTTTTACCAAACGATTGTTTTTGGAAGTCGGATCCCAGTAAAATGGATGGTCCATTATGTTGGCATTGATAATGGTTTCTCCGATTTTTGGTCCTTCTTGTTGCGGTATGGTAAGGAGAGGGTATCGCTCTGGAATTACAGTATTAAAAAGCTGCGGGCTTAAGATTTCACTGAGAAAAAGGTTGGTGATATCCAGGCGATAACTTTCACACTGGTGAAGATAGCTGGTCCCGAAGTAATAAAGGGTGTTTACCAATACCCCCCCAAATTCAATCTGCGCATACAGATACTTATAAAATTCATAGGGCGACCAGTAGCCCGATCGGTTGTTTTTCTTCCAATGGGAACAGCCCCAAAAAACGATTTGAATTATGCACAAGGCTACTAAAACACCAGGGAAAAAATGGCGCTGGATGCCCATAGCCGGACTTTTTGAAGCTATGTTCAAGGATTTTCTGACGATACTGAGTATTCCGGCGGCTATTCCGACAGTAAAGAGCAGGAAGGTAGGAATGAAGGCAGAGGCCCAGGGCCAGTAGCGGATAAAAAAGAACCATTGACTGAAGAAAAACGCTCCCAATCCGAGGAGGAG
>JAZDOO010000126.1:0-15006 GCA_043798555.1 Pseudomonadota bacterium | reverse complement strand
GATGATGAATTTCCTCCTGACCTGAATATTCTTTTTGATGCCACGATTCGAGACTTCTTATCTACTGAAGATATTGCAGTCTTAGCTCAGGAAGTGATGATACGGATGATAAAGTCGCATCATACTCATTATAAAAATAGTGGACATTCCATAAAAAAATAACGTTTTGAAAAGAGTCCGTGAGTAAAATACGTAAGTAAAATAGGCTTGACAGGTTAAAATTAATATGGTAAAGATGGGCGATGAATGATTATTCATTCATTAGCTTTTTTAACGTGGTCATTCACTCTTTTTTGAGTATTGTGGAAATTCACCATGCTTAAAGACTACCTGCCGATTGTGATCCTCATGGTAATTGTGTTTGGGTTTGCAGGGATCACCATCCTCCTTTCCTCCCTGGTAGGACCTAAAAAGAAAATTGATACTAAACTCATGCCCTATGAGTGTGGGATTGATCCGGTAGGTTCAGCCAGAAGCCGTTATTCCATTAAGTTTTACATTATCGCAATGATTTTTATCTTGTTCGATATTGAGGCGGTATTTCTCTTTCCCTGGGCAGTGATTTATCGGAAGCTGGGGTTCTTTGGACTGGTGGAGATGGGAGTGTTTATCCTGGTACTGTTGGTTGGCTTCATTTACGTGTGGAAGAAGGGGGCTTTGGAATGGGAATAGAGAGTCATTTAGGAGACACGATCATCACTACCACACTGGAGAAAGTAGCAAATTGGGCACGGAAATCCTCTTTATGGCCGGCTACCTTTGGGTTAGCCTGCTGTGCCATTGAAATGATGGCAACTGCTATGCCCCGTTATGACTTGGCCCGGTTTGGGGCAGAAGTATTCCGGGCTTCCCCCCGGCAAGCTGACCTTATGATCGTTGCCGGTACCGTAACCAATAAAATGGCCCCAGTGGTGAGAAGGATTTACGATCAGATGGCAGAACCCAAATGGGTTATTGCTATGGGTGCTTGTGCGTCCACCGGAGGAATTTTCCAGTCCTACGCGGTACTTCAGGGGGTTGACCGGATAATCCCCGTAGATGTGTATTTACCAGGTTGTCCGCCTAAACCCGAAGGACTTCTTCATGCGATCATGCAGATTCAAAAGAAAATCGAGAAAGAGCGATTTGCTGATCGGGCATAATAATTTTAAAAAAGATGGTCGAAGAAAAAGAACATTCGGTAGTTAAAAAACTTGAAAAAGCGTTTCCCGGCATCATCAAAAAAGTTGTCAGGACGTTTGGAGAGACCGGGATTGTGGTGGAGAAAGAAGTTATCCAGAAGGTTTGCCGCTTTCTTAAGGAAGACGATGATTGTAAATTTGATCATCTTTCTGATCTCAGCGGGGTGGATTATTTCGGAAAGAAGGAACCACGCTTTGAGGTGGTATACCAGCTTTATTCCACTAAGCATCACGAAAGACTTCGCCTGAAAGTTGAGGTAGGCGAGGGTGAGGGCATTCCTACAGTGAGTGATATCTGGGGAAGTGCAAACTGGCTTGAGCGGGAATGCTGGGAGATGTTCGGCATTGACTTCAAGGGGCATCCTGATCTCAGGAGACTATTAACCATCGAAGAGTTTGGTGGGTTTCCGCTTCGGAAAGACTTTCCTCTAATGGGAAAGGCCGAAATAGTAGCAGGCCATGAAAGAGGCGTGGAGTGGGGGAAGCGAGAATAATGCCTCAAACCCGTACCGAAATAATGACCCTCCACATGGGGCCACAGCACCCGAGCACCCACGGGGTATTGCGCGTGGACCTTGAGCTTGATGGAGAGGTGGTGGTAGGGGTTACCCCGTACCTTGGGCACCTTCATCGGGGAATTGAAAAGATCGCTGAAAACAAAACCTTTCATCAGGTTATTCCCCTCACTGACCGTTTAGATTACACCAGCCCCATGATCATGAACCTTGGCTACGCCTTGGCAGTGGAAAGGCTGCTTGGTCTGGAAGTGCCGGAGCGGGCACAAGTGATCCGGGTGATCATGGCAGAGATAACCAGGATCCAGAGTCATCTCATCTGGTTAGGGACTCACGTCATAGATATTGGTGCCATGAGCCCCATTATGTACGCATTCCGGGAACGGGAACAAGTCTTGGATATTTTTGAGATGGTCGCTGGAGCCCGGATGAACCCAAGTTACATACGCATCGGGGGAGTAAACGGTGATCTCACCAGCGAGATGGTAGAGAAAATTAATGCCTTTGTGGAAGAGTTTCCGAAGCATATCCAGGAATACGAGGACCTTTTGACTAAAAATCCAATCTGGATCAATCGGACCAAAGAGGTAGGAGTAATAACCGCTGAAGAAGCGATCAACCTGGGTACTACCGGACCTACCTTGAGGTCTTGTGGTATGAAATGGGACCTAAGAAAGACCAATCCCTATAGTGGCTATGAAACTTATGATTTTGAAATTCCGCTTGGTAAAAACGGGGATGTGTACGATCGGTACTTGGTGAGAGTCGCAGAACTCAGACAGAGTGTAGACTTAATTAAACAAGGATTGAAAAAGCTCAGGTCTGGTCCGATTTATCCCGACGCCCCGAAAGTGATCCCCCCGTCCAAAGAACGGGTTATGACTGATATTGGAGCACTCATTCATCACTTTAAGATCATCAGTGAAGGATATAAGGTACCAGAAGGAGAGGTCTACGGAGCCATTGAGACCCCACGGGGTGAGTTGGGGTTCTACATTGTAAGTGACGGGAGTTCGAGACCGTATCGAGTTAAAATAAGGACACCTTCGCTTATTAATCTCGAGGCATTAGAGACATTGTGCAAGGGTCGGCTCATCGCCGACGTGGTGGCGATCATTGGGAGCATGGATATCTGTCTGGGTGAGGTTGATAAGTAAATATGGGAAAAGTACTTTTCAGTAGCTGGGGAGGAAAATTAGTAGATAATCGGGGGAACCCCCCGGAGGCGTTTACCGAAGCCGAACCAGCAAAACTTCCCGATAGTTATGCGGAAGACGAAAAAATAGTTGGCTTCATGGGATGGGATGGATTTGTCCTCCGGGACGAAAGTGTCCATATTGTAGATATGGCGCGGTCCTACTTGGAGGCGGTACAGGAAGCTTCCTGTGGTCGGTGCATTCCCTGTCGAGTGGGAACGCGGGTTATGTTAGAGATACTTAACCGAGTTTGCACTGGTAAAGGCGAAGCTAAGGATTTAGAGACGTTAGAAAAGTTAGGTCGGGAAATTATCGAAAGCGCCAAATGTGAAGTAGGGAAAACTGGCCCGATCCCACTACTCCATGCACTCACCTATTTTAGGGCGGAATTTGAGAAACAGATTGCGAACCAAGCCTCATTGCCAGCAGGGACCTATCGTTCCCATGTGACCGCTCCCTGTATGGATGCTTGTCCAGTTCATCTGGATGTTCCCTCCTATGTGGAGTTGATTAAGGATCTTCAGTTTGAAGACTCCATTGCTCTAATTCGAAAGCGCAACGCCCTCCCGGGGGTGTGCGGTCGTGTTTGTGTCCGCCCCTGTGAATTTCATTGTCGCCGCGCTAACGTAGATGAACCTGTGCAAATAAAGACGCTGAAGCGGTTTGTTGCTGACTATGAAATTGAGCATCGGATTGAGCCGCGTTTTGAGGTCAAGGAAAAAAGGGAAGAAAAGGTGGCGATTGTTGGGGCGGGGCCTGCTGGGTTGGCTGCTGCCTATTATTTAGGATTAAAGGGTTACCCGGTCAAAATTTTTGAGGCGCTTCCCGAAGGGGGAGGAATGGCTGCAGTAGGGATCCCTGATTATCGTCTTCCCCGCAACATCCTGCAATACGAAATTGACGTCATCAGAAAAGTTGGAGTTGAAATCCAGTATAACGCCAGAGTTGGTAAAGATATTACCTTAGAGCAACTGACGGCTCAAGGGTTTCGAGCCATTTTTATTGGCGTAGGTGCCCACCTGAGCAAAAAGATGGGAGTTGAGGGTGAGGATGCAGGATACGAAGGATTTATAAAAGGGGTGGATTTTCTGAGGGATATCAATCTGGGCAAAGAGGTATTTAAAGGAAAGAAGCTCCTTGTGGTGGGCGGAGGGAATGTGGCGATTGACTGTGTTCGTACTGCGTTTAGGGTTGGTTTTAATGACGTTAACATCGTTTACCGAAGAACGAAAGCGGAAATGCCTGCTGATGCGGTAGAAATAGAAGATGCTGAGACAGAAGGGGTAAAATTCCACTATTTGACGCTTCCCACAAGGATCATCGCCGAAAATAATCGGGTGAGGGCAGTGGAATGTATTCGGATGGAGCTGGGGGCACCGGATGAGAGTGGAAGACGGCGACCAGTGCCAGTAGAAGGGTCTGAATTTATTATCGAAGCCGATGTCCTGATTCCCGCCATTGGACAGGACGTTGACCTTTCCTTACTTCCTGACGAAAGTGGAATTAAAAAAACCAAGTGGAATACCATTGTGGTGGATGCCGATAGTCTCATAACCGCCCAGGAAGGAATTTTTGCCGGAGGGGATTGTGTGACTGGCCCTGATGTTTTGGTAGGGGCATTAGCCGCTGGGTATGATGCTGCTATCGCCATTGATCACTACCTTCGGGGAGAAAAAATGGTCCTGCCTGATTATCGTTGGAAAGAAAAGATTGTAGGCAAAATCGGGGTGTATGATAAAGAGGAAAAAATCGGAATACCAGGTGGTGTCCCGAAATCACCTATGTCCCATCTTCCTTCCGATATTAGAATTCACAGTTTTGACGAAGTTGAATTAGGACTGACTGCGGAAGCTGCCCTGCGTGAGGCCGAGCGGTGCCTCCGTTGCTACCGGGTAGCACTTTTTGCGACCAAAAAATAATGAACGATACGGTAACGCTCACTATTGATGGAAAGGAAATCACGGTCCCCGAGGAGACCACTATTTTGGAGGCAGCACGGCTGGGGGGTATAGAAATTCCTACCCTTTGCTACCACCCGAAATTGCTCCCCATTGGTTCCTGTAGGCTCTGTGTGGTTGAAGTGGAGGGGGCCGAAAAACTAGTGACCGCCTGTACCACTCCCGCCATACCTAATATGGTGGTTACCACCCAATCGGAAAAGCTCTTTAACCTTCGTAAGGAAGCCCTCCGATTTTTGTTGATTAACCATCCCCTTGATTGTCCGGTTTGTGATAAGGCAGGAGAGTGCCGCCTCCAGGACTTAGCGTTTGCATTCGGGGTTAATGAGAATATTTATCGGATATCGTCTCCAAACATACCGGTTGATGAGCAGTCGCCTTTAGTGGAAAGGAATAACCAGCGATGCGTTCGGTGTGGTCGTTGTGTGAGTATCTGTAATGAGGTCCAGGGTGAGTTGGCACTGGAATGGGTTAACCGTGGATTTGAAGCGGAGATTGTTCCTAAAGGAGGGTACCCCTTAAGGTGTGAGTTCTGCGGACAGTGCATTTCCATCTGTCCGGTGGGAGCACTCACCAATCGTCTGTTTAAATATAAAGCCCGGGTCTGGGACTTAGAGCGCGTACCCTCAGTATGCCCTTATTGTGGTGGGGGATGTGCGATTGAGCTGAATGTCCGCAACAACAAAGTCCTCAGGGTTACATCGGATGCGGAAAAGAACCATAATCAAGGCAACCTTTGTGTCAGGGGGAATTTTGGCTTTAATTTTATTCATAATAATAACCGGCTCCATACCCCCTTCATTAAAAGACGGAATGAGCATGTTCCAGTCTCATGGGAAGACGCCCTTGGCACTGCTGCCGAGCACCTGAAAAAGATCATAAAAATTTCAGGGCCTGACAGTGTTGCAGGGATAGGTTCACCTCGCGTTTCCAACGAAGACAGCTATCTTTTTCAGAAATTTTTCCGGGCGAGCATTGGGACTAATAATATTGATAGCCCTGCTCATTTTCAGTATCGCAACCTGCAACGGGGGTTAGCACCAACCATAGGATTCCCTGCCAGTCCCAATGCCTTTGCTGATTTGGAAGGGACTCAGGTAATTTTCGTTATCGGTGCTGATGTGCGGGGCGAGATGCCCCCTGCTTCCCTTAGGATTATGAAAGCTGCCCGTTTCCATGGAGCCAAGCTTTTCGTGGCCAATCCACGTTCAACCAAACTCGATACATTCTCTACGCTCAGCCTTCGTTACCGTCCGGGAACCGAACTCCTCCTGATCACCGGAATTATGAAGATGATCCTCGAAAGGGGATGGGAACATAAGGAATTTATTGAAAAGAACGTTTCCAATATGCAAAGCGTAAAAGCTTCGCTGGAAAAAATCACTCTTCAACAAGTCGCTGACGCCACTGGTATCCCGCTTGACCAAATAGCCATGGTGGCGGAGGAGATAGCCAAAAAAGAAACCGGATGTGTTGTATTTGGTTATGATGTTTTTACCCATGCTCAAGGGAAAGAGGTAGTAGCCGCCCTGGCTGATTTAGCCCTTTTAACTGGCAAAGTAGGTCGAAAGCACTGTGGACTTATTCCCGTTATTACCAAGAATAATGTTCAGGGTATGTTAGATATGGGGGTGATGCCGGATTTGCTTCCTGGGTATCAGCACCTGGAAAATGCTGCTCCTTTTGAAAAGGTATGGGGAAAACCAGTACCTATAAAGATAGGAAAATCAGCCGATGAAATGTTGACGGCGATTGCCCAGGGTGAGATAAAAGCTCTCTATATCATGGGGTCTAATCCTTTGATTGATTTTCCTGAACCAGATAAATGGGAAGAGGCTCTGAGTAAACTTGAATGGCTGGCAGTTCAGGATGTTTTTTACACTGAGGTAGCAGGGAAGGCGCACTATGTCTTTCCCGCAGTAACATTTGCAGAAAAAGATGGGACGTTTACCAGCGGAGAGCGGAGAGTTCAGAAATTTTCTGCTGCCACAGAGCGATATCGCAATGCACTTCCGGATTGGGAAATTATTCAAAGGCTTTCTCAACAAATAGGGTACCCCATGGCGTATAATCATCCTTCCGCAATCATGAATGAAATTACTTCTCTGGTTCCTCATTACCAGGGACTGCGCTACCAGAAGCTGGGGAAAAACGGAATTCAGTGGCCGCTTCAGGAAGAAAATGATTCTTCGTTGATTTCGGGTAAATATCTCACCCTTTCCTTTTCACCATTCACTCTCCCTGAACCCGGGCAGCACCAACCAGGAAGTTTTTATTTAATCAGCGGAACTGCTTATTTCCATTCGGGGACGCTATCAACGTATGCAGAGGGACTAAATACACTTGGTCGGGAGGCATGGGTAGAAATAAATAGGAACGATGCTGATAACCTCGGTCTCAATGATGGAGAGAAAGTAACGATATCTTCTTCTCAAGGGTCAATTAAGGCTTTGGTAAAACGCAGTGCTGGGGTTCCTCAGGGAGTAATGTTCGTTCCTCAGCATTTTCGGGATGTTAAAGTCAATAAGGTAATAGGGCGTAATAACCATTGTAAGGTCGAGGTAACCAAGGGGTAACCACAAGAAGAAATGGAAGATATTGTCTTTATCCTCGGCAGGATTTTAATTGTTTTCGTAGTACTCCTTTTGTCAGTGGCTTACATGACCTGGTTAGAGCGAAAGGTTATAGGCCACATGCAGAGCAGACTCGGCCCTCATCGGGTGGGATGGCACGGGCTGCTCCAACCCATTGCCGATGGGTTAAAGCTTATTTTCAAGGAAGACATAATTGTAACTGCGGCGGATAAAGTTGTTTATCATATCGCTCCCTTCATCATTGTGGTGACCGCTCTGTTAAACGTGGCGGTTATACCCTTTGGGAGTGAAATCAAGGTTCTGGGGGAGGAAGTGCCGTTACGGATTGCGGATGTGAATATCGGACTGCTCTATATTTTGGCATTGTCTTCTTTAGGGGTTTACGGGATCGTTCTTGGCGGGTGGGCCTCCAATAACAAGTATGCCTTAATGGGAGGGCTTCGTTCTTCGGCGCAGATGATAAGCTATGAACTCCCCTTAGGATTGGCGACGATTGGAGTTTTGATGCAAACCGGAAGTTTAAGTCTCGTGAAAATCGTGGAGGCCCAGGCAGGACAAGGATGGTTTTTTATTCCTCAGTTCATCGGGTTTCTCATTTTCTTTATTTGTGGAGTGGCGGAGTGCAACCGCACCCCTTTTGACCTTCCCGAGGCAGAAAGTGAACTGGTCGCCGGTTTCCACGTGGAATATTCGAGCATGAAATTTGGTTTTTTTATGTTGGCTGAATATGCGAGCGTCATTATCATGAGTGCGCTTACCGTAACGCTGTTTTTTGGAGGATGGTTGGGACCAGCCTTTCTCCCTGGGCCAGTGTGGTTTGGCCTCAAGGTTTTTCTCTTCTGCTTTTTATTTATTTGGTTGCGGGCAACCTATCCGCGGTTCCGTTATGACCAGTTGATGAAATTCGGCTGGAAAGTGCTTTTCCCGCTGAGCTTAGTAAACATCGCTGTCACGGCAGTGGTGATGCTGATATAATCAGGTAGGTAAGAGTAAAGAAATGGTAAAAGCAATCTTCCAGGGGGTTGTAGCACTCATAAAAGGACTGGGCGTTACCTTGAAGTATTTTTTTTCCCGCCCCGTCACCATAAAATATCCCGAGGAAAAGCGAGAACCTGCCCTCCGTTATCGGGGTGCTCATATTCTGCGGGTGGATGAAAAAGGGAAAGAACGGTGTGTTGCCTGCTTCCTTTGTGCAACGGTCTGTCCCGCGCGGGTTATCACCATTGAAGCTGATGAAAGGGAAGATAAACAAAAATTCCCCAAAAAATTTGAAATAGATATGGCACGGTGCATTTTTTGCGGTTATTGTGTGGAGGCCTGTCCTAAGGGAGCGATCGTCATGGGTAAAGCGTATGAATTGGCTGACTATCGGCGGGAAGATTTAATTTACGATAAACATAGACTTTTAGAATCCAAGTAACTTAAAGAAATGGAACCAATTATATTTTACTTGATTGCACTCATAACCATTATCGCATCCATTCGGGTGGTAACTGGTAGTAATGCGGTTCACAGCGCCCTCTGGCTGGTATTAGTATTTTTTTGTTTTGGTGGTCTTTATGTGCTCTTGCAGGCTGAATTTGTGGCAGCGGTTCAGGTGATAGTCTATGCGGGTGCGATTATGGTCCTATTTTTGTTCGTGATTATGCTCCTTAGAGTTGACCGAGCCGAAGACCTTCTCTCTCGTCATCGTCTCCAGAGGCTTGTGGGAGTGCTTTTGGGTCTTGCTTTTTTAGTGGGAATTGGCCTGACGGTGGTATTAGAGCTTTTGCCTGGTCCGTCTGGTGGTAAGCGCTTAGAGGAGATTGCTACCCAGGCAGGAGGAAATACCCAGGCAGTAGCTGAAGTCCTGTTTACTGACTACCTGCTTCCGTTTGAAGTTACGTCCGTGCTTTTATTGGCAGCAATTATTGGGGCGGTTGTTTTGGCAAAACAAAGTGGAGAGGAGAAGTAGACGGATGGTTCCCTTATCCCATTATCTGGCGCTGAGTGCCGTTCTTTTCACCCTGGGAGTGATTGGAGTGGTAGTGCGCCGTAATGCGATTGTGATTTTTATGTGCATTGAGATGATGCTCAACGCGGTCAACTTAAGCTTTATTGCCATGGCGCGGCACATGGCGTCCTTAGAGGGCCAGGTAATTGTCCTTTTTGTAATGACCGTGGCTGCTGCCGAAGCAGCAGTGGGGTTAGCAATAATTATTAGCATCTTTCGGACCCGAGATACAATTAACGTTGATGAGATAAACCTACTTAAATGGTAGGGAAATAAAGGGAAAAGGATTATGCTGGAGTTAATCTGGTTAGTTCCGTTACTGCCTTTCATGGGGTTCATTATCAATGGCCTTTTGGGAATACGATTTTCCAAGGGCGCTGTTGGGATGATAGGCTGCTTGAGTGTCTTTGGCTCATTTGTAGTGTCCTGTCTGGCATTTTGGGAGCTTATTCAGCTTGCCCCAGCAGATCGCCTAAACCAACAAACTGTACTTTGGCAGTGGATCCCTTGTGGAGATTTGACCGTAAATCTTGGTTTTCTGGTGGACCCCCTTTCAATGGTAATGATGCTCACGGTGAGTGGTGTATCATTTCTCATCCACGTTTATTCAGTAGGCTATATGCACGAAGATGAAGGGTTTCGAAGGTACTTTGTGTACTTAAACCTTTTTGTCTTCTTTATGCTCACGCTGGTTTCTGCCAACAGTTTCCTTTTGATGTTCGTAGGATGGGAAGGGGTAGGTCTTTGCTCTTATCTCCTGATCGGATTTTGGTACCGAAACAAGGCACCCGCCGATGCGGGCAAGAAAGCATTCATCGTCAACCGGGTGGGGGATTATGGATTTTTGCTGGGCATGATGCTTATTTTTGTGCACTTTAATAGTCTTGACTTTCTCAAAGTTTTTCCTGTCGCTCAGCAAACACTTACGCAGGGTGGAATTGTGGCCACCATGATTACGCTCTTACTATTTGTAGGGGCAACCGGGAAGTCAGCGCAGATTCCTCTATATACGTGGCTCCCTGACGCTATGGAGGGTCCCACACCGGTAAGTGCTCTGATCCATGCAGCTACAATGGTGACCGCGGGGGTTTACATGGTGGCCCGGTGCAATGCGCTTTATGTCTTAGCTCCTATTTCTCTCTGGGTAGTGGCAGTGATTGGAGTGGGGACCGCTTTTTATGCTGCCACCATCGGGCTTACTCAGTTCGACATAAAACGTATCCTGGCATACTCCACCATCAGTCAACTCGGGTATATGTTTTTGGCCTGCGGTGCCGGAGCATTTGCTGCCGGCATTTTTCATCTCATGACCCATGCCTTTTTCAAAGCTCTTCTCTTTCTGGGAGCAGGGAGTATCATGCATGCTCTGTCTGGAGAACTTGACATCAGAAAAATGGGGGGGCTACGGAAGCAGCTCCCCTGGACCCACCTTACTTTTTTGATCGCAACGCTCGCCATTGCCGGAATAGCCCCCCTCGCAGGATTTTTTAGTAAAGATGCGATCCTTTGGGGAGCTTATCAGAGGCACTACTTACTATGGTTGGTGGGGGCAATCACTGCATTTCTTACGGCACTCTATATGTTTCGGGCGGTATTTATGGCCTTTTACGGCGAGTCCCGTTTGGATGAGCATGTGGCGAAGCATGTGCATGAATCCCCTCCGGTTATGGTATTACCCCTTATGGCATTGGCGCTTTTATCTATTATCGGAGGCTGGGTAGGAATACCTGCAGTCTTAGGGGGAAAAGATTGGTTTCTTCAGTTTTTAGCCCCAGTATTTTCCTCTGCGCACCCGGTTACCCACCATGCTGCTGGGGCGGGGATAGGTTTGGTCGGGGTTGCCCATGCCGCGGAGGCTGCTCACCATGGGGCTGCCCACGAACTGGTGTTAGAATGGGGGCTTATGGGGATATCACTCTGTGTGGCACTTGCTGGCATTGGATTAGCCTATTATCTTTATATCAAGAACCCAGAAGCACCGGCAATGGTAGCCGGACAGTTTAAGCGGATTTACCGGATTCTCTTCAATAAATACTATATGGATGAAATTTATAACGCTTTGTTCGTACAGCCCATCCGTCAGGGTTCAGAGTGGCTGTGGCGCTCTTTTGATGATGGAGTGGTTGACGGAACGGCAAATGGAGCCGGCCGATTATTTACTGGCCTTAGTGCACTATTGAAACGGCTCCAGACCGGCTATGTTCAGAATTATGCAGTCTGGATGCTGGCAGGAGTTGTGGTCTTAATCGCCTATTACCTCTTCCGGTAAGGAGAAGCAAAAGAATGGGCTATCCGATTCTGAGCTATTTGATTTTTTTCCCGTTGATAGGAGTAGTTCTGCTTCTTTTCCTCGACCGGGACAAGGAAAAACTGATGAAAGGAGTCACTTTTCTGGTGACTGCAATTGAATTTATCATTTCCCTTCCCCTGGTATTTAATTTTAATGCCGAAGTGGCGGGGATGCAATTTACCGAATATATTGATTGGATCCCAAATTTAGGAATTGCTTATCGAGTGGGTCTTGATGGTATCAGCCTCTGGCTGGTGCTTTTAACTACGTTTCTTTCGGTGATTGCGGTTCTGGCCTGCTGGGAAGACATTAGACTCCACGTAAAAGAATTTTTGATTTGCCTCCTGCTCCTGGAAACAGGGATGGTCGGGGTATTTGTGGCCTTAGATGTGTTTCTTTTTTATGTATTCTGGGAAGTGATGTTGGTGCCCATGTACTTTATGATCGGAGTGTGGGGTAATCCGGCACGGCGGATCTATGCAGCGATAAAGTTTGTGCTCTTTACTATGGTAGGGAGCTTGCTCATGCTGGTGGCCATTCTCTATATTTACTCTTATCACCACGGAGTTACCGGAGAGTACACCTTTGACCTTATGCGCTGGTACGGTATGACTCTCCCGCATTCAGTGCAGTTGTGGCTTTTCCTCGCCTTTGGGCTCGCCTTTGCCATCAAGGTGCCAATGTTTCCCTTTCACACCTGGCTCCCGGATGCTCACACTGAGGCCCCCACCGTAGGAAGCGTTATTCTGGCAGCAGTGCTTTTGAAAATGGGGGCATATGGTTTCCTCCGTTTTAATTTTCCTCTTTTCCCGGAAGCATCAGTTGACTTTGTGCCGGTGATTTCTATTTTAGCGATCATTGGGATTATCTATGGAGCCCTGGTAGCCATGGTGCAGGCGGATGTAAAGAGGCTGGTAGCGTTTTCCTCCGTGAGCCATCTGGGGTTTGTCATGTTAGGAATTTTCACCTTCAACCTCCAGGGTATTGAAGGTGGGATTATTCAGATGATCAACCATGGTCTTTCCACCGGAGCGCTGTTCCTCATTGTAGGAATGATTTACGAACGAAGACATACCCGGATGATCGCAGAATTCGGCGGCCTATCGAAAGTGATGCCGGTGTATGCCACCCTGTTTATGATTGTGACGCTTTCTTCGATTGGGCTTCCGGGCCTTAACGGTTTTGTGGGTGAATTTCTCATTCTTCTGGGGACGTTTCGTACCAATGTGATCTATGCGGTGTTTGCTGCCACCGGCGTAGTGCTTGCTGCGGTCTACATGCTCTGGATGTTTCAAAGGGTCATGTTTGGCGAGGTAACCAATCCGAAAAATAAAAATCTTCCTGATCTGAGCAAACGGGAGCTTTTGGTACTGGTGCCAATAGTGATAATGATTATTTGGATCGGCATTTACCCGAAGCCTTTTCTTAAGCCGATGGAGGCCACAATAAATGGGCTTATAAAGAAAGTGGAGCAAAGGGTTGAGTTTAGCAAATCGGTGGACAAGAATAACGTGAATATAGAGCACTCACCCGTAATTGGGAACCGGAAAGAGCACGGGAGGGTAGGATGACGATACCGGATATAAACTGGACCTCGATCGGACCAGAACTGGCACTCATCGGAACTGCAGTGGTGGTGCTATTATTAGACTTCGTTCTTCCCCGGGAAAAGAAAGAAACGCTGGGATATGTAACCGTGCTGGGGATGGTATTAGGGTTGGCCTATATACTGGCGGAAGTTGCCGGAGTGACCATTAGGCCATTCGGGGGGATGATTATTATAGACGGATTCACCCGGTTTTTTACCGTCTTATTATTGGGAACAGCAATTCTGGTAACCTTAATGTCAATTCCCGCCCTCAGGGATGAAGGAATGGATGCGGGTGAATACCATGCCTTGGTGTTGTTTTCCACGGTAGGGATGCTCTTGATGGTGAAAGGGATAGACCTGGTTGTGATTTTCCTCGGGCTGGAGACGCTCTCCATTGCCATTTACGTTTTAACGGGATATCGAAAGTGGCAGGATAAAAGTGCGGAAGCAGCCTTGAAATATTTTTTATTAGGAGCTTTTGCCGCTGCCTTCCTCCTTTACGGAATCGCCTTGCTTTATGGAGCTACTGGCACTACCAATCTGGAAGCAATCGGCCGCTATATTGAGCTTAAAGGGCTGGGACAAAATCCCATGCTTTTGTTAGGGGTGGGGTTGATCCTCGTTGGCCTGGGATTTAAATTAGCTTTGGTACCTTTTCATAGCTGGACCCCGGATGTATATGAAGGGGCTCCAACTGCCATCACGGCTTTCATGGCAGTAGGGGTAAAAGCAGCAGCATTTGCCACCTTAGTTAGGGTCTTTGGCGGAGCGTTATCGTCATTAGTGGTTCAATGGAAAGATGTGCTGTGGGTACTGGCGGTCTTGACCATGACTCTGGGAAATGTGGTGGCGCTTTCCCAGACCAATATCAAGCGAATGCTTGCTTATTCGAGTATTGCCCATGCCGGCTATATTGTGGTAGGAATTGTGGCGGGTGGTGATCTTGGCTGGTCAGCAGTGCTTTATTATCTTTTGGCATACGCCTGTATGAATCTGGGGGCCTTTGGTATCGTCCTCTTTTATGGGCAAAAAGCAGAAGCCAATGTGGAAATTGCGGATTATGCGGGACTTGGCTTTCGGTATCCCTTTCTGGGAGCAGCAATGACAATCTTCCTGTTTTCCCTCGCGGGCATTCCACCCTTAGCGGGATTTATGGGTAAATTCTATATTTTTAGTGCTGCCATTAAATCAGGGTATATATGGCTCACCATCATCGGAGTGATGAACAGCCTGGTTTCAGTCTTCTACTACTTCAGGGTTACGGTGATTATGTACATGAGAGAGCCAGTTAAGGATGTGGTCCTTGAATATGCTGGCCCCATTATGGTGGTGCTGATTATTGCCCTGGTGGGAACGATTCAGGTAGGACTTTTCCCCACCTTTTACCTCGAAAGAGCCCTCGATTCCATTCAGTGGTTACTCAACTGAGATTTATTACCTCCGTCCGTTAAGCAAACCTACAATTTCCTTTAGCTTAACCTTCTTCTCCTTCAAAGTTTTGGAGAGCCGTAGGGCAGATTAAGCGAAGCGAATCCGCCATTATACATGACGACCTAATTATTTGCGCATACGTTACAACACCCTTCGACAAGCTCAGGGTGACCGGTCATGGTGAGCTTGTCGAACCATGTGCTGGGTATTCTCTTGGCAATGATAGCCATGCGCAATTGTTTATGACGGTGTGTATA
>JAZDOO010000123.1:0-4681 GCA_043798555.1 Pseudomonadota bacterium | reverse complement strand
TGACCACATAGTATAAAGGGACTGATCGGTGAGTTTCCAGCAAATTCGAGGACACGAAAAAATTTTGGACCTATTGACCCGAATCGTTTCCACGAAGCGATTATCTCACGCCTATCTTTTTTCTGGTATTGAGGGTATTGGGAAACGGCTTACTGCTTTTGCCCTTGCAAAATTATTGTTGTGTTCATCGAATGGCTCAGAAAGCTGTGGGAATTGTGCTGCCTGTATTCAAGCAGATCGGGGTAACCACCCTGATCTCATTATCATCGAGCCCAAAAACGGCACTATTACAATTGACAGTATCCGGACCCTTAAGCAACAATTAAGCCGGAAAAGTTTTTTTGGGGGGTATAAAATCTGCATTATTGACGAGGCAGAAAAGATGAATGTCCAGGCTGAAAACGCTCTTTTGAAAACCCTGGAAGAGCCTTCCCCAAAGACGGTAATCATTCTTGTCACCGGGCAACCGTACTTAATTTTGCCTACAGTTCGTTCTCGGTGCCAACATCTCAAATTTCAGCCCCTTCCCATTGCCATTGCTGCTCAAGTAATCATGGAAAAGAGGAATGTAGATAGGGAAACCGCTTCTCTTATGGCCCAGTTGACTGGAGGAAGTCTGGGGAAATCGTTAGCGTTGGACATAGAGTTTTTAAAGGAAATGAGGGAATCCTGGATTGAGCGATCAAAACCTGTAGCCGGGGGCAAAGCAAAGGATATTTTCGATTTCGCGGGAGATTTTTGCAAGGATAAAGAGACCCTGGCGCTAACATTGAACCTTTTGCGAATATGGTATCGGGATCTCCTACGCTATACCATTTACGGAAATTCTGACTGTCTTCTGAATAAAGATAAAGCTAATGATGTTGCATTACATTGTTCCCTCTGGAATGTGGAAAGACTAATCAATATCTTGCTATGGATTGAAAAATTTCAACAAACTCTTGACTCCAATGTTAATCCTCAACTAACGATGGAGACCCTTTGTGTTACCTTACCTTCAAGGAGCGAATACACACCTCCGGATTAAGGTGAGCGTTTTCCTCTGGGAACGTGTCTGAAAACTTTTAAAATTTTTTTGAGAGGATAGGAATTGCTCATGAAAGCGGTAAATGTCCAACTACACAAACACTTCACGGTCTATTTGTGTGATGCCAGTGAAGGAAATTATAAAATTGCTAATGAAGTGATGGTGGATACCAAGGAAGGCCCTCAACTGGGAACCATTATTTCCGAGTCACCGGGAATTCACCCCGGTCTATTTCCTAATAAGCCGATCTGGAAAGTACTTCGGAAAGCCACTGATGAAGACCGAAAGAAAATCGAGGGGAGAGAAAAAAAAGCGGCAGAAGCCTTGAGAATCTGTAAACAGAAAG
Source organism: Pseudomonadota bacterium (assembly GCA_043798555.1). GTDB lineage: Bacteria > Desulfobacterota > WTBG01 > JAGOGO01 > JAGOGO01 > JAZDOO01. The sequence goes on along the minus strand of JAZDOO010000123.1, from coordinate 3,308 downwards.
CTGAGCACCTTAACCTTCCCATGAAGCTGGTGGACGTCAGCTTCCAATCGGGCAAAATCACCTTTTTCTTTACTGCCGAAAGCAGGGTAAATTTTCGGGATCTGGTAAAACAATTAGCAGCGGAATTTCATACCCGAATAGAAATGCGGCAGGTGGGAGCCCGTAATGAAGCCAAAATGATGGGAGGGATTGGTTGTTGTGGACGCTCCGTATGCTGTGCTACGTTTCTCCGAGACTTTGAGCCGGTTACCATCCGAATGGCCAAGGACCAAGGGCTGTCTTTAGATCCAGCCAAAATCTCTGGGCTATGCGGAAGATTACTATGTTGTTTGGCATATGAATCTGATACCTATACCGGATTTAAGAAAGATTTGCCCAAATGTGGAAGTCGTTTGATGACTTCTTACGGAGAGGGGAAAATAGTTAAGGTAAATGTTCTTGCCCAAACTTTGTTGGTGGAATTGGAGGAAGGGCGGCAGCTAACCTTAAAACTTGAGGAATTTAAAAATAACCTGATAGAAAAGGAAGTTAATTAAATGGCAAAGACGTTTTATATCACTACCCCAATATATTATGTCAATGACGTACCCCACCTCGGTCATGCCTACACCACTATTGCAGCTGATATATTAGCCCGGTATAAACGGTTGACCGGGTATGATGTATTTTTTCTGACCGGGACTGATGAACATGGTCGAAAAGTGGAAAAGTCTGCGGAGGAGGTGGGGGAGAAGCCGATTGAATTGGCCAACCGGGTGGTTAAGAGATTTCAGGACCTCTGGAAGAAACTTAATATCACCAATGATGATTTTATCAGAACCACTGAGGAAAGGCACAAAAAAGTAGTCCGAGCACTCTTCCAGAAAGCCAAAGAAAATGGCGATATTTATCCGGGATATTATGAGGATTGGTACTGCACTCCCTGCGAAACGTTTTGGACCCAGAACCAGCTCAAGAACGGAAATTGCCCTGATTGTGGTCGGGGGGTAGAAAAGTTAAAAGAGGAAAGTTATTTTTTTCGGATGTCTCAATACCAAGAAGCCATCCTCAAACATATCGAAGAAACCCCAAATTTTATCCAGCCCGAAACCAGAAAGAATGAGATAACCAGTTTTTTAAAAGAAGGACTAAGAGACCTAAGTATCAGTCGCACGTCATTCCATTGGGGGGTGCCGGTACCTGATGATCCAAAACATGTTATCTATGTATGGATTGACGCCCTCATTAATTATTTGTCAGGGATAGGGTATTTGGATAACCCTGATAAATTCAAGCGGTACTGGCCGGCGGATGTGCACATCATTGGCAAGGATATTCTTCGTCATCACACGATCTACTGGCCCACGTTTCTTCTTTCCCTCGGAATTCCTTTGTATAAAAAAGCCTTTGCCCATGGGTGGTGGACTCATGAGGGGAAAAAAATGTCCAAGTCCCTTGGAAATTTTATCGTCCCAGACAAACTCATTGAGGATTATGGTGTTGATCAGGTTCGGTATTTTCTTATGCGTGAAGTTCCTTTCGGTCAGGATGCCGATTTTTCCCATAAAGCAATGGTTAATAGGATAAACAGCGAACTTGCTAATGACTTAGGAAATCTTTTTAATCGAAGCCTTGCTATGGCAACAAAGTATTTCGGAGGAGTTGTTCCTTCCCCCGGAAAAGGAAACGAGCGATTGCGAGACCTTGCGGAAAATACTTTCTCTCGGGTGGAAAATGCTATGAATGAACTCGCCTATCAAAAGGCACTTATTGCTATAGGGGAATTGATTTCTGCAGTTAATAAATATATTGACGAGACCGCGCCTTTTTCTTTAGCCAAAGATGAAGGAAAAAGAGACCACCTGAGCATGGTTATCTATAATATCCTCGATGCCCTTCGGCTAATTACGCTATTGGTATTTCCCTTTATGCCCGCTACTGGGGAAAAAATGTGGGAGGCATTAGGATTTAAGGAGAAGATTACCAGCCAAGATCTATCAAAAAATTACCAATGGGGAGGGCTTCATGCGGGGGCAGAGCTAAAGCAAATTCCTCCTCTTTTCCCCCGGATCACCTGAAACTCAAAACCTGAAACCTGGAACTTGAAACCCGGAACCAAAAACCTCACGACTCAATCCCCTTCCGGGCCATAACCCCTTTAGTATAGTAATGTTTAACTTCCTTCATCTCGGTTACCAGATCAGCGGTTTCAATCAATCGTGGGTCAGCCCTGCGACCAGTGATGATTAATTCCACGGAAGGGGGCTTTTGGTGAATCAACCCGAGAAGATCTTCAACTGATAGGAGATGAAAAAAGTTAGCCATGGTGGCCTCATCAAGAATGATGACATCGTATTTTCCTGACTCCATTGCCTGCCTTACCTCTTCAAGTCCTTTCCGAGCCAACGCTTTATCCTCTTCAGTTGGTTCTCCCTGGATAAAACCACCCCTTCCATAGTGAGCGAAGGTAACGGAATCCCCAAGTTTGGAAAGGGCAGTAAACTCACTCGAACCCTTTCCTTTGAGAAACTGGGCGATAAATACCCTCATCCCTGCCCCTACTGCCCGAAGGGCAAGGCCTGTGGCTGCGGTTGTTTTCCCCTTCCCGTCCCCGGTATAAATCTGAACATACCCTTTTTTAAGTTTCATATCTGGCAACCCCCCGATGAGTTCTTCGACAAGAAATACATGGTCATCAAGAATCAGGTTCTTATAAGAATAACAGGTGTTTTGATGCTATGCAAGCCCATTGATTAAAAGAGCCGCTTTGTTTTTCAGAAGCGCATTTGACAACCTTGCTTACTTATAATAAAGAACATCCATAGTTAGCCTGCTGAGTAATAAATAGTAGAATTGAGAGGAGAAACAAGATGAACAAGAAAAGACTTGGCCCCCAGACATTGCTCTATCCCATGCCAGCGGTTTTGGTAGGCACTAACGTGGATGGGAAGCCTAATTTTATGACTGCTGCCTGGTGTGGCATTGCCGCATTCAAACCGCCGGCCTTGACCGTAGGCATTCAAAGAGTCCGCTACACCCTGAAGGGAATCCAGGAGCACGGAACATTTTCGGTAAATGTCCCCTCCGCTGATTTGGTAAAAAAGGTAGACTACTGTGGTATTTATTCGGGAAAAGATAAAGATAAGTCCCAGATTTTTAAGACTTTTTACGGCGTTCTCGAAACCGCCCCCCTGATCGAAGAATGCCCGGTGAACCTTGAATGTAAAGTGAAACATACCCTTGATCTTGGCAGCCACATACTCTATATCGGAGAAATTGTGGAAACGCACATAAGTGAGCATTGTCTCACTGATGGAAAAGCCGATCCC
>JAZDOO010000091.1:0-2484 GCA_043798555.1 Pseudomonadota bacterium | reverse complement strand
ATCCTGAAAGTCCGATTCCCATCGCTATAAATCCAGGGATGGCAGTAGAAAGCGCGTATAATGCTCCCTTAAGGCCGGTCATCAGAAGAAGTCCATGATTGTAAACAAACATAACCGAACATTCTCGGCAAGATCAACGTCGATTTGGTGCAAAAGGACAAAAAGTGATTTACGTTGGAGGATCTCTGGTGATATCATAACCCCTGCCTTTCTGTTGTAGGCAGGAGCCCTGCATCGAATCGGCCAAGATACGCGAGGGGCTCCTTTCCCTTTCCCTCGCCTTTCTTGTCTAAATCAGATTAAATTTCCATCCTTTTCTTTGGCCGTACTTAATTCCGACAACCGCCAATTATCAACATAATCATCCTTGAAAATAGGGTGGCATCCATCTCCCGTCACCCTTACCCCTCCCTTTTTGCCCTGGGTAATAGAATTCTGCCATCTCCAAAGATGCTCTCCCCATAACGCACACGCCCGGTACCAAAACCGACACCTATGTCCACGATGGAAATATTCGTCACACTGCCAACCCGTCGCTCACCCCCAAGACCTCATTAGTGCCTGAATTGCAGGAGGGGGTTAGTATTATATTGACTTTTCATATTTTACAGCTAATAATCAAAGCACCGGGGTCAGTTGCCCGAAAGAGAGTGAAGATATGTTCAGCCTTAATTTTCTTGTGATCAGTATCCAAGAGTTTATGATCAAGAGGGTAGCCTGGAATACGCGGGGGAAAATATCACATTCAACTTAAATCAACAACTACATAGCCAATAAGGAGGGTGGAACGATGCCTACGTACCGGAAGGAGAAAGATGAGATTCGAGGAATGACCCGAAGAGAGTTCGTTTATCTTACCGGTGTGGGAATGGCCGGGATCACCTTGGCCGGCATGCCCGGACTGAGCTATGGGCAAAGCCCAAAATACGGAGGAAGAATCCGAATGGGCGAACGCTACGCTGCCAGTGGTTTAGATTGCCATAGGAACCAAGACTATGCGGACTACAATTGGTATGCCTTGATGTTCGAAGGCCTTGTTGAGATGGGACCATTACCTCACGCTTATATGAAACCATTACTCGCCCAATCACGGGAGGTATCCAAAGGTGGAAGAGAGTTTATTTTTTCTTTGAAGCAAGGGGTGAAATTTCACAATGGGAAGGAATTGGACAGCGGGGATGTAAAGTACTCATTCGATCGGGTCATGGATCCGAAAACCCGAGCGCCTATGGCATTTTCCTTGAAGATTGTGGATTCTATGACAGTCATAGACAAGTACGCAATTAAAATCATCTTAAAAGAGCCTTATGCTCCCTTTCTGGCCAACCTGACTGCTCAGAATTGCGCTATCATTCCGAAGGATTCGCAGCCGACGGGGGTGAAACCTGCCCCGGGGACTGGACCTTTTGTTCTCAAAGACTTTTACCCGAATGAAACCCTTGAGGTTACCCGTTTTGACAACTATCATCTTATTGATGAAAAGACTGGTGATCGCTTGCCTCGCGCAGATGCTGTCTGGTTGAAGAAAATGCCCGATGAGAGCGTGCGGATGGCTGCCCTGCGTGCGGGGGACGTGGATTTTATTGAAACGCCCCCCATAAACACCATTGCGGCGGAACTAAAGAACCCGACTCCGGGGATCACCATTAACTATGATCTGCCCGGAAACAACGTAATTTGGTTTAACAACGAGAAGCCTCCTTTTAATAACAAAAAACTTCGGCATGCTGTTGCCTATGCCATGAATAAGAAAGAGCTTCAAGACGGGGCTTTTTGGGGTTTGGTGCCACCGCTCAACAATCAACCTTTTCCGAACGATTCTCGTTTTTATATTCCGGTGCAGGACAGGGGGCAGAATATTGCCAAAGCCAAACAGCTTGTGGCCGAAGCAGGGTATCCCAAGGGATTGAAAATCGAGCTTTTTCAATTCCAGTTAACGACCCATCTGGCGATAGCCCAAGTCCTACTCGATCAATTGAGAAAAATTGGGATTGAGGGAACGATAAAAATTGTAGATCGCGCACCCTATTTTAAATCGATGCGAGGGGGAGAATATAATATTTCAGTCGGCAGCTTATCAGAACGACTTGATTGGGATGATGCTTATTACCCGTACTTCCATTCTGGTGAGGTTGGAAAGAATAACTGGGCCAGATATATAAATCCGGAAATTGATAAGTTGGTAACCCAGGGCCGTACAACCTGGGAGATGGAGGAACGGAGGCAGATTTATAAAAAAGTCGTCGATATTTTAATGGAAGACCTGCCGGTTCTATATACCATCGACTCGGTGGTAGGGTACGGCTTCCGGAATAATCTCAAAGGATTTGTGCCAGGTTTTGCTACAAGGACCTCATTCTGGGGCGGCGGTGTAAGGTATTGGTGGATCGGGAAGTCATAGCATTATGGCGGGAGATGGTTTGTTGATTTCCTAAATAACCCCCATGGCTTGTTGCCACAACGAAGTATGAAAATCCCCCCTTA
>JAZDOO010000090.1:0-2281 GCA_043798555.1 Pseudomonadota bacterium | reverse complement strand
CCCTGATGGGGCTTAATTTCATCCCCCTCTCAGTGGCATAGCACACAATGTATTGGATCAACTCGAGGACATCGATTTTCATATTATTTTACCGTTATCGAATTTATTATCTTTACCATGTGCAATTGCAACTTATCAGTTTATAATTCATCCCCATTTTCTCCCACATCTCGACTGTTTCCTTACAAAGAGCTACTCGTGGGTAGTCATGTTTCTCACCAAGATAATCAATTATTGTTCGATACATCCAATATCTGGCATTGAATTCAATCCTCTTACCCCAACCTGAACTTTCTTTGAGGTACTTAATCCAGGTCTTGTCTTCAACTCCATTAATTGTGCTCTGCAACCCTCTGAGAGACCCTATCGTTATCCGTTCAGGGGTCAACTTATCGAAAATCTGATCAATAAGGGTCTTATAATGCTTCCTCCAATCCACTATAGGGACCATAGGATCGATTCGAATCCGAACCTCATAGCCCGATCGACTCAATTTCGCTACCGCTTCGAGCCTATCAGATACCCGTGGGGCGCCCTTTTCCCATCTTCTGGCCACTGGATCTGCATTTAAGCTGAAGCTTATAATAGCTTGTCTATGTGAATCCATAGACAATAAATTCTTTATATTCGTTGACTTAGTAACTAATAGAATTTTATGCTTATCCTGGCCTTCAAATAAAGGAATGGCGGTTTTTGTAAAAGGTTCACCCCCATTTTCAAACATCAGTGAGTCTGCAATTTCTCCGGAGTTAAGAACCTCGGCTTGGATATTGGCTTTAAAGAAATCATCCAGTGCGGCTCTCATTTTTGAAAGTGGTTTCAAAACAGGCTTTGTACCGGTTGGCTGAAATCTGAAAGTTCCTTTTAAATAACACCAAGCACAATCAAAGGGGCAACCGTAGGCCCATTTTAGCTCTAAAAAGTGAGGGCACACTACATCTTTTGGGTTAATTGGCAGAGGTGTTTTGTCAAATCTAATTATTATTGAACCATCCCCGACTTTCTGGACCAGTGATTGTCTTGATCCATCGAGGAGTACATATTCTTTCGTGATGACTTTTGTTCCCATGATCGACCGATTCAACAGCTGTTTCTATTATAAGAAAGTTATTCTATCGCTGCCTTTTAGGCCTGACCTTTTTGAGCTTATTCGATTTATCTTAATCTTACCTTCCTTCTCCAATTCCTTAAGTGCCTCCCTGTAGTGTTTATCAATAAAACGAGTTTCTAAATATGTTTTCTCCTCGATGTCCTCATAGGATAAAGTTTGTCCTTTGAATCGTTGAACCAGGAATTTTTTGAATGATGGAGTATCTTCTGCAAAAAGAATCTTTTGGTGCTTTGCTACAAAGTCATCTGGTCCAAGGTAAGCGAAATTTCCCTCAGCACCTTGATTATACATTATTCCCTTCATAAGAAATAGCCCTTTGAAGTTATTTGTAGCATGGATGAGGTAATACAGGGTTTGAGATTTCTCTGCCATACATACACGGAAAGGAAAAACAAACTTGACGCCAGCCTGTTCTCGAAGCTGAGTTATATAAAGATCACGGAGAGTGTGTTCGCGCTCCAAACCTCCCCCATTTCGTTCCAGAATTTGTCTCCACGTAGTTGTCCCAAATAACTCGTCAAAAATCTCCTCGACATTGTCACTGCTGAGAAATCGTCCAATATCCCTATACATGAATGTAATAAAGACTTCGGTTCTTGGGATTGAAAGAATTTCTCTGATAAGATTAAACGGAACTCCTTTGAAACCAAAGGGATCAACAAAGAAAAATGAGGGGGCAAGTTTTGCCCCAACATCTTTAATAATTTCCGTTATAACTCCTGCAAACTCACCGTGAATATTTTGAATCTTACAGTGAGGACATTTGCTCTCCTCGCTTAAGGTGACAGCCTTTAGGTTCTCAAAATTATCTGGATCTCTTTCAATAAAAACACATACCATTTCCTTTATGTAACTCTTCAGGTCGTTACCAACGCGCATAGCGATTACTGGTGAGCCGGGGAAACCTCCTTCATATTCTCCCCGTCCGGCAAACCCGTCAAAATAGCAAATTCTTTTATGCACACTTCCAAGGATAGGAACCCAACCTCTAAGATACTTTTCCAGTATCTCATGTTTTACCCGTGTGTGCTCCCGGTAAACCCATTTCTCGGGATCGCTGTCCTTCATGACCTCTCCTTCTCTGCAATACAGGAATCTTCTTCATTAACTGTAAGACCTTTCAACTATTTCTACCTCCTCCTCTGTTAGCCCATACAGTCTGTAGACAAT
>JAZDOO010000035.1:0-4628 GCA_043798555.1 Pseudomonadota bacterium | reverse complement strand
AGCTTTCTTGAAGTATGGGAGTGATGATTCAAAATTTCCTTCCTGACCAAGGGAAAGCCCTTTTTGGAAGAATACCTCTGGATTGTTATCATCAACCTGAATGAGTTTATCAATGATCTCGCGTTGCTTCTGCTTATCTTCTAGCGTTTGATAAAGATCAAAGAGCCAATACATGATTACTTTGTTATGTGGTTCTAATGCGAGCAGGGTTTCGAAAACCCGTTTCGCTTTTTCAGTCCTCCCCAGTTCGATATTGAGAATACCTAACTCTTCTAATTCTTTGCTGGTAGCACCGTGCGTCTCAATTTTTGCAGCCAGCATACCTTCCCTGGTTGTTAGTTCTTCGATCAGATTTTTTCCATCCTGATCATGGGGGTTTACTTCGATTGCTTTTAAATAATTGGGTACTACACCCCTGTAATTTTCCAAGATGCTATTAATATGGCCGCGATAGATGCAGGCGGTGCTCTCCATGAACCGATCCAAGGTTTCCGTAACTTCAGGTACCTCTGAAGGAGTAATATTGATCAGGTTGTAAAAAACATTGCTGCGCAACGAAAGTAAATCACTAATATTTTTGGCTAAGAGTACATTATCCGTAGCAACGGTGGTGGGGCTCCTGTACTCGAGGATGGGAAAAAAATCCGTGTTAAGGTCTGCTCCTTCTACAAATGCTTTTATTGTCTTCCCATTTAACATAAACGAGTCAAGGACATCATACACTGTGTACATTCTAATTTCTTCCAGCTCTTTTCGGATCCATTCCTTATCAAGGACTGAATTAAGAAAATCAAAATCAATGGCTACGTCTTTTCCATCTTTTCTCCCGATTAACAGGGCATGACGATTTACGCAGTTATTTCCTACCCAAAGGGTACATCCCGGAAACACTGCATTAAAAGTAGAGATCAGAGACTTAAAATCTTTCGTATCTAAGGCAAAAAGCGGAAACCAGCTTGACATCACACCGCCAGCCTTAAGGTGCTTTTTACAGTCCTCGAAATACTCTTTGGTGTAAAGGCTTGCATTCCCGCATTCAACCGGGTGAATGGAATCGTTCATGATGAGATCGTAGGTTTCATCAGTCAAATGCATATAATTCTTGCCGTCCATTACGATTTTTCGAATGTTTGGTGCATTATAGAGCCCATGATTTATCTCCTGAAATTCTGGAGCAGCAGCAAAGACCTCATAGGAGATATCCACCACATCAAGCCTCTCAACACTTTCATAGCGGCTGACAATACTGGAAGTTTCCCCACTCCCGAAGCCGATTTGACAGACAAACTTAGGGTCTCTTCTTGCAAACAAGGGTAAGAAGGCCTGTAATTTTTGGGTCGTTCGAAGTACAAATGAGGTCCCAGCCACATTTACTCTATTGACGTTGATGACTTTATAGGAAGGGTACTTGTGGACTGTTACTGTACCGGTAGACCCTTCTTTAATATAGGTTATTTCGCTCCCCTTTTCCCGGATATTGAGAAGGGGAATAAAGGGATTCCCTCGTAATAAAACCGGGGATATCCCTAAGATTAGGAGAGCGATAGTAATGACACCAAATTTTTTAATTGGATTCGTGAAAGTGAAGACAATGACGGTAAGTCCGGTAAGGATATAAATGGCTGATAAAAGCATGATGCTCCACTTACATCCAATGAAAGGCACAAGGAGAAAGCCGGTAATGACAGAACCGATAATCGCTCCCAGGGTATTAATAAAGTACACATTGCCAATTACTATGCCCCCGCTTTGGTTACGCATTTTGGAAATGCTCGCAATGAGGGGGAAGGTAATGCCCATGAGCAGGGTAGGGACAAATAAGATAAAGGCGCTTTGAAAAAATCTGCCCACGTTGTAGCTAGGCCAGGAAGAGAAACCAAAAAAATGCATGATCGCCGCGTCGTTTTTTGCAAGGAAGACCATGAGAGGGATAGTAACTATGCCGTAGATACCGGTGGCACCTAAAAACACTCCGCAGAGCTGTACAATCTTTTTCCTTTTTGGAATAAGCCACTTGGCAATCAGGGAACCAAGGGCAATCCCAAAGAGAAAGGTGGTAAGCATGGTGAAAAAGGCATAGACCGAGCTCGACAGTACGTATACCAAAAGCCTTGCCCAAACCACTTCAAAGGATATGGAGAGGAGTCCCGTAACAAACGCTACCACCAGAATGGATTTGGAAATGATGGCAACAGAAGCACTGAGGTCTGATTCTGAAATTGAATTAATTTCTACGGAGTAAGGAGCTATTTTTTCTGGAGCCTGAAATTTTTTGGAGAGGACAAGAGCAGCAAGACCCACTACTACGTTAATGACCACGCCAGTGTATATGGTGTTATAAATGCCACTATAGCGCACCAAGAAAAAGCCCGAAGCAAAGCATCCGGTAACTCCTCCGAAGGTATTTAATGCATATAAGAGGGAGACGCTTTCCCCAAATTCCTCTTTCAGCATTGAGGTAAATTTAATAAGCAGCGGTAAGGTTCCGCCCATAAGAAAGGTGGGGATAAAAAGAATGATAAAAGAAAGGATGAATCTGATAATGAAGAAGAAAACATTCTTTTCCCCCAAGGCGAGGTATAATGAGGGATAAAAACTGTCCATTACCTTGACGAGAATGGGCACCGTTAAGGCGGAAAGACCGATTCCAATTTCTAAGAACGCGTAAACTCTGAATGGTAACGAGATACGGTCAGACTTCCGGCCAAAAAAGAGTGAACCCACGGCCATACCAACAAAAAAGGCGCTGAGCACGATGGTGGCCGCATAGTTGGTATTCCCAAAGACCAGCGAAAAGATCCTCACCCACACGATTTCATAGATAAGGCCACTCGCGCCGGATAAATAAAACAAGATCAGTAAAATGGGCCAGGTTGTTTTTTTCATTGTTCTCCCAGGTTTTTTAATAGAGTCCTCCCATTTTATAAAGGGGAGTCTGAGGGGATTGTAAGAACTTTCGACTAACTTAAGGTAATTTATAGTGAACGACAAAAGAAAGTAGCCAGGAGTCCGCCTCAGAGGCGGACGACGTGGCAATCCCCTGAGATTGCTCCGCTGTCGCTCGCAATGACTCTAAGTGGCGGTATTACTTGATTTGTCATTGCGAGGCAACGCTGAAGCAATCTCTATTTTGGACAAGAATGGTGTAAAGTCATTTCCGAGACACTACACTAAGATTAAGACTCAAAATGGCTACGGGTTTTCTACTGTTATATCCGTTCCGATTAAAGGAACACTATCAGGATCAACGTTCGTTGTATCAGTAACCCCCCAGACCACAATGATATAATGTCCTGCGGTGGGAAAGACGTAAGTGCAGACATTACTGGTAGTGAAGTTCTGCATTACTTCCCAGGGATTAGTATCGTAGGCAGATGTCCCATAACCAGCCCGGTACCAGAACTTATAGTAGATGGTACCTGGACCGATACAATTGGCGGTAACCGTTATCGAGTCGCCAGGATGCGGAGTAGCTGAGAGACTGGTGGTGAGACCGGTAAACTGAATGTCAGCAGGAGTAACGGGCATTACAGGGCCGATGAAATTGCCCAGAGCGATAGGCTCGTTTCCGACAGTTACGGTGGTAAGTGCTGTATTGGTGGACGTATCAATTACTGAGACGTTATCATCCAAGAAATTTGCAACATAGACACGGGTCCCTGCCGGATTTATGGCTATCCCGTTAGGGTCATTTCCTACAGCCACCGTGGCAGTTACCGTATTGGTGGAGGTGTCAATAACTGAGACGCTGTCGCCCCCAACGTTCGTCACGTAAAGGTACGTGCCGGCAGGATGTACTGCTGCACCAAAAGGATCACTTCCTACCGATACGGTTGCAGTAACGGTATTGGTAGAGGTGTCAATAATTGAAATAGAATTATCCGCAGAATTTACCACATAGACCCGTGTTCCCGTGGGATTTACTGCTATTCCCCGAGGGTAGTTTCCCACAGAGACAGTGGCAGTTACGGTATTGGTAGCAGTATCAATGACTGAAACAGTATTATCCCCGATATTGGTGACATAAGCATACGTACCCCCAGGGTTTACCACTACGCCAAAAGGATTATTTCCAACGGTAACCGTGGCAGTCACCGTGGAGGTCCCAGTGTCAATGACAGAAACAGTGCCATGTGCATTGTTCGCCACGTAGACGTACGTACCTGCGGGGTTTACTGCTGCGCCCTCAGGGTAATCCCCAACAGTAACAGTAGCAATTACGGTATTGGTGGAGGTGTCAATAACCGAGACGCTGTCGCTCCCAGCATTAGTTACGTAGACACGAGTTCCGCCGGGGTTCACTGCCACACCTTCAGGATAAGTACCAACGATAACCGTGGCCGTTACTGTATTGGTAGCAGTATCAATGACGGAAACGCTACCATCTGCAACATTTGTGATATAGGCAAAGGGCGATGCCATCACCGTGGAAAAGGGGATAAAAAGGAACACTGCGGTGATTAACAAGAATAAAAATAATTGGTTACTATTATTTTGGCTCATTTTCATTTTATTCCTCCTTTTTCTGTTGGTTTCTAATAGAGAAAATGCAACCTTGTCGGGATTAAACCATGTTTTCTTCTCTCTGTCAACCAATGGGCTATTGATAAGGGGCATAGGTTACTTTG
>JAZDOO010000021.1:0-22747 GCA_043798555.1 Pseudomonadota bacterium | reverse complement strand
CGGGAGATTAAGATGGTAAATAGAGATGAGGAATTAAAAAGGGGAGGATGGGAAAGAAAGTCGGTGGCAGGTGAGCCTCGCTTAAGCGAGCTGGTAGAGCTGTATCAGTCCATTGGTCTGGAAGTTCATCTTGAACCGGTGAGTGAAGATGCAAGCGAGGAATGTCAAATTTGTTTTGAAGGCCAGCCTAAAGGAAAATACATGGTGATTTACGCCCGATAGCGGGAAGGTTCAAAAAGCGAAGATCCTTTTTCGGATTTATTTTCCTGAGATTGCAATCTTTTCCAGGTGATTCCACGGCGGATTAATAAAGCCCATTTCAGGTAATGGTTGAAATAATAAGATTCTTGATATACATTTTTGGTAAGGAAGGACAATGAAGGTGGGCTATCTCTGTAAAGCAAAAAGCCTGTCTCAATAATAGCAACCAGAGTCGAAAAAAGAGCAAGGAGTTTGTTCGAGTGAAATTCATTTTTGGTCCGGTCGCTTCGAGGCGATTGGGGAGGTCTTTGGGGGTTGATCTCATCCCTTATAAAACCTGCAGTTTTGATTGCATCTACTGCGAACTGGGGAGGACCACCCACCGAACCATTGATCGGGAAGAATATATTCCACATAAAGAGGTAATCCATAGCCTGAAGCAATATCTCAAGGAGACGACCCATCCACCAGATCATATTACCTTAGGTGGTTCGGGTGAACCCACCTTACATTCCCAACTCGGTCACATTGTCTCTGAAATAAAAAACCTCTCTTCCATTCCGGTGGCAGTATTAACCAATGCTTCTCTTCTCTATCAGGATGAAGTAAAAAAAGAGCTTCTTAAAGCGGATGTAATTCTCCCCTCCTTAGATGCGGCAAGCCCTTCGGTTTTTAAATATGTAAATCGCCCTCATCCCTCTCTTGCTATCAAAGCCATCATTCAGGGGTTGAAAGATTTTAGGAAAGCCTTCTCAGGCCAAATCTGGCTGGAGATCCTTTTTTGTCTGGGCGTTAATGATACGAGAGAAGAAATCAATAGGTTAAATGAGGCGGTACAGGAAATTGATCCTGATAAAATCCAGTTAAACAGCATAGACCGACCTCCGGCAGAAGAGTTTACCTTTCCCGTAACCAGAGAACAGTTAGAACATATCAAACAACGATTCGGAGAGAAGGCGGAAATCATAACCGGGTCAATAAATGACGATATCGAAGGCGTTATAGTAAATGGGAAGAGAAGGGTGCTTGATCTTTTAAAAAGAAGGCCCTGCACCGTGGATGACATCTCCCGGGCCTTGGGGATCCACAAAAAAGAACTAACGAGTATTTTAGAGCTCCTGATAAAGGAGGGAAAAATCTACTACCGGATCCATAATAACCAATGTTATTATCAGGTGCATTAGGGTGATGTTGTAGAAATCATGTGCCTGTCGGAAAAAAGTTTGCATGACCAGCAGAAAGAAGTATGATAACCCATTACGTTCGGGAATACCTGTTAGAAAACATACCGGAAAAAAAGATTGCTGATCTACGGATTGGGTTAAAATATACTGGTGTTCTTCTTCATGATGGAAATGCCGGCGTAGCCTATACCTTCAGAGATGGTCTTCCCGAAGGTTGCTCAGCCTTCGGTGGGTATCTGCCCTTGGCAGGAAAATCAACCCATGAACTCCTGAGATATATTGGCGCTTCCCTTTTGGTTGAGTCCTCAGTGGGAATAGCTACGGCTAATGCCCTGACAAATAGTGAGCGGGGAGAACAAAACGTAGGAGATGTTCTTGATGTTTTAGAATTAGGCCGAGAAGATCGGGTGGGCATGGTAGGATTCTTTGGGCCACTGGTGGCCCCTTTAAGAAAAAGGGCGCGGGAATTAATCATTTTTGAACAAACTAACGAAATTGCTCCGGGCTTGCTTCCCGCAGAAAAAGCGCCGGAAGGGCTTCCGGGGTGCGACGTTGCCCTCATAACCTCCACCTCCCTGATTAATGGTACTCTCGATTCCCTGATCGAGTCCTCTCAAAAATGCCGGGAAATTGTTCTCCTGGGAGCATCTACGCTCCTTCTGCCAGAATTGTTTAAGCCGCTGGGGGTGACGCTACTTTCCGGAGTCGTTGTGACTGATCCTCCTGGCATCCTTCAGGTTATCAGTGAAGGGGGCGGAATGAGGTTTTTCAAGAATCATATAAAAAAGGTAAATATACGGGTACAGGGTTAAGAGCTATAGTCAACGACAATAATAAGCAGACAAATCTCCCTGAGTCCCCCTTTGCTAAGGGGGGACCGAGAGAATTAGATTCTTAAGGAGAAAATGTAAATGGTTAGGCTTGAAGATCTTCCCAGGGATACACTTATTAACATTATCAGAATGTATGCTAAAAACTGGTTAGCTCATGACGGATGCTGGTTTTTGGGTGTTGAAGAGGCATACGACCTCGAAACCGCAATTAAATTCGATGCCAAGGCATGGGAGCGCTTCACTGTCATTGAAGCTCAGAGGATCATGGAGACCTTTGCCACCCCCCAGAATGGAGGATTAGAGGCCCTTGCCCAAGCTCTCCAGTACCGCCTCTATGCCCAGGTGAATGAGCAGGAAATCATTCCGGTGAATGGGAAAAAGCTTCTATTCAAAATGAAAGAGTGCCGGGTACAGTCAGCCCGGAAAAGGAAAACCCTTGATGATTTTCCCTGTAAACCAGTAGGCACGGTGGAATACAGTGGTTTTGCCCGGACGATTGATCCCCGCATAAAAACCACTTGCATCGCTTGCCCTCCCGATCGCCATCCGAAAGAATTCTGGTGCGCCTGGGAGTTTACGCTGGATTGACCGTAGGAAGATTCCGTAATGCTACATAACCATTTTTGCTGAAGAGGAACCGCCTATGAACTTTGCCGTCATTATTGTGGATATGTTGAAGGACAGTTTTAACGGCCCCCCTGATCATCCAATCACTCAGGGATTCAGAGCTATCATCCCCAGAACTAACTTTCTGCTGGATGAAGCAAGGAAGCTTAATGGCCTCATTATATTTGCCTGCGATAGTTACTTTAAAGAAGATTTCCTCTTCAAGGGGAAAATGCATCCCCATGCAGTGCGGGGAACACAAGGAGCTGACGTGATTGACGAACTGGAGGTGCATCCGGAAGATATTGTGTTACCAAAGCGGCGATTCAGTGCGTTTTTTAAGACTGATTTGGACATAACCCTCCGAACCTTAGGGGTTGATACCATCGCGGTAACTGGCTTAACCACAGAAATCTGTGTGCTTGCCACTGCCATAGATGGCCTTTGTAATGATTTTTATTCGGTAATTATTTCGGATTGTTCAGCCACCCGGAGTCGTGAGGTTCACCAGGCCATCATTGCTGCGTATTCCCGCTTTCCTACCTACCCAACCCTCCGGGTAAGAACTGCAGAAGAATTTCTCACTGAGGTCAAAGAAGGTAGGATTTTGGATATTAAGTAAGCGATAACCTTTGGACGACGCGCTTTAATACCCAGTCTGGTGTGGAAGCACCACCAATCACCCCTACCACTTTGTACTGCTTCAAGGGATCGGGTTCGAGATCAGCCTCGCTTTCCACAAAAAAAGTCGGTGTGTCCGTTGATTGCGCAATCTCTACCAACCTTTTGGTATTACCGCTTGCCTTACCACCAACCACTACCATCGCATCTACTGAAAGACAAAGATTCTGCAACTCCTCCTGGCGCTTCCGATTGGCATCGCAGATGGTATCGAAAACGTCTGTCTCCGGAAACCGCTCTTTAATCTTCTCGGTTAGGGCAATAAACTTCTCTCGGTTCTGGGTGGTTTGAGCGACCACACAAAGCTTTTTCCCGGAGGGCAGGTTTATGAGTTCGCCTTCGTTCTGAATCACGACACCACTCTCCCCGGCAAACCCCGACAATCCTTTCACTTCTGCATGAGCTGGATCTCCCACAATGACAACACCATAGCCATTCCTGGCGCAGCGCTCTATAATGGATTGAACTTTTTTAACCTTAGGGCAGGTGGCATCTAAAATCAGCGCACCAGTTTGTTTTAGCTCCTGAAGCCGTTTAGGGGATATTCCGTGAGACCGGATTATTACTGTACCCTGAAGGTTTCCTTTTTTTTCTGGGAGCGGGACCACCCCTTGCTCTTGCAACAATTCCAAAACCTGGGGGTTGTGAATGAGAGGTCCCTCGGTGTAAATACCTCCCTTGCCAATTGCTTTTGCCGCACCAAGAGCCATCTCCATCGCTCTCTTTACTCCAAAGCAAAATTCTGACGTTTTAGCAACCTTTACTTTCATCCACTATGGTAACTTTCTGAGATAAATAAAAAATTCTTTATTTCCCTTTGGCCCCTCTAATGGCGACTCCACTGTCCCCAACACCGTAATGCCTAACCCTTTGGCAAACATAACAATGTCTTCAACTACCCGAGCATGGAGTTTTCTGTCCCGTATCACCCCTCCTTTTCCCACCTCACGAGGCGTTACCTCAAACTGAGGCTTGATAAGAGCAAGGATCTCTCCCCTCTTTTCAACCAGCGGAAGCAATGGGACTAAAACTTTCTTTAAAGAAATAAAGGAGGTGTCAGAAACAGCCAAAGAAATGGGATCAGGAATCTGACCTCCCAAGAGCCATCGGATGTTAGTCTTTTCCATACACACTACTCGTGGGTCATTTCTTAATGACCAGTCCAACTGTCCGTATCCCACATCCACCGCATAAACTTTCTTTGCGCCCTGCAGAAGAAGGCAATGGGTAAACCCGCCGGTTGAGGCGCCAACATCCATCGCAATCCTTCCCTGCACTGAAACCTTAAAATAGTCGAGAGCGAACTCCAGCTTCACCCCACCACGGCTCACAAAGGGGTGGTCCTTTTCTTTTAATGTTAGTTGTGAGTCAACATCAATAAGGGTGCCTGCCTTTTCTGTTCTTTGACCATCAACCAACACGTTTCCTGCCATGATAAGGGCTTTTGCCCTTTCCCGGCTCTTAACCAAACCCCGGTCTACCAGAAGTTTATCTACTCGCTCTTTTTTTGACCCCATGGCCCTGGGCATCAAGATATTATTTCACAAACTTTTTTAAAGGGGGGTGGTTGCTACGTTTTTATCGTACCTGAACGATCTTCGACCAAACTTTCTTGCTGTTTTGGGAGGCTAATAATGAAAAGGTAGCTTGAAAAATGCCGGTATCATCAAGACCATGCTTCTTTCGGAGGAGTTTTTGGGGACCATGTTCTACAAACTCATCGGGAATACCAATTCGCTTTACCTTAATTCCTTCAATACCATGCATTTCCAATGTCTCTAAAATCGCGCTTCCGAATCCTCCGGCAAGCATATTTTCTTCCACCGTGAGTACCATACGAATTTTCTGAGCTAAGTTACAAATCAATGCTTCATCCAGTGGCTTTATAAATCTGCTGTTTACCACGGTAGCATTGATGCCCTTGTCTTTGAGAAGGACAGCCGCTGATAACGCTGGCAATACGGTGCTTCCTATCGCAAAGATAACCACGTCCGAACCCTGGCAAAGCATCTCAGCCTTTCCCAGAGGAATCGTTTTTATGGCTTGATCAATTTCGACCCCCTCGACCTTCCCTCTGGGATACCGAATGGCAGTTGGGTTTTTTAGTTTCAAGGCCGTGTGCAGCATATGTCGCAATTCATTTTCATCCTTTGGGGCCATAATCACCAGGTTAGGGATATGCCGTAAATAAGAAAGATCAAAGAGCCCCTGGTGAGTAGCTCCATCTTCTCCTACAATCCCTCCCCGATCAACAGCAAACACTACCGGGTGGTTCTGTAAACAAACATCATGCAGAATCTGATCATAAGCTCTTTGAAGAAAAGTAGAATAAATCGCTGCCACCGGTCGGAGCCCTTCTGCAGCCAGCCCCGCGGCAAAAGTGACCGCGTGTTGTTCTGCTATTCCCACATCATAAAATCTATCAGGGAATAACTGTTTGAATTTTGCGAGTCCAGTACCAGTAGTCATTCCCGCAGTGATGGCAATGATTCGCTCGTCATCTTGAGCAAGTTCCACCAGTGTCTCACTAAAAATATCCGTGTAATTCTTTAGAGGCTCTTTCGGCTCGCGAGGCTTCCCGGTGGCTTTATCGAAAGGACCCACTCCATGAAACGTTTCCGGGTCTTTCTCTGCCGGAGCGTATCCTTTTCCTTTGGTGGTGATAACATGTAACAAGATCGGTCTTACTTGAAGGTTTTTGATGTTTCGTAGATTTTCGATGAGGCGGTTAAGATTATGGCCCTGAATTGGCCCTGCATACTTAAACCCCAATTCCTCAAACAGAAGTCCGGGAACTATGAACCCCTTTAAAGATTCTTCTGCATGTTTTGCTGCCCGAACAAGCGTTGGGCCGATACTCGGTATAGTTTTCAAGAATTCCATTACTTCTTTGTGGAGGCGATTATACGCTTGTCCGGTGATGATGCGGGACAAGTACGAGGCTAAGGCCCCCACGCTGGGAGAAATAGACATTTCATTATCATTTAAAATCACTATCAGGTTGCTTTTTAAATGCCCCACTTGATTCAGCCCTTCAAAGGAAATCCCGGTGGTAATTGAACCATCGCCGATAACTGCAATGATGTTATGGTGTTCATGTTTATGCTTTTCCGCCTCAGCTATTCCCAAAGCTGCCGAGATAGATGTGCCGCTGTGCCCTGCATCAAAAACATCATGCGGCCCTTCCGACCGCCGGGGGAATCCGCTAATCCCCCCATATTGCCGAAGAGTAGAGAATTTATCCCGACGGCCCGTGAGCAATTTGTGGGCATAGCTTTGATGGCCCACATCCCAGATAATTTTGTCCTGGGGAGTATCAAAAATATAGTGGAGGGCGATGGTGAGTTCCACAGAACCTAAATTTGAGGCCAAATGCCCTCCTGTCTGGGAAACCGTGTCAATAATAGCCTCACGAATCTCTTCGGCTAACTGGGGGAGACTTTCTTCCGGAAGCTGCTTTAACTGGGAGGGACTGTCAATCCGATCTAATAACCTGGAGGGGTCTTCACGGGTACGCTTATTCTTATCCATATTCGTTTAATGAACGCGCCGGCAGATATATCGGGCAATCTGCTTTAGTGGTTCGGCCTTATCCTCAAACACTTCTAAGGCATTCTCCGCCCGGTCAATTAATTCTTCAACTCGCTTCCGGGATTCTTCCAATCCTAAGAGGTGTGGATAGGTGGCTTTTTGCTGCAACTCATCTACCCCGGTGTCCTTTCCTAAGGTCTTTTTTGATCCTTCAACATCGAGCACATCATCCGTGATCTGGAAGGCTAACCCGATCATTTTCCCATATTTTGTTAACGCCTCAACCTCTTTCTCTTTGGCCTCGCCGAGAATGGCTCCTGCTTTGATTGAACCTACTATCAGGGCACCGGTTTTATGGGTGTGAATAAATTCTATCAGAGGGAGATCAAAGCTTTTTCCTTGGGTCTCAATGTCCAATGTCTGTCCGCTTACCATCCCCTGCAACCCCGCAGCCTGAGCAATAATATGCACTGCTTTTAACAATGAGATTGGTTTATACCCGTTTAAAAGGGCGGTATCGGTCATAACTTGAAAAGCCAGGGTAAGAAGCGCATCCCCCGCTAAAATAGCTATGGCCTCTCCAAAAACTCTATGAGCGGTCTCCTTTCCTCTTCGAAAATTGCTGTTGTCCATAGCCGGCAAATCATCATGGATTAAGGAATAGGTGTGGATTAACTCTATTCCGCACGCAAACGGTAAGATTGCTTTGTAGTCTCCCCCTACCAGTTCATTAGTGGTCAAGGTTAAGATCGGCCGAATTCTTTTTCCTCCTTCTAAAAGGCTATATCGTATAGCCCTATGAATGCTGGGGGGAAACGTGTTGTCTGGAGGGATAATCTTATCCAGTGTTTCATCTATTAGTTTTTTTCGCTCTTTTAGAAAGCTCTCCACATCCATGGGATCACTGCCTGCTGAATTGTATTTATCATCCTTTCCTAATCGGGCCTTAAACTATTTTCTCATTTCTAACAATACCAACCTTCTCTCCATAGAATCAAAAGCGGGCCCACGGAGTCCACCCCTGAGAATACTGCTACCTCTCTTTTGAGTTGGAATTATCGCCCTTTTGTCCCAAAAAGTAAGGGGCGCTATGGAAAACACCGCCTTCGTCTTTAAGAAGCATCTCTACTTTTTTTTCCGCTTCATCAAGCTTCTCCCGGCAAAAACGGGAGAGCCTTACCCCTTCTTCAAAAAGAGAGAGTGCGTCTTCTAACGAGGTCTCGCCTTTTTCCAGTTGCCCCACAATTTCTTCAAGGCGCTCCATTGCCTCCTCAAATGCCATCGTCCCTTTCACCTCTTCTCCACTTGGGAACAATTTTAGAAAATTTTCCGTTGAAAATTAACCCGCTTTAACATAGAATTTTTTTGCCTGGATCCACCAAGCGGGCTTCATATTCTCTTGACGATTACTCTTTCCTTTTAGGACGGCGCTTTGACCGCCCTGGATTCATTATAATGTGAGTGAGGAATAATGTCTATAGATTATTTGGAAAAGCGGGGCAAGTGGAAAACCCAAACCGGTTTTATCTTGGCTGCCATTGGTTCAGCGGTAGGGTTGGGAAGCATCTGGCGATTTTCTTATGTTCTTTACGAAAATGGGGGCGGGGCTTATCTGATTCCTTATTTTGTTGCTCTTGTTACCGCCGGCATTCCCCTGCTGATTTTAGAATTTGGAATAGGACACGAGCGGATAGGGAGTGCGCCCTTGGCCTACGCAAAAATCAGTGAGAAATGGGAGTGGCTGGGCTGGTGGGCGTTGACGTTTGTCATGTTCGGAATCGAGCTTTATTATTGTGTTATAATCGCCTGGTGTTTAAATTTTCTCATCTTTTCTTTTAATCTCTCCTGGGGAAGTGATCCCAATGCGTTCTTCTATACGACTTATTTGGGGACTACCTCCGGACCCGCAGAGACTGGCTCTGTTCGTACTCCTATTCTGTTTATGCTCCTGATCGTATGGTTTCTTAACTGGCTAATTGTCTATAAGGGAATAGAAAAGGGGGTTGAGCAGGCCAATAAAATTTTCATGCCTTTATTGCTTCTTCTGATGATCGTTTTATTTTTTTGGGGTTTGAACCTGGAAGGAGCAAAAACGGGGATTGTTGCGTACCTTAAGCCAGATTTTCGAAAGCTTGCCACCCCCAAAGTCTGGATTGATGCCTACAGCCAGATCTTCTTTACCTTAAGCCTCGGCTTTGGGATCATGATAACCTATGCAAGCTACCTTCCCGAAAAAAGCAACCTTACCAGAGTTGCCATTATCACTGCTTTGGCAGATACTGTTTTTTCCATCATAGCGGGGTTTGCAGTTTTTGCGGTATTAGGGTATATGGCCCAGGTTAATCAACAACCAATTGAAAAAGTGGTGACTCAAAGCATCGGTCTGGCGTTCGTAACCTATCCTAAAGCGATTAGCCTTTTACCTGGTGGCCGTATTTTCGGCGCCCTGTTTTTTCTTTCTCTGACTTTTGCGGGCCTTGCTTCATCAATTTCCATCCTCGAAGCCTTTGCTTCTGCCTTAATAGATAAGTTCCATTTTGATCGCAAAAAAGTTGTAACTACCCTTTGTGTCCTGGGCTTTTTGGGGGGTATTATCTTTACCACCGGTGGCGGCCTTTTTTGGTTAGACATTGTAGATCATTTCCTCTCCCATTATGGCCTGGTTCTGGTAGGGATTCTTGAGTGTATTCTGGTAGGTTGGTTTTTTCACATTAAAAAAATCAGGAAACACATAAACAAAACCTCTTCTCCTCATATTGGTTCGTGGTGGGATATTTTGATCAAATATTTTGTCCCGATAGTCCTGGCCTTTATTATAGTGAGTGATCTCGCAACCGACATCCATCATCCTTATAGAAACTTTTCCTGGACCTCCATAATTCTCATCGGCCGTGACTGGCTTTTATTTACCCTGTTTGTTGCTTTTATCCTTTCCCGTCGTCCCTGGAAAACCGAAGCTCATCGCACCAAGGGACGAACCGACAAAACCTAACCTTGTTTTTCGTGGAGCATTGCACCATGACCGACCTCAAAAAAATATATCGAACCATCATGGATGACCACTTCCCTGAGGAGATTACCATAACCTTCGGAAAGCAAACCCTCCTTTATCGAAAAAGAACCTGGAAACTTCCCGATCCGGATTGCGGAGAAGTGATTGAAAAAGGGCTCCGCTACGGAGAAAACCCCGGACAGGAAGCCGCTCTCTATGAATTGATAAGCGGAAACCTGGTCTTGGGAGAATGTAAATTTATTGAACCTGGTTTAGGCCTTGTAAGTACAATAGATGAGTCCGCCCTGTTACAACCCGGGAAGCATCCAAGTAAAATCAATTTTACTGATATTGATAACGCCCTTAACATTCTTAAATTTCTTACCAAAAGACCAGCCGCTTCTATTATGAAACATAACAATCCCTGTGGGGTGGCGTATGGAGAAACCATAGCCGAGGCGTATAGTCGAGCCAATCTGGCCGACCGGATAGCAGCATTTGGTGGGTGTGTTGCCTTAAATCGTCCGGTAGATAAAACTACCGCGGAGCTGATCAGTGAAAACTACCTGGAGGTGGTAGTGGCACCAGAATATGAATCCGGTGCCGTAGAAATTCTTGAGACCAGAAAAAATCTCCGAATAATTCGCATTGATCGCATTGACAAACTGGAACAGTATCGGAATAAACGGTTTGTGGACATTAAATCCCTCATGGACGGAGGGATCATTGTCCAGCAGTCTGCATTAAACGCCATTCTCGGCAAAGAGGATTTTAAGCCTGCACGGGCTGTCCACAAAGGAAAAGAGTATCACACAAAGAGGGCGCCTGCCGAAGGGGAATACGAGGATTTTCTTTTTGGCTGGGGCGTTGAGCAGGGGGTTACTTCCAATTCCGTGTTGTTTGTGAAAGACGGCGTTACCGTGGGCATCGGAACTGGCGAACAGGACCGGGTGGGGGTGGCTGAAATTGCAGTATTTAAGGCCCATACCAAGTACGCTGATGCTCTCTGTTTTAAAGAGTATGGAATACCCTATAAAACCCTGGAAAAAGAAATCGCGGGAAAAAAACGCAATCCGGAATTAAAGACCGCTATTGATGAAACGGTTAAAAAGGCAAAAGGAAATCTCCTTGGCTCGGTGATGGTTTCGGATGCGTTTTTCCCTTTTCGAGACGGGGTGGATGTGGGGATAAAGGAAGGAATTACCGGGATTGTCCAGCCGGGTGGGTCAGAACGGGATTTTGAAGCCATCGAAGCGTGTAATGAAGCCGAGCCTCCAATAGCCATGGTTTTTACTGGTCAGCGGGCCTTTAAACATTAAAGCAACGCTATTCTTCTCTCGTCTTCTTCACAGTGCAAAAAACCTCTCCCTTGTAAAGCTTTATATTCAATGTTTGGTTGGGGCTAAGGGCGCTGGCTTCCCGGACAATGGTCTTTTCCGGCCAGGTTCGCGCAATGCTGTATCCCCGTTTTAAAATAGTAAGCGGGCTTGCTCCATCCAACAAGGCCATGGATTTTTCCAGCGTCCTTATACACCGTTCCAGTTTCCTTTCCATCCAGACTCTTAGTTTTTCCCCTTCTCGGTAAAGTTCCTTTCTCCAAACCTTTGTCTTCCCCAGGGGGGAGAAAAGAATCGCCTTTTCATTTTGATGGCTCCATCGCTCCCTTTTTATTTGAATCGTTTGGTAAAATAATTGAATAAGCCTCTGGCTTAAGTCATCATTTTTCAGGTTGAGATCAGCTAACTTTTTTCGAGGATCTCCTAAGCCCTTCCGGGCTACTTCAACCTTGTTTTTCCAGGCGTTGAATGGGTAATAAAACCCTTTTCCCATCCGGGATTTTAAGGCTTCCAGGAGTTTGATGAGATTTTCTTTTTTTTCCACTACCATTTCGGCTGCTGCCGAAGGAGTAGCAGCTCTTACATCTGCAACAAAGTCGGCAATCGTGAAGTCTGTTTCATGTCCCACTGCCGAAACCATCGGCACCTGACACTTTGCAATTGCCCGGGCCACTCCCTCATCGTTAAAGGCCCACAAATCCTCGATTGATCCCCCTCCTCTTCCCAGAATGACCACATCCACATCGGGGATGGTGGTAACCAGTTCTAAGGCGGCGATGATTTCCCCCGGGGCTTCCGCTCCCTGCACCCGAACCGGGATAATGATAATCTCTAAGTTGGCAAATCGTTGATCAATAATGCGGAGTATGTCCCTGACTGCTGCTCCCGTAGGAGAGGTGATGATGACGATCTTTTGCGGCAGAAGCGGGAGTGACTTTTTCCGGGAGAGATCAAAGAGTCCTTCTGCCGCCAGTTTCTTTTTCGTTTGCTCAAAAGCTAACTGGAGGCTTCCTTTACGCAGAGGCTCCACGAAGTCCGTCAATATCTGGTATTCTCCCCGGGGTTCGTAAACACCTATTCTCCCCCGAACCACCACATGAATCCCATTCTCCGGTTTAAAAGGAAGGAGTTGTGCCTGGTACCGAAACATGACTGCCCGAATCTGGGCTTTCTCGTCCTTGAGGGTAAAGAAATAATGCCCGGTGGAATGCAGGGTCAAATTAGAAATTTCCCCTTCCACCCAAACAAAAGGGAAGTTTTCTTCCAGGAGCATTTTTATCTGGCTGGTAAGCTCAGAGACGGTGAAGATAGGGGGGGCCATGATTTTTTTCTACTTCAAAATTTCTGGGTTTGCTTTAATGCCTTTTTACCATGAATTCGCTTGCTTGACAATTCAAATTGATCTGGATAGGTTTGAGAGAGTTTTTTTCGTATTCATCTCAGCCTCACTAATACAAAAGGTCTTTATAGGTGCCCTCGCCTTCGCCTCAACAACATTTACGAATTACTTTTTGCCCTATTTACTCTCTCCTCTTTACTTACATGGCCGGGCTGATTGCTGGGCTTTATTGGCATCCGCCCGCCGAAATCATTCTCTGGGCCGCGCTTTCTTTTCTCATTTCCGGTCTTTGTTTCGTGATAAGAAACCATGAAAAGCTATCGAAGGTAGTGCTCTCTTTGGGAATTTTTCTGGCCGGAAATCTATTAATAAATCATCAGGTGCGTCCCGAGCTTCCCTTTCACCATATTTATTACTGGGCCCACAACCAACCCCTCACCGTAGAAGGATCCCTTTACCGTCCGGTAGAGTATTTGCCCAACACCACTCATCTCTACGTTAACGCGCGGTGGGTCTGGGCTCAAGGAAAACGCTATCCGGTTACCGGGAATATCCTGCTTACCGTGGAGGATGGTAGAGAAAAATTTCTGCTCGATGATCGCATCGTTTTTTCTGCTCGCTTACGCAGGCCGCGAAATTTTGGAAATCCGGGGAGCTTTAACTACAAAAGGTGGCTTGCTTTTCAGGATATCTGTGTCACTGGCTATTTGCCCAAAGACCGGACGCTATTTCGAATTGGGGTGAAGAACCACACCTTTTCCTTGCGGAACATTGACCAGTTTCGTGACCAAATCCGGAAAGCACTTGACTCCCACATCCCATCTCCTGCAAATTTATTATTGCGCGCCCTGCTTCTCGGGGAACGAAAGGTTATCCCCGAAGAAATTGATGAAAGTTTCGTCCGGACCGGAACTGCCCATATCCTCGCTATTTCCGGACTTCATATTGGAATTGTTGCCGCAGTTGCTTATTTTTTACTCCGATGGCTATTAAGTCTTTCTCAATTTCTTCTTCTCCTGGGAAATGTTCCCAAGCTTGCTGCTTTTCTTAGTCTTTTTCCTGTTTCCCTCTATGCTTTAATAGCTGGGGCGGGGGTCTCGGTCCAGAGGGCCTTTATTATGATCGCTGCCTATATTATCGCCCTCCTTTTCAATAGAGAACGAAATCTCTACCACGCACTGGCTCTGGCAGCCTTGGTGATCCTAACTATTCAACCTTCTTCTCTTTTTGGAGCTTCGTTTCAGCTTTCCTTTATATCAGTGTGGGGAATCGTTTTTTTTTCTCCCCGCCTGCTCTCCCTTCTTCCTGCAAAAGATGAGCTCCTTCAGAAAATCGAAACTACCCTGTGGAAGAACATAAAACACAAAGTTATTATTTTTATTGCGGTTTCATTTTCTGCGATACTGGCTACCGGGCCTCTGGTTGCTTACCACTTCAATCTCTTTTCTCTTTCTGGGCTTATATCTAACCTTATTATCGTTCCCTTGGCAGGGACCTTCGTCGTTCCTCTTGGTCTATTAGGCGTTGTTTTCACCCCGCTCTTCTTCCCTTTAGCCAAGCTTCTTTTTCATACCGCCGGCTTTTTGTCCGATCTCGTGATAATGGTAGCGACCTTTTTTGCCCATATTCCATGGACCAATTATCTCATACCCACTCCTGCGCTCAGCGAAATGATTCTTTTTTATTTCTTTTTAACCTCTCTTTTTCTGTGGAAATTTTCCGCTTTGCCCAGAAAACTTCTCTTCCTCTCCTTTCTTTTGTTTATCATTACCCCTCTTTACTGGCACTTCCATTTCCAGCCCCGTGGGTTTCAAGTAACCTTTATTGACGTGGGCCAGGGCGATGCCGCACTCCTCCGTTTTCCCAAAGGCGAAGCCATGCTCATTGATGGAGGGGGGTTTCCTAATCACCGTTTTGATACCGGGAAAAACATTATTGCCCCCTTTCTCCTGGGGCAGAGGATTTGTAGGGTAGATTATCTGGTATTGAGCCATCCCCATCCCGATCATTACGACGGACTTAGGTACATTGCTAAGAACTTTTCGGTTCGGGAATTTTGGTACAATGGTGATTCGGTTGACGATCCTTGTTTTGAAGACCTGCTTACAACTCTAAAACAAAGGGGGGTGTTGGTCAGAACAATTAATAGCAATTCACCAAGCAAAGCAATTCAGGGGGTCAGGGTTGATGTTCTTCACCCCGCTCCTTTGCGTTATCTCCGCAATCATGACGTTAGCGCCAATCTAAACGATAGATATCTAAACGATAGATCTTTAGTGCTAAAGTTTTCTTGTGGAGATATCCAGTACCTTTTCACTGGGGATATTTATTCATCTGCAGAAGAAAGGCTCGTTTCGGGAGGGAAGAATCTCTCGGCCTGTGTTCTAAAAATACCACATCACGGAAGCCTAACTTCCGGAAATCAGAATTTTGTCAAGGCAGTGGGTCCCCGAATAGGTGTCTGTTCGGTGGGGTACCATAATCCTTTTCATCTTCCCCATCCCCGCATCATGCGTCTCTACAGAGAGGGGGGCTGTAGAGTTTATCGAACCGATATTGATGGGGCAATCGTAACAATTACCGACGGGAAAGCGGTGAATATAACCTGTGGTAGGAAGGGAGATTCTTAAAAACTTATCCTTTCTGTGTATTCCCCGGTTCTGGTATCAATTCTTACTTTATCTCCCTCATTAATAAAAAGGGGGGCTTGGATTACAGTACCTGTCTCCAAGGTTGCGGGTTTGCTTCCCCCGCTGGCAGTGTCGCCGCGAACACCTGGTTCTGTTTTTATGACCCTTAGTTCCACAAAAATAGGCAGGTCAACTCCTATGGGTTTCCCTTGATAATAGAGGATGGTAACGGTGACATTTTCCTGAAGAAAATTTTTACTTTCCCCTAATTGTTCTTGAGTAAGGAAGGTTTGTTCATACGTTTCGTTGTCCATGAAATAGTACTGGCTTCCCTCAGCATATAGATATTGCATTGATTTTTCCACCAAATCCGGCTTCCCCACTTTTTCCCCTGCCCGGAAGGTTTTGTCAATAACCCGTCCGGCAACCAGGTTCTTTAGTTTGGTTCGTACAAAAGCCCCCCCCTTCCCTGGCTTAACATGCTGAAATTCTATAATAGCATAAGGAATGCCATCTAATTCTATTTTGAGTCCCCGGCGAAAATCCGATGTCGAATACATTGTTCCTCCTCATTCTCAAAAAAGGGGGGCCATCCCTTTTGCACCCAATGGGAATCAGCAACAAAAAAGGTCTCCACCTACTTAGTACGGAGACCCCTCGCTTCCAGCAAAAACAATCAACCCCCTGCTACTGCCCTCTTTTCAGGTCCTTCTGGTTGAAACTCGAATTCGATTATCAGCCCTCTTAAGAGCTGCTGCCGTGTCTTGAAATGGGCTTTCTTGCCTCGTTACGTTCTTTAATTTCTCTTCCGCCAGAGCTTTTGCGGTCTCTGCCCTTTTCACATCAATCTCGTGTGCCATTTCTGCTGCTTCAGCCAAAATAATCATTTTATTATCCACAACCTCAGCAAAGCCGCTGCTGATCGCTAAATAATGCTCTTGGTTTTCCTTCTTAATATATACCTCTCCAATCTCCAGGGTAGTGACAAAAGCCGCATGCCCGGGCAACACCCCAAATTCTCCCAAGGTACCCGGGGCGGTTACCATGGTTGCCGGTTCACTAAAAACCACCCTTTCCGGAGTAACAATATCTAAATGAATAGTATCTGCCATGTGCTTATCTAAAAAATTATTTTGATTCTTTTAGGCTACGAGGCGCTTTGCTTTTTCAACCGCTTCCTCAATAGTCCCTACCATATAGAACGCCTGTTCGGGTAAGTCGTCGTGTTTCCCCTCTATAATTTCCCTAAACCCCCGGATGGTATCCTCCATCTTTACATATTTTCCGGGCGTGCCGGTGAATTCCTGAGCCACAAAAAATGGTTGCGAAAGAAATCGTTGGATCTTCCTTGCCCGGGACACTGCCAGCTTGTCTTCGTCTGACAATTCTTCCATCCCAAGAATTGCTATAATGTCCTGCAGGTCTTTATACCGCTGAAGAATTGCCTGAACTTCCCTGGCTACCCGGTAGTGTTCTTCTCCCACAACCTGAGGATCAAGGATTCGGGAAGTTGAATCGAGGGGGTCAACCGCGGGATAAATTCCCAGCTCGGCAATTTGGCGGGACAACACCGTTGTGGCATCTAAATGAGCAAAAGTAGTGGCTGGCGCCGGATCGGTCAGGTCGTCCGCAGGGACATAAATAGCTTGAACCGACGTGATGGAACCCTTCTTGGTTGAGGTAATTCTCTCCTGTAGTTCACCAAGATCAACTGCCAGCGTGGGCTGGTATCCCACCGCCGAAGGCATGCGGCCCAAAAGAGCAGACACCTCTGAGTTGGCCTGAGTAAACCTAAATATGTTATCAATGAACAATAGTACGTCTTGTCCTTCTTCGTCCCTAAAATATTCGGCTGCGGTTAGCGCTGAAAGCCCCACTCTCGCACGGGCCCCCGGAGTCTCCGTCATCTGGCCATACACTAAAGCACACTTAGAAATAACGCCCGACTGTTTCATTTCCAGCCAAAGGTCGTTTCCTTCTCTGGTTCTTTCGCCCACCCCACCAAAAACGGAATACCCTCCATGGTGAACCGCAATGTTGTGAATCATTTCCATTAGTATGACTGTTTTCCCAACTCCAGCACCTCCAAAAAGACCTGTTTTCCCCCCTTTTGAGTAGGGCTCGAGTAAATCAATAACTTTTACTCCGGTTTCTAATGCCTCAACTGCAACATTCTGGTCAACAAATGTAGGAGAGGGCCGGTGAATTGGGTAGCGTGTTTTTGCCTCTACCGGTCCCATCTCGTCAACTGGTTTTCCAATAACGTTAATCACTCTTCCCAAAACTTCTTTCCCCACGGGCATCGTGATCTGCTCTCCCCGATATGCTGCCTTCTGCCCTCTTCGCAAACCGTCGGTTGTCTCCATGGCAACACACCTAACCGTATTATCACCAATGTGTTGCGCTACTTCAAGGACCAGGTTTCCCTCGGTATCATCTACGTTTGGGTTGGTCAGTTCGAGCGCTCCATAGATGGGGGGGAGATTTCCTCTTTCGAACTTAATATCAACCACCGGCCCTATAACCTGGGCTATCTTTCCTTCGCTTACCATCTCTCTCGTCATTGATGATTATCCTCCTTAAAGGATCTTTTTATTTCTTTAACGCCTCAGCTCCGCCAACTATATCTAAAAGTTCCTTTGTTATAGCGGATTGTCTCGCCTTGTTATATACCAGGGTCATATCGGCTATTAACTCTTTACAATTAGTTGAGGCGGTATCCATAGCAGTCATGCGCGCCGCATGTTCGCTTGTCTGAGACTCCAGAATAGCTTTTAAGATCTGTACCTCAAGATATTTTGGTAAAAGTTTATTTAAAATCTCTTTTTGGTTGGGCTCAAACAGGTAATCTTTTGGCGTTTCCGCCCCTGACGCTTGTTCGATAGTTGGGATGGGGAGCAGTGCCTCCTTGGTTATTTCGTAGCGCGCAACCGTTTTAAAAGCAGCATAATAAAGATGAATTTCGTTCCATTCTCCTGACAAAAAATAATCTCTCCCCTCTTTTGCAACCTCCACTGCTAATTCATAATTTGTTCGATCTCGTTCTTCTGCGTATTTCTTCTTTATTTCAAATCTTCTTTTTAAAAAATAATCGTGCCCTTTTTTTCCTACCGTTATTAAAGATATGTGATCTGCGCTGCTTTTAATTTTTTCAATGTCTTTTTCAACCCGGAATATAATATTGTTATTAAAAGAACCACACAAACCCTTGTCGGCAGTTATAATTATATTCCCAATTCGTTTTTTTTCTCCTCCGGTTGTAAAAAGGGGGTGATCCTCTGGCGACATTCCCCTGCACAATTCCATTACCAAAGCTTTTATTTTCTCTGCGTATGGTCTTGCTTTTAGAATGCTTTCTTGAGCTCTGCGTAATTTTGCCGCAGAAACCATTTGCATGGCCTTGGTAATGGTCTGCGTGTTTTTTACGCTCGCTATTCGCCTTCTTATGTCCCTGAGTGTCGCCATCTATTACTATTCAACATTAAATCGTTCTTTAAATTTTGTAAGCGCCTCCCGAAGTCTTTTCTCTATCTCCTCGGTCAGCTCTTTCTTGGCCTTAATATCATTCATTAGCTCTTTGTGGTTGGCATCAAGAAATTCGTAAAGTTCCTTTTCATATCGAGACAGAGAAGACTCTGGGTATTGGTCAACAAGTCCGTTTGTTCCGGCATATATGAGAACGATCTGTTTTTCGACCGCTAATGGAACGTATTGTCCCTGCTTTAAAAGTTCCACCATTCGGCTTCCCCGGGCCAACTGTGCCCGGGTAGTTTTGTCAAGGTCGCTCCCAAATTTGGCAAACGCAGCTAATTCTCGATATTGTGCTAAGTCGAGCCGGAGGCTTCCCGCAATCTTTTTCATCGCTTTATTTTGGGCGTTGCCCCCAACCCGCGAAACCGAAAGACCAACATTAATTGCGGGTCTAATTCCGGAATAAAAAAGTTCCGGCTCTAAATAAATTTGGCCATCCGTAATCGAGATGACGTTGGTGGGTATATAGGCGGAAACATCGCCCGCCTGAGTCTCAATAATGGGGAGGGCGGTTAATGATCCTCCGCCTAAGGCATCGTTTAGTTTCGCTGCCCTCTCAAGCAGACGAGAGTGGAGATAAAAAATATCTCCTGGATATGCCTCTCTGCCTGGTGGCCTTCTTAATAATAATGACATCTGGCGGTATGCCACCGCATGTTTCGAAAGGTCATCATAAATAACCAGTGCATGCCGCTTGGTGTCCCGGAAATATTCTCCCATGGCACAACCCGCGTAAGGGGCCATATATTGCAGCGGCGCAGGTTCACTGGCGGTTGCGGCGACAACAGTAGTGTACTTCATTGCTCCATGTTTTTCTAAGATATCAACTACTCGTGCCACTGATGACCGCTTTTGCCCAATGGCAACATAGATACAAAACACATCGGTATCTTTTTGATTGATAATAGCATCTATAACTATGGCTGTCTTTCCCGTGCCCCGGTCTCCAATTATTAGCTCTCTCTGGCCACGTCCAATTGGAATCATTGCGTCAATAGCTTTTGTTCCGGTTTGGAGAGGTTCCTTCACCGGCAACCTAAATACAACCCCGGGAGCTCTCGCTTCCACATTTCTGGATTCTTTTGCCTCAATATCCCCCTTCCCGTCAATGGGCTCTCCTAGGGCACCAACCACCCTTCCCACAAGAGACTCTCCCACGGGAACCTGGGTAATTCTGTTGGTTCTCTTTACCAAATCCCCCTCTTTTATATGAACATCTTCTCCGAGAATGGCAGCGCCCACGTTATCTTCTTCAAGGTTTAATACCATTCCCATAACTCCATGGGGAAATTCTATCAGCTCGTTAGCCATTACGTTTTGGAGACCATAGATTCGCGCGATTCCATCTCCTACCGAAAGCACTCGTCCTACTTCGCTTATATCTATCTCTTTTTCATATTTACCTATCTGCTCTTTTATTACCTGGGTTATTTCTTCGGCTTTAATCTCCATAACGATTAACCCTTTTGTGTTAAAGTTTCTCCTATTTTCTGGAGCTGATTTTTTATGCTTCCATCAAAAATTCTATCCCCGACTTCGGCAATAACCCCTCCGATTATTTGTGGTTCAACGACAGTGGACAACAGAATCTTCTTTTTTGTTATCTTCTCTAAGGATTTTCTTAGCTGGCCATAATCTTCGCTCGAAAGAGGGGCGGCGGTTATTATTTTGGCTTTTAGAAAGCCAAATAATTCATTCGTTAGCTCCTCATATGATCCTATAATTTCCTCAAGGTATTGAAATCTCCTCTTGTCTACCAATAGGCACAAGAAGTTCTGAATGGTTTTTGAAATAGAGATTTTTTGGGTTAGCGTAAGGATTGTTTTTTTTAGATCTTCTGCCGAATAGAGGGGGCTAAGAAGGCTCTTTTTTAAGTCCGGGAAATTGTTTAATAAATCAGAAAACACCCTCAGGTCATTTTTGTATTGTTCAATCTGGTTTTGTTCCTTCCCGATTTCAACCAGCGCCTTCGCATATCTTTTGGCTAACTTTTTATTCAACATGACTAACGGTAATATGTTTTATGTAATCAGTAATAAGACGAGCTTGATCTTTTTCGTTTATTGTTTCTTTTATTATCTTTCCAGCTCTGCCCAAGGAGAGTTTTATAACTTCCTTTTTAAGTTCTTGTTTGGCCCGTTTGATTTCTTGCTCAGCTATAGTTCTTGCCTGATTTTTTATTAACTCTGCTTCCCTTTCTGCCTCTTTAATTATTCTTTCTCTCTCCGCCTGCCCTTCTTTTTGCATTAGCCGCCGAATTTCGTCCACGTCCTTTTCTAAGGAAGCTAATTTTTGTTCGTACTCTTTGAGCCTCTTTTCCGCCAAAGCCTTGGCCCCTTCCGCCTCTTTTAAATCCTGGCGGATCTTTTGGCTCCGCTCAAAAAAGAAGTTTTTTATCCGGGGAAGGGCAAATTTATATAAAACGATTAAAAAAAGAAAAAAGTTTATTACCTGGAAAATAAAGGGCCAGGGGCTTTGGTGGGCCTCGCGCCCTCCTTCCTGAGAAGCGATGGCCATTCCCGCCGTAGCCAGCACTGCAATAACTGTAAACAACGCTTTCATCTATAGGCTTCTTCCCAAAGCCTTCTCGGCCATTATCTGTCCCAAGGATTCTACTTGCTGACGAAGGGTTTTTCGGGTTGCCTCTGCTTCCTTGGCAATATTCCCCCTCATCTCCTCCAGAAAACCCCGGGCTTCTTTTTTGGCTTGATTGAAAATCGCTTCTTTTTGTTCTGTGCCCTCTAACACAAGCTTTCTTTTTAGATCCAGGGCTTCTTTTTTGGCTTGGCGAAATTTTTCATTATATTGTTCAAGGGTCTTTTCCGCTCTTTTTCCTGCTTCATCTGCTTGATTTAAAAACCCCTCGGTCTTTTCTTCGCGCTCCTGAAGGATTTTTAAAATCGGCCTAAAGAGCACTCGGCTCAGGAACCATAGGACGAAAAGAAAAATAACCCCCTGGATAAAAAGCAACCCGGGAATAACGTCAATTCCTATTATCTTGATGGGCGAAAACATTTTTACATAGTGCCCCTGAGTAAGAATGCGATAACAAACGCGTACAGCACCAAGGATTCAATAAACGCCAGCCCCAGGATGAAAGGAACAAACATTTTGTCCGCTGCGCCCGGGTTTCGAGCAATGCCTTCTAACTCGGAACCAGCGACCCTGCCTTGGCCCAGCCCGCCACCAAATGCCGCCAAACCGATTGCCAGGCCTGCGCCAAGCCCTATTAGTCCTTTAGCCACTGAACCGCTGGCTGCCGCCTCCCCTTGCGCAAACGCAGGAGAAGAGACCAAGAGCATTAACCCAACCACTAAAAGCGCTGTTCTCCACTTTCTCATGACGTACCAGCCTCCTTTTAAAAAATTATTAATGTTCATGAGACACAGCTAAACCGATATAAACGGTGGACAGTGTAGCAAATACAAAGGCCTGAATAAGTGCAACCATTAAACCTAAAACCAAAAATATTACAGGAACAACCAGGGGAACTAAGCTAGAAAAAATAGTTAAGACCGCATGATCCCCAGAGATGTTCCCATAAAGTCGGACCATTAAAGAAAAAGGCCTGAAAAGATGGCTAATAACTTCGATGACAAACATAAGGGGGGCTAAATAAATGAGTGGGCCGGCAAAGTGTTTTAAATAGCCAACTCCGTGTTCTTTAAATCCTTGGTAGTTATAATACAAAAACACGATGATCGCGCAGGCGCCGTTGGTATAAAGATTGCTGGTGGGCGGCAGGAATCCGGGTATTAGGCCCAATAAATTGCAGAATAGAATAAAAATAAACAAGCTTCCGATCAAGGGGAGGTATTTTTCCGCATGGTGACCAATTATGTCTTTAATGATGTTTGTGGCCACCTGGATTATTAACTCAAA
>JAZDOO010000390.1:0-11541 GCA_043798555.1 Pseudomonadota bacterium | reverse complement strand
TTGTTTTTACTATTTATTTTTTATATTAAAACTTAATTATGATAAAATCAAGCACGAATTTGCGGCACACTTCAGATAACACGTTGCAAAAGACTTACTTCCAAACCTTTCAGGCTTCTTTTGCAACGGAAACGATAAGCGTACATATGATCAATTTTTAAAGGAAGAGTATAGTATTTATGAAAATGAGAATATTGCATGAAATTTAGCGAACTTGTTCGACTATTGGAACAAAATGGTTTCAAGATCATAAAGGAAAAGGGTTCTATCCGGTATTATGGTAAGCCCGGCTGGAACAACCTAATCCGGGTCGATTATCATGGTTCAAAGGAAGTTCCGAAAGGCACATGTTATGCAATATTAAAGGATGCTGGAATCAGGAAATAGAGGACGGAGGTGATATTAGAATGATAGATTTAGAATATTCCCTGATTATTGAAGCAACAAAGGAACCCGATTTTTTTGGATTCTATTCTCCCGATTTGCCGGGTTTTTCTGGGGTTGGACACTCTGTCGAAGATTGTCTATACAAAGCAAAATGGGGGATGATCGAACACGTCACGTTGTTGAAGGAAGAGGGGTTGCCTGTTCCTCCCAAAAATCCGAATCCTAAAATCATCATCCAAAATGAGGGGACTTTGATAGCTGCTTGAAAATAGGTCATACGTCCGCTAACACAGTGCAAACGGCTAATGACCAAACCGGAGGACTTCGTTTGCACTTGAACGTTAAACGAAATTATGACCGCTTGTTAAAGACTGTCTTTAAATGGTAATATGGAAAGTAAGGGAGGAAATAAAAATGTTAGGAGTAAAAGAGGAAGTTATTCAGATGATCAAATCTTTGCCTGACGAGGTCACCATTGATGATATTATGGCAGAGTTGTATTTCAAGATTCAGGTTGATGCTGGCCTTAGGGAGCTTGATGAGGGCAAAGGTATTTCCCATGAAGAAGTTGAAGGGCAAAACCTATGTTTACCGGATTGATTGAGGATACAGGGGAGATTAGAGGAATTGGAAGAAAGGGAAATTCTTTTCAGATTACTATAGCGTCTCACCTTGATTTAACTACCAGTGATATCGGAGCCAGTATTTCCGTTGAGGGGGTGTGCCTTACGGTGGTAACTATTGAAAAGAATTCGTTTACGGTAGAAGTTTCTCCGGAAACGTTGGAACGAACCACCCTTAGAGAGAAAAAAAGGGGTAACTTAGTCAATCTCGAGCGAGCATTGCGACTTTCGGATCGCCTGGGAGGGCATTTGGTTACCGGCCATATTGATGGGATCGGGACCATTAATGAGATTACTAAAAAAGAAAATTCCTTAGTAATTATCATATCAATTCCTCCTGAAATTGCCCGTTATCTGGTGGTAAAAGGGTCGGTGGGAGTGGACGGGATTAGCCTTACCATCAATGAAGTTCAGGGGGCGACGTTTTCCGTGAGTATTATCCCTCATACTGCTCAGGTAACCACCATAGGAAAGAAGAGGGTTGGGGACAAGGTGAATATTGAGACGGATATCATAGGGAAGTATGTAGAAAAATTTCTCCATGAGACAGAATTAATTACTCAAAAAAAAAGGAAATCCTCGTCCCTAACCGTTGATTTTCTGAATAAGCATGGATTTACTTGATTTTTTTTGTATCTATACTACAATTACAAATATATAAGGAAGCTAAGTTCTACAGTTTCCAATCTCACGATGATATTTGACAAACGGAGGAATTACATTTCATGCCTATTTGTACAGTAGAAGAAGCGCTCAACGATATTAGACTTGGTAAAATGGTCATCCTCTGCGATGATGAAGATCGGGAAAATGAAGGTGACCTCACCATGGCAGCGGAAACAATCACCCCCGAGGCGATTAATTTTATGGCTAAATATGCCCGGGGACTTATTTGCCTTGCTCTGGGTGAGGAAAAAACTAAACAACTGGAATTGCCGTTAATGGTTGACCAAAACACCTCACCCTTTACCACTGCTTTTACGGTCTCTATAGATGCCCGGCGGGGGGTAACCACAGGTATCTCTGCTCACGATCGGGCAAACACTATCCTCACTGCTGTTGCCGATGATGCCAGACATGAAGATTTTACCAGGCCAGGGCACATTTTCCCATTACGGGCAAGGCGAGGTGGGGTTTTAACGAGAACCGGTCAAACTGAGGGTTCAGTAGATTTAGCCCGGTTGGCGGGATTGAAGCCTGCTGCGGTGATTTGCGAAATCATGAAAGACGACGGAACCATGGCCCGGATGCCTGACCTGGAAAAATTTGCGGAAGAACATAAATTAAAGATTGTCACCGTGGCGAACATTATCAATTACCGTATTCAAAAAGAACTGTTGGTGAAACGAGTTGTTACCACCATTTTGCCTACCATCTATGGAGGAGATTTCCAAGTCATTGTGTACGAAAGTGAGATTGATAATGCACATCACCTCGCACTCGTCAGAGGGGAGTGGGATGTAGATGAACCGGTCTTAGTGCGGGTTCATTCCGAGTGCCTCACCGGAGATGCTCTGGGCTCTAAACGTTGTGATTGCGGTGCGCAACTTCGCAGTGCTATGAAGATGATTGCTCAGGAAGGTAAAGGGGCTATTTTATATATGCGCCAGGAAGGTCGGGGTATCGGTTTGGTTAATAAATGTAAAGCTTATGCACTTCAAGATGATGGCCGCGATACCGTGGAGGCAAATGAAGCTCTTGGTTTTAAAGCTGACTTACGGGACTACGGAGTGGGGGCCCAAATTTTGAGGGACTTGGGAATTAGAAAGCTGAGACTGATGACGAATAACCCGAAAAAAATTATTGGACTTCAGGGTTATGGTCTGAGTATTGAGGAACGAGTAGCGATTGAGATCCCTCCCAACGAAGATAATATTCGATACCTTCGGACGAAAAGAGATAAGTTAGGGCACTTATTGGGAATAGAATGAACAATAAAAGGAGAACGCTTATGTCTAAGACAGTGGAAGGCCACCTTAATGCGGAAGGATTGAAGTTCGGAATCATTATTAGTCGATTTAATGACTTCATTGGACACAAACTTGTGGGTGGGGCAATGGATGCTCTTCTTCGTCATGGTGCACATGAAGCTGATATTGATATTTACAAAGTTCCCGGAGGGTTTGAGATCCCCCTTACCGCTAAGAAATTAGCCTTGGCCAGGAAATATGATGCGATTATTTGTTTGGGAGTGGTCATTCGGGGTGATACTCCCCACTTCGATTATATTGCTGCAGAGGTTACCAAGGGTATTGCCACCGTAGGGTTAGAAACAGGAATACCAGTTATTTTTGGCGTACTTACTACTGACACGATCGAACAGGCCATCGAGCGCGCTGGTTCTAAGTCCGGTAATAAAGGCTGGGATGCAGCCATTGCCGCCATTGAAATGGTGAACCTTTATAAAGAACTTTAGTATGCTTAGCCGGGGCTGATAGTGTCTTGGATAACTTTGGGCGTGTTGTTCTTTAAAAACCTTTATTTTTAAAAATAGAGAATTGTCAGTAGGCAGGAGAAAAGCAAGAGAACAGGCTTTACAAGTTCTCTACCAAATTGACCTTACCAAGCAATCCACCCAAGAGGCTTTTCCTCTTTTTCATACCTATTTTCTCTCTCATCAAGATTTAGATGATTTCACTGCTCGTTTGGTAAAGGGGGTAGAACAATACCGGGAAGAAATTGATGGAATTTTAAAAAAGTATTCTGAACACTGGAAATTAGATAGGATGTCTCGAATAGATCGTAATATTCTGAGGGTGGCAGTTTTTGAACTCCTCTGGTGCCCCGACATTCCTCCTAAGGTAAGTATCAATGAAGCCATTGAGCTGGGGAAAAAGTTTAGCACGGAAAAATCGTCTCTTTTTATTAACGGGATTTTGGATAAAGTTTCTCATGCTGAGACACCATAGCCACTCTAAGTTTCCATTTTATTTCTTCTGTCAAGAAAGATTTTTTCCAGGGTCTTTCCTTAATCCTTAAACAAATCAGTTCATAGACGGTCTATTGGCTAAATAAATAGACATACTCTTATTCCTTTTTTTGAGCGAGGAGACAGAAATGAGGAAAATGCTTTTTTGCGTAACCCTATGGCTGAATTTCTTATTGGCATCACCCTGCCAGGGGGACATTACTGTTCAGAAACAGGTACTGGATAATGGGCTCACCGTGATTTTAAAAGAGATCCATACTGCTCCCATCGTGGCCCTGCAAATGTGGGTTAAGGTAGGCGGTGCTGATGAAAATGAGGAGAAGGCAGGGATTAGTCATCTCATCGAGCACATGTTATTTAAAGGTACCGCCAGAAGAAAGGTGGGGGAAATTGCCCGGGAGATTGAAACTGCAGGAGGAGAAATCAACGCCTGGACCTCTTATGACGAGATGGTGTTCTATATTGTCATCCCGAGTCGTTACTTTTCTACCGCGCTTGATGTTATGGCGGATGCAATTCAAAACTCCTCGTTTGATCCTCAGGAACTGGAACGAGAAAAAGAGGTAGTAGTGGAAGAAATCAAAATGAGAACCGACCAGCCCTCGGTGAGACTCGCAGAAACTCTCTTTGCCGCTTCTTACACAGTGCATCCCTACCGGCGGCCTGTTAGTGGGTTTGAAAAAACCGTGCAAAATATTGACCGGGAGAACATAATGAACTACTTCCGGGAATGGTTTACTCCCGATAATATGAATTTAGTTGTTACCGGAGACGTTACCTCTCATGAAGCGCTTACTGCCATAGAGGATGCTTTTAAGGATTTCAGTTCCCATGGAAAAGCTTTACCCCAAAGACCTTCTGAACCTCCCCAAAGCGAATTTCGAAGCATTGTCCTTCGGGAGGACGTGCAAAAGGCATACATGGAAATGGCCTTTCACATCCCTGGCATCACCCATGATGATATCTATGCATTAGATATGTTAGCCTCCATTCTCGGAGCAGGGGACTCTTCGCGTTTTTTTCAGAGATTAAAGTCTGAAGAAAAATTAGTCTACTCAATTTATGCTTACGCATATACGCCGAAAGAACCAGGTCTTTTTATTATCGGCGGGAACCTGGAGGCAGATAACGTGAAGGCTGCCCTGGGGAGTATCCTTCAGGAAATTGATCGTCTTAACAGTGAACCGGCTTCTCCGGAAGAAATTCAAAGGGCCAAAATTAATTTAGAAAGCGACTTTGTGTACGGAAAGGAAACGGTTCAAGGAGAAGCACGTCAACTTGGGTACTTTGAAACCGTTGTCGGAGATGTGGCATTTGAACAAACCTATCTTTCCCGAATAAATCAGGTCACTGCCCACGATATTTCTCAGGTGGCTCGAAAGTATCTTGCCCCCCCAAATCTTACGGTGGGCTTGCTTCTTCCTGAGGGAGCACCTGCCGAGCTTACGCCGGATCGGCTTAAGGAAGTTGCCACAAAAGTGGAAAAGCCTTCTGTCTCCACGTCCAATACATCCGTGCCCGTACCGGAAAAGTGGATGTTGCCCAATGGAATAACGCTGATAGTAAGCGAAAACCACCGCCTTCCCATCGTCGCCATGCAAGCGGTTTTTTTAGGGGGAGTTCGATTCGAGGGAAAGGATAATAACGGGATTAACCATTTTATTGCTGAAATGCTCACCCAGGGTACAAAGAACCGTTCCGCCCTGCAGATTGCTAAGGAAATCGAATCTATGGCCGGAAGTATGGGGGGATTTTCAGGTCGAAATAGCTTTGGAGTCTCCGGCACGGTTCTAAGTCAATTTTTTGAATCAGGTCTTGAACTATTGGGGGATGTAATCCTCAATCCCTCGTTTCCTGAAGAAGAAGTGGAAAAAAAGAGAGCGGATATCTTGGCTGCGATCGAGCGCAAGGAAGATCAGCCGTTTGCATTTACGGTGAAGAGCTTTGATGCTCTTTTTTTCGAAAAGCATCCTTACGGGATGGACCCCTTAGGAACAAAAGAAACGATAAACAAATTTACTTCTGCAGACTTGCGGAAGTACTATTCTCATTTTGCGCGTCCAAAGAACTTAGTGCTTGCTATCGTGGGAGATGTGGATTCTAAAATACTAAAGGAGAAGGTTTCAACTCTTTTCCAGGGATTTTCGAATCCGGTTTCTTCCTATCCGGTAGTACTAAGCGAGTCATACCCCGCAACCATCCGAAGGAAAGAGATACTGAGGGGGAAAAAAACACAAGCCCATATCATGTTAGGCTTTCCTGGGATAGACATTAAAAACCCTGATAAATACTCTCTTCAGGTACTTACTACCATACTCGCCGGTCAAGGGGGGAGACTTTTTACTGAGTTACGGGATAAGCAAAGTCTTGCCTATGCATTGAGTCCGTTTGAATGGGAGGGGACAGATCCCGGATACATTGCATTTTATGTGGGGTGCTCGCCTTCAAAAGTGGATCAGGCTGTCAACGGAATTGCAAGTGAGGTAAAAAAAATTACCGAGGAAAAAGTAATGCCTCAAGAATTAGTGCGAGCTCAGAACTTTATTTTAGGTAATTTCAGTATTGAGCACCAAAGCAATGGATCGGTAGCCTCTGATATGGCCTTCAATGAGCGTTACGGGTTAGGGTACGACTATGCAAAAACGTATCTTGATAACATCATGCGGGTGACAGTAGAGGACGTTCAAAGCGTGGCCAAGAAGTATTTAGACCTTAATAGCTATACCCTGGTGATTGTAAAACCAGAACAACCCTTCCAAATCGAATAACTTTCAGTTAAGCACCGTCTATGGCCGCGGTAGTTATTTTTTGTTGAAATAGATGTTATCTAATGGTATTAAAAATAAATTTTTTAAAAAGGGAGGAGCAAAGGACAATGCTTAAGGGAACAATTACTGCCATTGTGACCCCATTTACGGATAATGGGGAAATTGATGAAAAAGCGTTAAGGAGATTAGTAAATTTTCAGATAGAACACGGGGTATCAGGCCTGGTTCCTTGCGGTACTACTGGGGAGAGTCCCACCTTAGACTATGAGGAGCATAACCGGGTTATTGATATTGTAATTGAGGAAGCTAATGGAAGGGTTCCGGTTGTGGCAGGCACGGGGAGCAATTCTACGAGAGAAGCTATTTTCCTTACCCGACATGCTGCTGACGCTGGGGCTGGTTACAGTCTTCAGGTGGCACCCTATTATAATAAACCGACTCAAAAGGGTTTCTATGAACACTTTTTGGCGGTTGCCGAGTCGGTTGATATCCCCTCGATTATTTATAACATACCTGGAAGAACCGGGAAGAATATCGAAACCGATACCCTCCTCAAGTTGGCTGAACATAAGAATATCATTGGAGTAAAAGAGGCGTCTGGAAATATAGCTCAGATTATGGATATCATCCACCAGCGGCCTGAGGGATTTACCGTATTGAGCGGTGATGATAACCTAACGCTTCCGATTATTGCCCTTGGGGGGGATGGGGTCATTTCAGTGGCGAGCAACATTGCCCCCAAACACATTTGTGAGATGGTGAGTTTTGCCTTGGAAGGAAAGTGGGAAGAAGCCAAAAGGTGCCATTACCATCTTCTCCCCTTTTTAAAGGCTCTTTTTATAGAAACTAATCCTCTCCCGATTAAAACCGCTTTGGCCATGAAAGGGATGATGAAAGAGGTCTTTCGGTCTCCTATGTGTACCATGGAACCAGAGAATCGAGCAAAACTCAAAAAGGTTTTAGAAGATCAGGGAATCTTATAATTTTGACATGAGGTGTAAGGAATGCAAAAGGTAAAGGTCGGTATTTTGGGTGCAACCGGTATGGTAGGGCAAAGGTTTATTCAGTTGCTTGAGAACCACCCTTGGTTTGAAGTTTCTGCTCTGGCAGCCTCTGAGAGGAGTGCTGGCAAACCTTATTATGAATCTATGACAGGGAGATGGAAATTAGAAACCCCCATTCCGGCGGCGGTGAGAGGGATGGAGGTGAAAGAATGCCTCCCTAATTTGGATTGTCGCTTGGTATTTTCAGCCTTGGATTCGAGCATTGCCGGACCAGTGGAGGAAGAATTCGCCCGAGCCGGATACGTGGTAAGCAGTAATTCAAAAAATCACCGCATGGATCCAGATGTCCCTCTCCTCATTCCAGAAGTCAACGGAGATCATCTCGAAATCATTGGGAAACAGAAGGAGAGGATGGGTTCTACTGGCTTTATTGTCACCAACCCCAATTGTTCGGTGATTGGGGTAGTGATGGCCCTTGCCCCTATCCACAGGGAATATACTGTCAAAAAAATTATGGTGACCACTATGCAGGCTCTGAGTGGCGCTGGCTATCCAGGGGTTGCTTCCTTGGATATCATAGATAATGT
Source organism: Pseudomonadota bacterium (assembly GCA_043798555.1). Lineage (GTDB taxonomy): Bacteria > Desulfobacterota > WTBG01 > JAGOGO01 > JAGOGO01 > JAZDOO01. The sequence goes on along the minus strand of JAZDOO010000390.1, from coordinate 3,243 downwards.
GATCCCGTTTATTAGCGGTGAAGAAAAGAAAGTGGAGACTGAACCCCAAAAAATCTTGGGGGGGGTAGAAAATAACCAGTTTGTAATGGCAGACATTGTTGTAAGTGCTTCCTGTAACCGAGTTCAGGTGAAAGACGGACATCTGGAAAGTGTAAGTATAGCATTGGAGAGAAAACCATCCCCGCAAGACTTGAGTGAGACCATGAAAAATTTCAATCCTCTTAAAGGGCTCAATCTTCCTTCAGCACCTTCTCACCCCATTATTATTAGAGAAGAAGATGACCGTCCGCAACCCCGATTTGATCGAGATGAGGGGAAAGGAATGGCTTGTGTAGTGGGGAGGATCAGAGAATGCCCAATTCTGGACTATAAATTTATGGTGTTAAGTCATAACACCATCAGAGGAGCGGCTGGGGCGGCCATTCTTAATGCGGAATATATGAAAGTGAAAGGACTGTTGGGTTAGCACCGCACTACGTTCTCATCCTCCAACCGAATAACAATAACCAGTTCCTTACCACAGTTAATAATGAACGCGGTAGCATCTTCAGGATCCGAAATAGTTGGCCCTCCGATGAGATATATACCTTCGGCAACTATTCTTTCCTCATTCATGACACCATACCGTTACTAAACAACCAGTGCGGTTCTCCTAACAAGGAATTCCCCACATTTCCGCAACCTTCCTGTCGGTGGTTTCCCACACGCTTTTATGGAGCTGATTCATGCAGGTCGGATCGTACAATAGTTCCATTTTTTCTTTTCTGCTTAAGGTATTCGGACCAAGGGTAAAGGCTTTATCCTGGAGAGCCTGACGCCGGCGTCGTATCGTAGGAGAAAGCGTTCGCTCATGTCGCAGGAGGTAAATATGCAAAGCATTGATACAAGGATCAACAACCGCGCGGACAAAACCTTTCTGCCAAGGAGCTGGAAGAGCAGACTTGGATTCCTCCTGCTCCTGACGGCTTCTCTCAAGATCACGCCATTCAGAGGGCGGGGCTATTTCTTCCGGGATAAGAAATAATCCCAATTTTCGGAACGCCCGACCCACACTTAGTCGGCTGGACCATACCGATAATGGAACCGACAAAATGAGCGGGATAAAGATAGGAACGTTCCACCAGAAAAAAGAGCGATTATACAAAAAAAGAACCGTTGCCCAGATGAAAGCGATCACCATGCCAATTCCGTGGTACCGCAAAGCTTCGAGCCAGCCAGTCCCTTGGTCCCCACGTTGCTGTGGCCCCCAACCTACCTGCCAGCCCAGCAAGGTCATAACCACAAATTTACTGTGAAACAACATGCGGATAGGAGCAAAAAGGATTGAAAATATCACCTCTGCCACAATGCTTACTGAAAGCCTCAGTATCCCACCAAATTGCTGTGTCCGTCTCTGTCTAACAATAACGATGAGTAAACTTAACAGCTTGGGCAAAAAGAGGATTACGGCAGTGGTAACCAGCAGGGTTAAGGCCCACTGGAAAGGCCACACCGGCCAGGCGGGAAAAAGGGTGCGTCCGATCGGGAAGTAATCCGGAGTGCGAAAGGCTTCTACAATGGCTTCTGCTGTACTTAAACTCAAAAACAGAAACCAGAGCAGAGCAGATCCGTAGGCCATAATGCCGTGCAGAAAGAGGGCGCGATGGGCAGGGAACAGACCTTGGGTGAAAAGCAGCCGCATATGTTGCAGGTTGCCCTGACACCAGCGCCGATCGCGTTTTAACTCATTTAACAGGGTGGGGGGTATTTCTTCATAACTGCCCTCTATATCATATGCCAGCCACACTTCCCAACCGGCCCTGCGCATCAGGGCTGCTTCGACAAAATCATGACTAAGGATTTCTCCTCCAAAGGGTGGTTCCCCCGGAAGCTGTGGAAGGGCACAATGTTGCATGAAGGGTTTGATGCGGATAATGGCGTTGTGTCCCCAGTAGTGGGAGTCACCAAGTTGCAAGAAATGCAATCCTGCTGTAAATATGGGGCCGTATACATGGTTGGCAAACTGCTGCACGCGCGCAATGAGAGACTCCCGGTTCACTGCCATTGGGCTGGTTTGAATAATACCCACCTTTGGGTGTTTTTCCATCATCTTGACCATCCTGACAAGACTTGAGCCGGTCATAACACTGTCAGCATCAAAAACGATCATATATCGGTACGAGCGGCCCCAGCGTCGGCAAAAATCAGCGATATTGCCACTCTTGCGCCTGAGGTTCACCCGTCGGCGACGGTAAAAAATCCGATGGAATCCTCCGAGAGACCGGCAGAGGCTGGACCAGGCTATCTCCTCTGCAACCCAGGTATCGGGGTCGCTGGTGTCGCTGAGAACAAAAAAATCAAAGTATTCCAGTTGGCCGGTTTTCTCCAGTGATTTATAGGTTGCCATTAGTCCGGCAAATACCCGGTCAACCTCTTCGTTGCAAATCGGAATCAGAACCGCTGTTCGGGCCTCAGTTCCCTCCAGTGTGTCGTCTTCATCTGTGGCCCGGGTGATTGCAAATGGATCACGGCGGCGTAGCAGCGTTAATAATCCAGCCATCGCTTCCCAGAAGCCTATGGAAATCCAGGCAAAAAGTGCCCCGAAAACGATGACGATCGCAAATTCAAGCTTAGTAGTGCCCCGATGTGGAAGGATGTCTGCTATATATAAGCTGGCAATAATGGTCGTAATAAGGATAAAAAAAACAATCAGAATCCGCCGCAACTTCGCGGCCGTTTCCCATTTAATGTGAGGATAGTGGTCAGTCATAACTCTCATTCCACGAATGACTTAATCCCAGGTATTCAGGAACACTATGATTAGGACAGTAAGAAGCAGGAGCAGATACAAAATCCGGGCCACACCTAATCGTGAAGCCGCTGGTTCCAGTTTTTTTAAACAACGGGCAATGGAAGAGAACCATGGTCTCCGATCAATCTCCTCCGGCACCATGGACCCCCGGGTGAGGGGGGGCATCGGACTGATTCCTTTAGATACGGTATTGCCTTCCCCCAACTGTTGTCCAAAGCAGCTCTCAATTGGGTTAAAGCAGTACTCGCTCATTAGCCCACGAAGCGCACGCATAGTGTCAGAAGCAGGATGAACTCCACGATAAGACTTATCTCCAGCACGTTTGAAGGCTTCAAGGGCAAGTTCGAGGGTTTTCGGTGCAGGGGTACGAAGTGTTTGAAGATAGAGTAAAACCCGTTGCTGGGCAACCTGCCAATCCCGATCAGCAGCGGTTACCGAAATTGTACTGTAAG
>JAZDOO010000387.1:0-2724 GCA_043798555.1 Pseudomonadota bacterium | reverse complement strand
GTGTTTTTCCCTCGACGAGTGCGGCGATAATTTTTTTTCGGCGCATTTTAACGGCGAGTTTTCCCTTTGGTGCTTGTTTTTTGGGTTGGACACCGCCGCGTGGCTTCGTCTTTTTTTCGGTGTTGGCTGAGTCGGTCATGGGCTGTAACCTCTATTTTGTTGATATTATATCACATAAAATAAAAAGGTCAAAGGTGTTAAGATTTTCGGTAGTGTCTCAGTTTGAGCTTAAATTATTTTCTTTATAAAATGGGAAGGTGAAAAAAATATGAAAAATATATTGACAATGCTTTGGTATAAGTTTACAAAAAATAAAATACTACAACAGGATACAATTATGAGCAAAATACCCGTAATAATAGAATCACTATGCTACCTTCTTTTGAAACTTCGGAAAATCGATAAAATACATTTAGTAAAACTCATGTATTTGGCAGATAAATACCATTTAATGAATTACGGGAGAACAATCACAGGTGACGATTTTATAGCATTGGAACATGGCCCTACTGGTTCTCGGACAATGGATGTACTTGAATTTGATCGCTATATTTTGGGAAATTATATGGAGAAAGCAGAGAAATTTTTCCAACAAGGCAACGGCCATGAATACCTTCCGGGTGAAGAATGCTCCATAGATAGGTTAGAAATGCTTTCGGAATCAGATACCGAGGCTCTTGACTTTGCCGTATCTAATTTTGGAACAAAGGATAAATGGGATGTGGTGAAATATGCGCATACGTTACAGGAATGGAAGAAGTTTGAACCATTATTTAAATCCCACATTACCAAAAGAGAGTCAATTGCAACAACAGAGGTTCTCACTGACCCTCATGATAAATATTTCCAAATTCCCAAAGAACATATAGAAGATTCTTATAAAATTCTGACCGGTTCCTTCGATTAAGTGAAAGTCCCTATCCCGTTTAAAAAACTACTTCCATTCAAACTTAAACCGCTTTCAGGTTTTCTTATTGTTCGTTTTCAAGATAACAATCTCACAAATCCCCAACCACACTGGTATATAATTATTCGCATAATCAATACAGATAACTTCATTGTAATCATCATTACCTCGCAGAAAAATAATAGAATCCGTTATTACAATAGAACTAATCAACCAAAAGCATCGGAATGTCTCGTTGGCGTAAACAATAATGATTTTTCTTATTTAACCCAAGATAGCGCCGTCAATTGCAACGTAGCAGAGCATCTTAGCATTGAGGAAATAGTTCATAGGGTGGATGAGAAACAGGGGTTTAAAATTGAAGAAGAGCCAATACAACCCTATTTGCGCAAAGAGATAGTTTCAGCAATTTTAAAAAGTCCGCTTCTTGGTAGGGCCATTAAGGATTTAGCGAAAGCGTCTAATCCGCTTTAGTTACTCAGCAGTGAGGTTTATAATGTCCTCCAACGTCCACACATGATCCGCAATCCCCGCTTCCATCACCGGTGTTATCCCTTCGTCGATAACCTTTACCGCTCGACCACCCTTAGAAGTTCTGATGGTGCTTTTCTCGCCGGTGTATAGCCCTGAGCGCCTCAAGGTAGGTCTTGGGGATAGCCGTCGAGTAACTGCTTGAGGTCCGGAGGGAGGGAATTACCTCTTTCCGTACCCAGCGCCTGAAGGGCTCGGCATTCACCTGACAGCTATTTAAGATCAAGCGATAGACACCGGGGAGGCTAACTATTGAATGTATTTGATCTCCGTTGAAGGTGCTCAGATTGTGAGCCCCCTTTTCATCGGGTGCATGTATGCGCCGAACTTTCGGAGTGAGGGGAGGACATCGATCTCTGGCTTCCTGCTGGTGAAGGCCAATTTGTAGTCTCCTGCCTCAGAAACCATAATCATTTCCTGTGGTCCACCAAGGGTGTAAACAGTGCTTACTCCCTTCATGCTGGGTTTGAGTCGAGACAATGCCATACTGACGTTGCCGAGCCCCAGAGAAAGATCGTAATGAAGCACCCTGAGTGCCTCCGTGGGGATAGGTGGGGTTTCACCCCACTCATCGATTCGATGACTTGCGCCAAAACAAAATAACCCACTCTCTGGTCAGAAAAGCTAATCATTTCGGCCTTCCCGAAGTGGTCAGAGTGGGCTGCCCCACCTTCACGGTTCTCCATGCTCGTCCCTGATAATCGCCGCGATCAGGTAATTGTTTCAGGCCCTCCGGGGGGGGGTGTTACAGGGGAAATGTCACCCCCTCTCCACACCCCCTTGCGACTCGGAAAGGGTAATTGCTACGGACTCTGCCACGGGATCACAACGGATGTGCCCCCCCCTGTTGCGCCCTGCCAAGGGTACGAATCGGTTTCGTCCCCTTCCACTCGTCCTTCCGGCTGAAAAGGCCAGCAGACAGATTCTGTATCAGGAAGCGTAATCATTCCTTGCGCCCCGCCAAGGTTGTGAACCGGGTTAGGTTTACCCACAAGTGGGCAAAACCAAATTTCCTTTAGAGATCGGTTGATTGTCTCCCTGCGGAATTGTCTCTCATTGCGAGACGCCAGAACACCCATTCCGGGATGAAATCGTCTTTGCCAACTTGTTGGCAAAACCAAAAAGAGTCAAGGTATCGGTTGACTGTCTCCCATCGGACGTATTCAACACCGTTCATCTCCCTCGTGAACCCGAGCCCTCTGGCAGCATTTTCGACGTTAATCTGCGCCACGATGAGGGTGCTTTTTTCGCCGGAGTAAAGCCCTGCGCCTCAAGGTAGGTATTGG
>JAZDOO010000370.1:0-10721 GCA_043798555.1 Pseudomonadota bacterium | reverse complement strand
CAAAAACCGGTACGCTCTTTAAAACGGGGCTTTATAGTCACCATGAGACCCGCTTTATTACTCGGAAGCTTTAATCTAAGCTATAAATAAATGAAAGAAACAAATAAATCAAGGAAAAGGAACCGAAGTGAACTTGACTTGTCCCCCCGGGGTCCCTATAATGGTGAAACGTTTTAACCATGAATCTTTTAAGGAATACGTTAGGTTTGCAAGGGGGTATGAGAATGACAGCATCGAGTTTAGGGAGCATCATTATTGTAGATGACGAAGCTCCAGTGGCCACTGCTTTGTGTGAGATCCTCACCGAACAACAGTATGAGACGATAGGCTTTACCAGGGGGGAGGATGCCTTGGAGGCGATTAAGGAGCGGGAATTCGACCTCCTCCTTACCGACTTGAAAATGCCCAAAATGGATGGGATTGCCCTTTTGCGAGCAGGATTAGAAATTGATCCCCATCTGGTGGGTATTATCATGACCGGATATGGCACCATTGAAACCGCGGTAGAGGCGTTAAAAATAGGTGCCTATGATTATGTGATGAAGCCCTTTACACCAAGTACTTTGCTATCGGTAATCTCCCGCGCGATGACGGTGCGTAAGATGCGGACAGAAAACATACAGCTACGAGAAACAATGGCTATCTATGAGCTGAGTAAGGCCATTGCCTTAACCCTGGACTTAAAAACGATTTTAAGCAAGGTGGCCGATGCTGCGCTTGACCAAATTGAGGCGGATGAGGTGTCCATTATGTTGCCTACCCCTGAAGGAGATGAACTCTATGTGGCCACGGTACGCGGTGAAGAAAGAAAAGCGCTCTTAGGGAAACGCGTTCCCGTGGGGCAAGGTATTGCAGGCTGGGTGGCACGCCACCACCACGAATGCTTAACCCTCAATGGTGAGGTCAATGACCCGCGGTTTAAACCCATTAGACCACGCTCCGATATTTACTCAGCCATTTCCATGCCCATGATGGTGGGTGGAAAATTAGTGGGCATATTGAACATTAACGCTACTCACCAGCGGCGGCCTTTCACTGCGGGACAGGCAAAGGCTTTAAGCATACTCACCAGCACTGCTGCCTCTGCATTTGAAAATGCCAGGCTTTATACTCAGTTATTTGACGCCGAAAAAAAGTATCGCTCCATATTCGAAAACGCCATCGAGGGGATATTTCAAACCACTGCCGATGGGCAATTTATTACGGTTAATTCCGCATTAGCCACCATATTTGGCTATGACTCTCCTGATCACCTTATTAAGGCGGTTACCACCCTCCACCAAGAGATCTGGGGGAATTCAGAAGATGGTGCTCATTGGATGCGGTTCCTTGAAGCGTATGGGTCAATAAAGGAATTTGAATCCCAATTATGCAGAAGCGATGGAAGCAGGATCTGGATTTCCAGGAACATTCATACGGTTAAGGATGAGGATGGAAATGTGCTCTATTACGAAGGCTCGGTTGAAGATATTACCAAACGCAAGCTGGCAGAAGAAGAACTTAATCAGAGCCTGGAGAAGTTACGCAATGCCCTGGGGGGAATTATTCAGGCCATGTCTTTAACCGTAGAGACCAGAGACCCCTATACTGCCGGTCATCAACGGCGGGTTGCCACCTTGGCCAGTGCCATCGCTCAGGAGATGGGACTCCCCTTGGAGAAGGTGGACGGCATTCGTATGGCGGGTGTGATTCACGATCTGGGGAAACTCTCAGTGCCAGCGGAAATCCTGAGTAAACCTACGAAGTTAACGAACATCGAACATCTTTTGATTGAAGTTCATCCTCAGGCTGGGTACGATATTTTGAAGGAAATCGAATTTCCCTGGCCTATAGCCCAGATAGTGTTACAGCATCATGAAAGGATGGATGGTGGTGGGTATCCATTGGGCCTTAAAGGCGATGAAATTTTACTGGAAGCGAGAATTTTGGTAGTTGCGGATGTAGTGGAGGCTATTGCTTCGCACCGCCCCTATCGCCCGGGCCTGGGAATCGAGAGGGCCTTAGAAGAGATCTTTCAGAATAAGGGTACCCTTTATGACCCTGAGGTAGTGGAGGCCTGTCTAAGCCTTTTTGCCGAGAAAAGGTTTGAATTGAAATAGAAAATGAGATTTTTGACGAAACTATTACTTATTGTTTTAGGATTTGTTTTGGTTAGCCATCTCAGTGTTTCTTATTCTGTAATGAGGTTCAACCTCGGAATCCTGTTTTTCTTATTAGTCCTCAGTGTCCTGGTTACGGTCTTTCTCTCCCGCTCCATTTCCAAGCCGATATTGAAACTAAGAGATATGGCAATTGAACTTGCTAAAGGGAAATTAGATACCCGCATCGAGATTAATTCAAAAGATGAAATCGGAGAGTTAGCCCGGTCATTTAATACGATGGCACATGACTTAGGGGGGCATATTGCTCAGTTAGAAAAAGCTAAGGCAGAACTTAAAGACTGGTCAGAGTCCCTGGAAAGGAGGATTGAATCCCGCACCATGGATTTGGCTTATGCTCAAGAGACAATGCTGCACGCCATTGAGGAATTAAATGAAGCTAAAATTTATGTTGAGAGCATCATTGCTAATGTTGCTGATGCGTTATTAGTGTTAAACTTGGATGGAACCATTCGTACCGTAAATGAGGTTGCGTTAACCCTTTCCGGATACCGGCAGGAAGAACTTATTGGAAAGCAGGTGAGCATAACCCTTGCGGACCCGGAAATGGCTGAGGATATAGTAAATAAAATCAGAGAAGAGGGTGAACTCAAAGATTATGAGGTGACGTGCAGAAGTAAAGACGGAAGATTAGCTACCATGCTCATTTCCGGATCGCTGATGACGGGTAAGGATGTGAAAACCGGGGGAATTGTCATCATTGCCAAGGACATCACCGAGCGCAAGCACATGGAAGAACGGCTCCATTCGTTGTCAATTACTGATGAGCTTACCGGTCTTTTTAACCGGCGGGGTTTTTTTACCTTAGCTGAGCAGCAATTGAAAATTGCCAGCCGGGCCAGGCGGGAAATGGTGCTGCTTTACGCTGACCTGGATAAATTAAAGTGGATTAACGACACCCTGGGCCACCCGGAAGGTGACCGGGCGTTGAGTGAAACTGCTAAGATTTTCAAAAAGACGTTTCGCGACTCTGACATCATTGCCCGGATTGGGGGAGATGAATTTGTGGTTCTGGCAATTGAAACCCGGGAGGTTAATGCCGAAGTATTTATAAACCATTTACAGGAAAATGTGGAGGCTTATAACGTTAAGGGAACCTCACCCTATAGGCTCTCGCTCAGTATCGGCACCGCTCGGTTTGATCCCTATTCTCCGTGTACGATTGATGAACTGCTAACACCGGCAGATACCATGATGTACGAGCAGAAAAGGAAAAAATATGGCCTCTCCGCCTGAGTTCTTAGCATTAGAGAAAACCCCTTTCAATCCCCCTTTACGAAAGAGGGAAAAGATAGTTCCTCCCTTTAGTCCGCCTGAGGCGGAGAGGTAAGGATGGATTTGTCGAAATAAATCAAGAATTATGTGTACGCCGAAGGCGTATGAAAATTTGGACCCGCTATGGTCTTTACTATTACCAGGAATTTTTCACCTTTTTCTGATAAGGTAGTTTAGAATGATATATTCCCCCAAATTACCGGAGTCAGTGAAGTAGGCTTTTCCCTGGTTAATTTTAGTCACCTCTTCCACAAAATTGGTCAGGGGATTACTCTTCGCTAACATGAAGGTATGAATCAGGATACCCTCCCGGGTGCATTGTTTTACTTCTTCCAAAGTATATTCGATGGTCTTCGGGTGGGGGGGGAACTGAAAATAAAGTTTACTTCCTTCGGAATGCGCAGTAGGTTCACCATCAGTAATGAGAATAATTTGTTTGTTGTGATACCCCTGGCGTTGAAGGATTCTCCGGCTGAATCTCAAACCATCCTGGATATTGGTGTAGGGCTGATCGGCATCCCAGAGGAGGTAAGGAAGTTCTTCAGGCAGCATTTTCCGGGCGGAGGTGGAAAATCCGATGATCTCCAGGTGATCCCGGGGAAACTTTCTCCGGATTAAATTATTGAGGGCCAGCGCAACTTGACTGCTTGAGCTCGTTCAGGGTTTTTGGCTTCATTTCTCTTTTATTGCAGCCTGGGCTGCGGCCAGCCGGGCAATGGGGACTCGGTAGGGAGAACAGCTTACATAGTTCAGCCCGGCCCGGTGGCAAAACTCAATGGAAGAAGGCTCTCCTCCGTGCTCACCGCAAATTCCAATCTTCAGGTCTTTTCGGGTTGAACGCCCCTTTTTCACCGCCATGGCCACTAATTCGCCCACTCCTTCCTGGTCCAGGATTTGAAAGGGGTCCTGCTCAATAATGTTATTTTTTAAATAGCTTGGCAAAAAGCAGCCGACATCATCTCGGGAAAAGCCGAACGTTGTTTGGGTCAAGTCATTGGTTCCGAAGGAGAAGAATTCGGCCTTTTCAGCGATTTTATCAGCTACCACGCAAGCCCGCGGGATTTCGATCATGGTTCCAATCAGATAGGGGAACTTTACCCTCATCTCCTTTTGCACTGCCTGTGCTATTCTTTCCACGATCTCTCGTTGATGAGTGAGCTCATTCACTGAACCTACTAACGGAATCATAACCTCAGGGAAGACTTTAATCCTTTTTTTGGTCAATTCAGCCGCAGCCTCAAATATCGCCCGAGCCTGCATTTCCGAGATTTCCGGATAGGTTATGCCCAGACGGCATCCCCGGTGTCCCAGCATGGGATTAAGCTCATGGAGCTGACTAATCCGGGCTTCCAGTGTCTCCCGAGATATCCCCAGTTGCTCAGCAAGTTCAGCGCTCTGTTTTTCATCGAGGTTAACAAATTCATGGAGGGGAGGATCTAAGAGGCGGATAGTGACCGGAAGCCCCTTCATGGCTTCAAGGATTTCCGTAAAGTCCTTCTTTTGATAGGGGAGAAGTTTCATGACCGCTTTCCGACGATCTTCTTCATCCTCAGCCACGATCATCTCCCGCATGGCCAGGATTCTTTCCGGGTCAAAAAACATGTGCTCGGTTCGGCAAAGACCGATCCCCTCAGCTCCAAAGGATCGGGCTAAGGCAGCATCTCTGGGGGTATCCGCATTGGTACGAACACCTAATTTTCGCACTTCATCTGCCCATTGCATCAATTGCTTGTAAGCTTTGTTTTTTTCCGGGTCAGCAGGAAGGAGGGGAAGTGTCCCTTGATACACATTTCCCTTGGTTCCGTTAAGGGTTATCCAATCACCTTCGTTTAAGGTTATGCCACCAACTGAGACCGTCTTTTTTTCTGCGCTGATCTCCAGATCCCCGCACCCCACAATGCAGCATTTGCCCCAACCCCGGGCAACCAAGGCAGCATGGCTGGTCATTCCGCCTTTGGCGGTTAATATTGCTTCCGCGGCATGCATTCCGTGAACATCCTCGGGCGAAGTTTCATTACGGACCAGAACGACTTTTTCTCCCCTCGTGGCCCACCCTTCTGCATCATCAGCGGTGAACACGATTTTGCCCATTGCACCCCCAGGGCCAGCAGGAAGTCCTTTGGCGAGCACCCGCTGCTGAGCTTCCGCCTTGGGATCGAGCATAGGATGGAGTAATTCATCGAGTTGTTGAGGGTTAACCCGCAGGAGGGCTTCCTTTTTGGAAATGAGGCCTTGTTTACCCATATCTACCGCCATCTGAATCGCAGCAAAGCCATTTCGCTTGCCCACCCGGGTTTGAAGCATCCAGAGTTTCCCATCCTCAATCGTAAACTCAATATCCTGCATATCCCGGTAATGTTTCTCCAGTTTTGTGCGAATACGGTCCAGCTCTTTGTAAGCTTTGGACATTGCCTCTTCGAGGGAGGGGAAATGCTGTGTTGCTTTGGTCTTCCCCGCTTTATTAATGGGAAGAGGAGTTCTTATCCCGGCTACCACATCCTCTCCCTGGGCATTGGGAAGCCATTCTCCGTAAAATTTATTTTCTCCGGTAGCGGGATTGCGGGTAAAACCTACGCCAGTAGCGGAATTTTCTCCCGTATTGCCAAAGACCATAGACTGGACATTCACCGCAGTTCCCCACTCATCGGGGATTCCTTCAATCCTCCGGTAACTTATCGCCCGCCTTCCATTCCAAGATTGAAAGACAGCCCCTATCCCTCCCCAGAGCTGTTCTTTGGCATCATCAGGAAAGGGTTTCCCCAGGACTTCCTTTACCCTGGTTTTGAAGGTCCCACAGAGCTCCTTTAAATCATCAACAGTTAACTCAGTGTCCTGGGTTACCTTTCGCTCTTTTTTCATTTTCTCCATTGCATGTTCTAACTGCAAACGAATTGCCCTACCCTCTTCTGGTTCACGTCCAGCCGCCTTTTCCATCACCACATCCGCATACATCATAATCAGCCGCCGGTAGGCATCGTAAACAAAGCGTTCGTTATTGGTTTTGGCAATGAGCCCGGGTATGGTTTTACTGGTAAGCCCAACGTTGAGAACGGTTTCCATCATTCCCGGCATGGACTTACGCGCACCGGAACGGACCGAAACCAGAAGCGGATTTTTGGGATCTCCAAATTTTGATCCCATCACCTTTTCAACCTTTTTTAAAGCCTTCTCAACCTCTTCTTTGAGCTCGGGAGGATACTTCTTGTTGTTTTTGTAGTAGACAGTACAGACTTCGGTAGTAATCGTAAACCCAGCGGGAACTGGTATTTTCAGGTTTGTCATTTCGGCCAAATTGGCGCCTTTGCCTCCCAGAAGGTTTTTCATGCTGGCATTACCTTCCGCCTTCCCTTCACCAAAAAAATAAACATAATTTTTCTTAGCCATAAACGTCCTCCTTTTACTATTTCAATGATAATTTATCATTTTACATTGATCATTTTGTATTGAACACTTTATCCTTCTGTTACAATCTTAGCAAAGTCAGCCACCGATTGGAAGAGTGCCGAAACCTTATTCAACAAACCAAGCCGGTTTTCCTTTAAAATTTTATCTTCGCACATTACCAGAGTTTCGTCAAAGAACGTGTCTACCGATGGCTTAAGCATCGCCAATTGAGCTAACGCCGCCGGATAGTCACTTACCTTTATGAACTGGTGAACTTTACCTTCCACACTCCGATAGCTATCATAAAAATTTTTTTCTGCTTTTTCCATCAATAATGCAGGATCAACGTGGTTAAAGGTATGCGAGGCCACGATGTTTGCTACCCGTTTGAAGGTAATGGCAAGGGGTTTAAACTCCGGACGAGCCTTCTCTGTTTGTAAAGCCCTGATCCGGTCAAATACATCTACCAGATTTGCAAAGCGGGTGGTGGTAATCGCTTCCACCACATCATAATCATACCTTTGGGCAGTCAATTGATGGTGAAAACGGATCCGGATGAATTCCAAGACTTCTTTCCCTGCGTGATCCGGACTGCGGGTTAGTCTGGCGCCGAAAAGTTCCAAGCTTCGCCCGATAAGGCCAGGTAGGTCTACGGGGAAAGCTTTTTCCAGGATAATATTGATCATTCCCAGCGCTTGCCTTCTTAGAGCATGGGGGTCAGCGGTTCCCGTGGGGATGAGTCCGATTCCAAAGCACCCCACGAGGTTATCCACCTTGTCGGCAAGGCTCAAAAGGGAGCCAATAACTGTTGCTGGAAGCTTCCCTTTCCCCGAGGTAGGGAGATAGTGCTCATAAATAGCCTCAGCCACCTCAGGACTTTCCCCGTCTAAAAGCGCATATTCTCGACCCATGATACCCTGAAGCATGGGAAACTCGCCCACCATTTCGGTCAGAAGGTCTGCCTTGCATAAGTGGGCAGCGCGCTCGATTTTTTCAAGGAGTTCTCCATTCAGCCTTTGGGCGAGATAGTGTCCGAGTTCCCTAAGGCGGGAGACCTTATCGTACATGGAACCGAGGGTGGCTTGATAAACCACCTTATGTAATTCCGGCACCCGTTGAGAAAGGGTTATCTTCCGGTCTTCCTCAAAGAAGAAGCGGGCGTCGGTGAGACGCGCGGAAAGAACGCGTTCGTTTCCTTTAATCACAAGGGTTGAATCTTGTACTCGATTATTTGAAACCACAATGAAATAAGGGAGAAGATTTTCATTGGCATCTACCACAGCAAAATATTTCTGGTGCTCTTTCATGGAGCAGATGAGGACGTCCCGGGGGAGGGTCAGAAATTCGGAGGAGAAACCACCCCGGAGCGTTACCGGATATTCTACCAGATTTGCCACCGTGTCCAGGAGTTCATGGTCTTCAAGCACCTTTCCTCCAATTTCCCCGGCCAACTTCCGGGCATCCTGCTGGATGATCGTTTTCCGGTTCTCGATTTTCGGGATAACAAAATGAGCTTCGGTCTGCTGCAGGTAGGATTTGAGATCATGAACAATAAAAGACTTGTTGCTTAAAAAGCGATGTCCCCAGGATTCATTTGAACTTTTAATGTCTTCAATACTAAAGGGAACTATTTCGCCGTTGAAAATGGTAAGAATCCATTTGATGGGCCGGGCAAATCGCACTTCTCCATCAGCCCAGCGCATAGACTTAGGGAAAGGGACGGCAAAAATAACCTTTTGTAGTATTTCGGGTAAAAGCGAAACGGTCTCCTTCCCCTCGATTTTTTTGGTCACCTGCACATAGTTCCCCCTCTTAGTAACCACTATTTTTAAGTCGGAGAGGGACACGCCGTTCCGTAAGGCAAACCCTTCAGCCGCCTTAGTGGGATTACCATCTTGATCAAAGGCCACCTTTTCCGGAGGCCCCATGATTTCCATAACCGTATCTTTCTGCCTTTCCTCTACGCCTTGGGCACATAAGACTAAACGGCGGGGCGTTCCCATAGTAATGATAGTATCAGCCCGGATCCTATATTCATCCAGTTCAGCATTAAGGAGTTTCTTCATTCCCTCCAGAGCAGGTGATATGAATCCCGCCGGTATCTCTTCAGTCCCAATTTCTAATAATAACTCTCCAGTCATAGCATTGCCTGTTCAAGGAAAAATTTTAGCATCTATAGACTGCCCATTACATCTCATCCCGTTCTTCTTGGGTGAGACAAGACAATCAAACACCACATCATCAGGAGCTTTGGTGGATGGGAGGAGATTAGTTACTGAGAGTAGTAACTTTTATAACTCTTTTCTAAGAGAGTCAATAAATTTTAAGAATTCATTTATCTCTGCTTTGAATATACTTAAGGTCTCACTGAGCATCAACCCGAGGGTCTCACATCTTACCCACTTAAGCTCAAAACCGTAGATGTTTCTGAACAGATGGCGAAACCTTAAGTAATCAGAAAGTCTTTCCTGCAAGCTTTCACTTATAACTTTTGGTCTAATATCCTCAAGGGAGATAGACATCCTCATCAGAAGATCGGTATGCCAGTCCTCACCTGAAGGCACATCCCTATCAATCCTGAATGCAATGCGCTTAAAAATCTTCTCTATCCCTGAATAAAAATCATGGAGGATACTACCAGCGGCCCTGGTTTCAAGAAATGAGGGGTTGAGATGACTCAATACTTCAGTCATCTCAGTATCCAGTCGGTCTAAGTCTTTTAATTCTTTCTCAATTTCTTTCTCAAAAACCCGCAGATTGTTTTTTGTCATAGAGAAGCACTCCCTCGGTAAGAATTCTTGACTTTACATATTCGTCCGCATCTTCTGTTGGGATAAGATCGAGTGTAATCCCCTTTGGAAATAGTCCCCAGGTGAGACTTAATGCCCTAAAATAATCTTCGGTCTTCAGGCCGCTTACCGCTATGTCAACATCAGAATATTCTGTAAAATCATCTTCACTTAAAAGCGACCCGATGAGATAAACTCGTTCAGCTCCGAATTCTTCAGCCAAGACCCTTGCTGCCTTTTTAGCCGCCTCTCTGGCTTTTTCCAAAAGCCTTAGCCTCCTTTTTTCATCCTCTGCTAACCTGGACCTCCAGGCAGTTACAAAATCCATTTGTTAAAACCTCAATAAAATTAACTTCATACACTCCTTGCCTTTTCTAATCGGTTCTTCACCAATTCACACACTGCCTAATAAACCTCATCCCGCTCTGCCTGGGTAAGGCCGAGAGTATCGAACACCACATCATTCGGAGCCTTATCTCAGGAAAGGGATTGAGTTCTTCGCGAAATTTCAAAGGCTGCGCCAATTATTACAGCTTTCGCATCGCCTACGCCTTTCACGGTTGAATACTCTGCTAAGGATCTAGATAAAAGACCCTTCAGGCTACCATATTTGAATATAAGTTCTCTTGCCACATCAATAGCTGTTTTTTCTTTTGTGCCTTTGGCAATAAGTATTCCAAGGAGTTCAGCATCACTCAGTGTCCCTATGCCTCGCTTTATGGCCCTTTCCCTCGGCCTTTCATCTTTAGGCCAATCTGGAATCTTCAATCTAAATTCAGCCATTCTTATCCCCTGGTTCAACCTCTGAACATTCTTCTTGAGTCTTCTGTAAGAATTTGGAATTCAAAGGGTAAAACAACTGGGTTCTCGCTTTCGCGGGCATAGCGGCTAAAAAAGGTGTAAAGCTTATCGAAAAGCTCCTCCCGGAATTCGGGAAAAGGTTCGAGGGACTTGTTAATATCCGCCTGGAGTAGGCATTTCGGTTATTTACTCTCTGGCTTTCCATTTCTTGTTTTCATGAGGGAGGAAGATATAAAAACGGTTCAAGTGTTCAAGGTTTAAGAGTTTAAGGGTTAGATGCTTTTTGAATCTGCTGCAAAAGGTCGTTTATTTC
>JAZDOO010000365.1:0-2740 GCA_043798555.1 Pseudomonadota bacterium | reverse complement strand
CGCTAAGGTAATCATCCCGATGGCAAAGGTCCCGTAGACAAAAGATCGTCTGTCCTTAAAAAGGATAAAAACGGCCAGACCTCCGCAAAAAAGAGCCGCAATAAATAATAGAATGGAATAAATAGACATATGTTTTAAGATAAAAAGTTAAAGGCTGAATGTGAAAGGAATCGTTTCAGGTTACAAGTTACGGGTTAAAAGGTTTGCAAAAGCTAATAACTGCATGGTCTGCGGTATGACCTCGCCTTGCGTCTTGTGGCTCACGACTTATGTGTTTCCCTGCACGACCTGGGATATAATACCTTTTGGCTCTGGCCATACTTAAGTCATTCCTTATCAGGCTAATTTAACCCCTAAAAAAGCCATTTCAAGCCCCAAATCGGCCTCTTTTTTGAATGTTGGCTCATAAAATCAAATACTTAGCTTGTCTGACCCCAGCGCACCAGCGCCACCACATGAATTGTCTTGGTCCGACCTCAGGAAACTCTTGAATTGGGGGAGAGGGAAAGTTGACTCAAAAAATGAGTTAACGATAAAGGAGATTGGGAGGTTTTTGTAAAGTTTGAGTGATATTCCCTCATTTTCTGTTTTGGGGATTGAAATCGTTTACTTCAGATCAACTTGGATTAGTCGGATTTTGAATATTTTGAACTACGTACCCCATCCTCTCCACAAATAACCGTTGGGATTGGCGACTTGCCATCGCCAAGTGTCGGCGCACATCTCCTCCAAGTCTCTGGCTGCCTGCCAGTCGAGGTTTCGGTGCGCCAGTGAAGGGTCGGCAAAACAAAAGGCTACATCGCCTGGACGGCGACCGACGATTTTATAGGAAATAGGTTTGCCACAGGCCTTGCTGAACGCTGCGATCACTTCCAGAACACTATAACCCCGGCCCGTTCCCAGATTATATGTGGTCAGCCCCGGTTTGGTTCCCAATTCTTCAAGTGCCTTCAGATGACCGCGGCTCAAATCCACCACGTGAATGTAATCACGCACTCCCGTCCCGTCCGGGGTTGGATAATCGTTTCCGAAAACCGAAAGCTCTTTCAGCTTTCCGATGGCCACCTGGGAGATGTATGGGAAAAGATTGTTTGGAATGCCGTCAGGGTCTTCCCCAATCTCTCCGCTCTCGTGGGCACCAACCGGGTTGAAGTAACGGAGAAGCGCGATTTGCCAGCTGGAATCGGAGACGCGCAAATCACGCAGAATTTCCTCTATCATGAGCTTGGTTCGTCCATATGGATTCGTAGGTGATAAAGGAAAATCTTCGGTGATGGGAACCTTTTGCGGATTACCATAAACTGTAGCCGAAGAACTAAACACGATCGTCTGAACGCCAAATTCTTTCATGACTTCGCAAAGGGTCAATGTCCCGGTGATATTGTTCTGATAATAGCGCAAGGGGATTCGGGTAGATTCGCCAACGGCTTTCAACCCAGCAAAATGAATGACCGCGTCGATGCGATGACTGCGAAACACCGAAGTAAGCCCCGGTTTGTCCAACATATCCATACAGTAGAAAGAAAGGGAACGTCCACTGATCCGTTTCACCCGCTCCAACGATTCCACCTTACTGTTGCTGAGATTGTCCACCACCACCACGTCATAACCGGCTTGAAGCAGCTCTACACACGTATGACTGCCAATATAGCCAGCACCTCCAGTCGCTAATATTTTCATCTCTGCCTCAGGATAGTGAGTTATTTCGAGTGACGAGTTTTCGGTGTGGGAGGACTATAGAGAAATGGAAGTCATTGGAATCCTCGCGAAATGTGAATCGGCCTTGAAGATTCAGGTTGTTTCAACTGTGACCTCTACAGCGGTCGCATGGTAACGATCTTCCCAAAAAGCACCGTTTCGCTTCTTCATTTATATTCCTGCCCTGTTCTTCCAGCTATTAACTGCATGGCCCGCGGTATATCTTTGCCTTGCGCCCTGTGGCTCACGACTTATGTGTTTCCCTGCTCTTCCCTGATATTCCAACTTTGTGTTATTCACTTTTAACCCGAAACCCGTAACTTTTTAACAAGTTTTTTCCACCATTCCATCATTCCACTATTCCAATCTTCCATTATTCCTTTATTCCAATCTCTCATGTCTTTTCCCTCCACCCTTTACCCTTTGTCCCCTTTCCCTTAGTCCATTGCCTTTTTAATAGCAGCACTGCGTTACTCTTAAACTTAACACTCAACACTTGACACTTATCACTTTATCTATTGCCTCCTACCTTTGACCTTGTTCCTTGCCCCCTTTTCCTTTTATCCCTGCTCCTTTATTTTTTTGTTGATTGTTGACCCCTATGTTTTCTGTTGAACACCCTCCAACCCTAAACCGGCCTCGCGCCCGACTACGGACCTCAATAGTGTCTGAATCGCAAAGTAAAATATGGGTTCGTTTGACAAACGCAATCTAAAAGATTACAATGCAATCAGTTCGATGAGGAGGTGTTAGCATGCAGCTGACTGTTAGAATGCCTGATCAGTATACCAAAAAGCTTAATGTATTGTCAAAAAAGATGGGGCTAAAAAGATCGGATGTTGTCCGCCTGGCACTTCAACGATTCTTCGATGAAAATAGCGAAGGTATTGATCAATCTCCCTTTGAGAAGGTAAAAAGTATGCTCGGTGTGGCAGAAAGCGGAATCAAGGATCTGGGACAGCGCCATCGCCACTATTTGATCAAAAAAATGAGAAGAGGTTCTTAATGCTTGTCCTGATGGACACAGGCCCCTGGGTAGCCC
>JAZDOO010000337.1:0-7056 GCA_043798555.1 Pseudomonadota bacterium | reverse complement strand
ATCGTCACGTGCATGAGTAAATGACCAGGAATTTTAGTTAGAGGAGGTAATTAAAACATGGCAAAAGCAATAGGCATAGACTTAGGGACAACCAATTCAGTGGTAGCGATCATGGAAGGAGGAGAGCCTAAAATTATCGTTAATGAAGAGGGAAACCGGTTAACCCCTTCGGTAGTGGCATTTACCAAAGATGGACAAATTTTGGTTGGCCAGCCTGCCAAAAGACAGGCAATCACTAACCCGGAAAACACCGTCTATTCCATTAAACGATTCATGGGCCGAAAACATGATGAAGTCACGGAAGAGATAAAGATGGTCCCCTATAAAGTCATAAGAGCTTCTAATGGAGACGCAAGGGTTGAAGTAATGGGAAAGGAGTATTCCCCCCCGGAAATTTCCGCCATGATCCTTCGGAAGTTGAAGCAAGCCGCTGAGGCCTATTTAGGCGAGAAAATAACTGATGCAGTCATCACTGTCCCTGCCTATTTCAATGATAGCCAGCGTCAGGCTACTAAAGATGCGGGGAAAATTGCCGGGTTAAATGTGTTGAGAATCATTAATGAGCCCACTGCCGCCTCACTTGCTTATGGCCTTGATAAGAAAGCAGACGAAACCATTGCCGTCTACGACTTTGGGGGAGGAACGTTTGATATTTCAATCCTCGAAGTGGGTGAAAATGTAGTGGAAGTCAAGGCCACCAACGGGAATACCCATCTTGGGGGAGATAATTTAGATCAACGAATTATTGACTGGTTGGTTGCTGAGTTCAAGAAAGATCAGGGAATTGACTTAAGTAAAGACCGGATGGCCCTTCAGCGCTTGAAAGAAGCAGCAGAAAAGGCAAAGATGGAACTTTCCTCCACTATGGAGACGGAAATAAATCTCCCCTTCATTACTGCTGATGCCTCGGGCCCCAAGCACCTGGCTATGAAATTAACCCGAGCTAAATTCGAACAGATGGTGGATGATATTATTGAAAAATCGGCTGGTCCCTGCAAGCAGGCCTTGTCCGATGCTAGTTTAAAACCAGCTAATATTAATGAAGCAGTCCTGGTGGGAGGTTCAACCCGAATTCCTAAGGTGCAAGAATTAGTAAAAACGCTTTTCCAAAGAGATCCTCACAAAGGGGTGAATCCTGATGAGGTTGTTGCCTTAGGGGCTGCCGTTCAGGCGGGGGTTTTAAGCGGCGAAGTAAAGGACGTCCTCTTACTTGATGTTACCCCCCTTTCCCTTGGTATCGAAACACTTGGTGGAGTAACTACAAAGCTAATTGAACGAAATACTACTATTCCCACCAGAAAGAGCGAAATTTTTACCACTGCGGCTGATAATCAGACCAGCGTTGAAATCCATGTACTCCAGGGAGAAAGAGAAATGGCGCGGGACAATCGCACCCTGGGCAAATTTCATCTGATGGGAATCCCATCCGCCCCGCGAGGAATCCCGCAAATTGAGGTTACGTTTGATATTGATGCCAATGGAATCGTTAATGTATCGGCCAAAGACCTGGGAACCTTAAAAGAACAAAAAATTACCATTACTGCATCCAGCGGCCTCGACAAAGATGAGATCAATAAAATGGTAAATGAGGCGGAACAGCACGCTGAAGAAGACAAGAAACGGCGTCAAGAAATAGAAATTCGAAACCAGGCGGATTCGCTGGTGTATAACACTGAGAAAATCCTTAATGAAAACCGGGATAAAATTCCTGAAGCCGATGTTAAAACCATCGAAAACGCGATTCAGGCTACCAAAGATGCAATTAATACCGGAGACGTAGATACTATAAAGAAAAGGATGGAAGAACTCAATAAGGCTTCCCACCGGTTAGCGGAAGTTATGTATCAAGCAGCACAACAGCAACGGCAACAGGCGCAAGGGGAAGCTGCTTCCAGTGCAAGCCAGGCTTCCGGAGCCGAGGAAGATGTGGTTGATGCGGAATTTGAAGAATCGAAATAAGTAATCACCCGGATCCGTAGTACGCTGCCAATTGCTTACCATAATGGTGATTGGCAGCTTTTTTTTGGCCATCGGGCAAAAGCAGCAAAACGTACTCCATTCAGAATGAAAAATCGCCTCGCTTTTATATAGTAGAGACGTGATGCGGTTTTTTAAGAGAATAAATGCTTGAGTTATTAATGAAATAGGATAAAATTATAAACAAAGCTGAGCAAGAACCGGTGTGATAATTTCCTCTTTTTTTTTGCATAACAACAATGATCAGTGAGAAACTGGGCCACCGATTGGATAACACCCTTTCCCGAATAGCCCTCGTTATTTTTGGGAAAGATATTCAACCTAATTTTTTGACGATCATGGGCCTCGTTATCAATGTGGCCGCAGCGGTTTGCTTGGGGATGGGATATTGGGTCTGGGGAGGGTGTTTGATAATCATTGCTGGTTTTTTCGATGTCCTGGATGGTGCTGTTGCCAGGACATTCAAAAAAGCAACCAAGTTTGGTGGTTTTTTGGATTCAGTGATTGACCGTTATTCCGATATCGTGCTCCTCATTGGAATTATCTGGTTTTATGCCATGAAAAACAAACTGGGATACGTTTTTCTTGCCTGCATTGTGCTCATGGGCTGCATCTTAATCCCCTATTCCCGCGCAAAAGCGGAAATTTTTCTCGAACGCTGCGATATCGGAATTATGGAACGGGCTGAAAGAACAATTTTCCTGGCGATCGGGAGCATTTTCAACGTCATGACCATTGTTCTTTGGATTTTAGCAATTTTCACCCATATTACGGTCATCCAAAGAATCCACTACGCCTGGAAGAAAATGCATAAACTGGAAGAACCAACGACAAATCATTAGTGAGCGCCGGTAGTTAATTGTCTCTTCCAGTTTTTTTTACCCTCGTCATCCAGAGCAAGTACAAACGGTATGATTGATCTAAAAAATTATCGTGACTTTCTTTCTGAAAAGGCCTCTCAGGTCATAAACGTTGCCATAGAGGAATCAAAAAAGCGAAACCACTATTATTTGGGTGTGGAACACATTTTTCTCGCCTT
Organism: Pseudomonadota bacterium; assembly: GCA_043798555.1. Taxonomy (GTDB): domain Bacteria; phylum Desulfobacterota; class WTBG01; order JAGOGO01; family JAGOGO01; genus JAZDOO01. The sequence goes on along the minus strand of JAZDOO010000337.1, from coordinate 4,040 downwards.
TGCCCAGGTAGAGACCACCTTTTTTAACGCGGTGTTATCGGAGCTACACTTAGACCCGAAACATATTATTGATTTTTTAAAAGAGCATTTGAGTCTTTCCCAACCCGCAATGGGCGTCAATATAAAAATTCCCCTGGCAACGAAGACGATCTTCCGCCGGGCATGGGAAGAAGCCCAGCAAATGGGAAGGAAAAATATAGAACCAATAGACCTGTTTAGAGCCATTTTTCAGGAAAGTGATGGATTCCCCGTTAGAATTTTTAAAAACCTGGGGATTAATCCTGATAAGATGGTTCAAACAATTGAATATAAATCCAGAGGTTACGCTGAAGAGAGGGAAGCGTATAGAAAAAGATTTGAACTCCCCTTGCACCTCAAATACTTTGGGGTCAATTTGAACAAATTAGCCAGATTTGGAAAGCTTCCCTTGATTATTGGCCGGAATAACGAAATTGACCAGATTATTGAGATTCTTTGTCATCAAGACCGCTCCAATTCGGTCATGATCATAGGAGAGCCAGGAGTTGGTAAAACCGCCGTGGTAGAAGGATTAGCCAGAAGATTGGAATTAGAGTCCGAATCAGTGCCAAAACGCTTGCGGGGGTATCAAATTGTAAATCTCCAGATGAACACCTTGGTAGCCGGAACGGTTTTTCGGGGAATGTTCGAGGACCGCCTTGAAAAAATAATCAATGAAGTAAAAAACCGAAAAAATATTATTATCTTTATTGACGAAGCCCATACTATTATTGGAGCCGGGTTAGCTTTAGGCGTTACCAGTGATGCGGCAAATGTTTTTAAATCAAGCCTCTCCCGGGGTGAAGTGCAAATCATTGGTGCGACTACGGCGGCTGAATATAAAACGTATATCCAGGAAGATGAGGCCCTGGATAGGCGTTTCCGGATTGTCCAGGTAAGAGAACCTTCTCTCAAAGAAACCCGGATCATCCTGAACGGGATCAGGACCCGATTAGAAATGACCTATGGCGTAGAAGTATTGGACGAAGCGATTGACTGTGCGCTTACCATGGCACCCCGGTACCTGCATCAGCTCCGTTTACCGGATAAGGCAATAAGATGGCTGGATACTGCCTGTGTAAAAGCAGAAATTCACGATCCTCATCGGGAGGTTACTCCGGCAACAGTGATTGATGTTATCGCCCAGGAAACCACTATTCCTAAGGACATGATCGGTAGAGACCCGGCCGAACGTCTGAAGAACATGGAGGAAGCGCTGGCAAAAAGGGTGGTAGGGCAGAAAGAGGCAATCACTACGCTGGCGCGACGGATCCGTCTCAATAAAGGTCCTTTAAAAGAAGATTTTGAACGTCCGGATGGAGTATCACTTTTTTTAGGACCCACCGGAGTAGGAAAAACTGAATTAGCCAAAGTTCTGGCTGAGTTTCTTTTTGGGGACGAAAAGAAAATTGTACGGTTAGACATGTCCGAGTATAAGGACTCCACGATCTCGGTGGATAAGTTAATCGGAATGCCTCGGGGTATCGTGGGCTCAGAACGGGGAGGAATTTTAACCAATCAAATCAGAGACAATCCTTATACCGTGCTGCTCATTGACGAAATGGAAAAGGCAAGTCCTTTTGTACTCAATCTCTTTCTCCAGGTTTTTGACGAGGGATTCCTTACTGACGGGAGAGGAAAAAGGGTGTACTTTAGCGATGCCATTATCATCATGACCTCTAACTTAGGCTCCGACGAATTCAAACGGTATACCCAGCCCCTGGGATTCCTCAATGATCCTGAAGGGGTAAAATCGGTCAACCAAGCGATTATTAAGGAAGTAGAAAGGTCATTTTCTCCCGAATTTTTAAATCGCATTGACGATATCGTAGTATTTTCTCCGCTCACCTTTGAAGATGTAGAAACCATTACTAAAATGTATTTAGAAGATATTCACCAACGACTTCATACCCACGGGAAATGTTTACACTATTCTGGATCGGCAGCCGAATACCTGGCCCGGGAAGGGTATAGTATAAAATATGGAGCGCGGTTCTTAAAAAGAAAAATAGATGAGCTGGTAAAGATTCCCATCACCTTACGGTGGAAAGAAGGGGACAATTTTTATATTGAGGCTGATGAGGAAACCTTAGCTATCCATCAGGGTGCGACAATTCCTTCATTTATTAAGGATAGCTGATTCCCACACCTCGTATCCCACTTTTTCTTTTTTATGTGTGCCTTTTTAGAATGCTAACCTCTAACTGTAACGAAAAGGAGTTCACAATGGAGGAAGAGAAAAATCCGGAAACCTTTACCGTGACTGATAAACGACGTTTCATAGTTGACGATTCAGGTACTGCAAGGACAGATGGGGAGCCTATTGCTGAAAAAAAGCAGAAACCTTTCGACGCTTCCCCAGATAAAGAAACTCTTCCCCGGGAGGAGAAAAAAGTTAATGCCGATGAGGAACGACACGTTCCTTTACCGGAAATTGACTTTTCTACTTTCATTTTTTCCCTAAGTTCAAGTGCCCTTCTCCACTTAGGCTTGATCGAGAATCCCCAGACCAAAAGAGTAGAGCGGAATTTGGATTTGGTTAAACAAACCATTGATATTATCGGAATGCTGAAAGATAAAACGCAGGGAAATTTATCGTACGAAGAGGAAAACCTCATTGAAAACCTTCTTACCGACTTAAGGTTGAAATATGTAAATGAGCTCAGCAGAAAGTAAGGTAAAACGCTACCTGACACCAGCCAAGATTAATCTCCGCCTGGAAGTGCTGGGTAAGAGGGGAGATGGGTATCATGAAATCAAGTCTATCCTGTGTCCCGTAGGGTTGTACGATGAAGTTGCCATCTCACCAACTAATAACGGAATTCATCTAACCTCAAATACCACCCGCCTTCCCTTAGACATGAATAACTTGGCTTTTAAGGCTGCCGCCCTCCTCATGGCAAAATCCAACCTCTCGGGAGGAGTTAATCTTCATTTAGAAAAGCATATTCCCATTGCTGCCGGTTTGGGAGGTGGAAGTAGTGATGCCGCTGCAGTGTTAAAAGGAATAAACGAACTCTATAATTTAAATTACTCCCAGGCAGATTTAATTGGACTGGGAGCTACCATAGGTTCCGACGTTCCTTTTTTTTCCCTTTCCAGCCCGGCTTTGGCAACGGGAAAGGGAGAAAAACTCGCTCCTCTCACAGTATCTCCTCCTTTTTGGACCGTGTTAGTTAGTCCACCGGTAGCGGTCTCGACCGCCAGGGCCTATAGTCAGTGCACTATAAAACCGAGGGGTGAGGCTTTTAATTTTGCAAGCACAATCAATTTGGTGACCACCGGGAAAAATATTCTGCGTAATGATCTTCAGGATGTGGTTACGCACCTCCTTCCTGAAATTAATGAAACAAGAAGAATCCTGGAAGGCTTAGGGGCGTGGGGCTCCTCGATGACCGGCAGCGGGCCAACCGTATTTGGGATATTTTTCGATGAAATAAAAGCCAAGGCAGCAGAATCACAACTTTTAAAAGATTACCACCATCGGGGCTGGACAATTTGGGTAGCAAAAGCATTGACGTAATCATTCAAATCAATTATAAAGAACTTAGGGGCTTCGCTCACAATTGGGATGTCGGAATAATGGAACGGTGGAATGATGGGTTTTAAATTTTTAACATTTTACCGTTTTCCCAAATTTCCCAAACCCAATATTCCAGTATTCCATCATTCCATTTTTCCATGTGACTAAGAAAATCGGATGCTTTTAAAAGGCTAATATTTTCAGTAAATTGTAGAATTTCCGAGACGTTTTAAAGTTGGGGTGTGGACAAACGGTAAGTCACGGGACTTTGGATCCCGCATTTGGAGGTTCGAATCCTCCCACCCCAGCTTAACCCTACTACGTCATTTAGTATTTTTGACACAACATATGGTTTGATTTAGATAGCTGCAACGCAACGTGTTGTATAGAAATTAACAAGTGACGTTGTAGGGTTAATTTTCCCATAGAATATTTTTTGTCTACTCAAACCTAAATCCCTTCTCTCTGACAAGTTTAAGGCAGGTCTCCACCACGTCCC
>JAZDOO010000345.1:0-2843 GCA_043798555.1 Pseudomonadota bacterium | reverse complement strand
TTACTTCAGGATCAGGGTTAATGCAAACGGAAATTTCAAAAGGAGAGGCCCGGTTAGATTCTGTTTAACGGTTTTGGGTTTCACCCACCATAGGAACAAAGGCAACACCGGTGATATGGGTGACCTCCTCCCCGTCCTCTTTTTTAGTAATTAAGGTGAGGGTTTGAGAGTAGGTAGTGCTTCCTAAAGGAATGATAAGTTTTCCTCCTATGTTAAGCTGATTTAATAAGGGAGGGGGAATGTGATTGGCTGCACAGGTAATAATTATGGCATCAAAAGGAGCATTTTCTTCCCAGCCAAAATAACCATCACCGTATTTCACTTTAATGGAAGTATAACCCAGACCTTTTAGGGTCTTGGCGGCTTTGTCAGCGAGGCCTTTTCGGATTTCAATGGTGTAAACCTTGTCAGTCAATTCTGACAGCACCGCAGCCTGATATCCAGAACCTGTTCCAATTTCCAATACTTTTTGCCCGGGTTTTATTGCTAAGGCCTGAGTCATAAGGGCCACAATGTACGGCTGGGAAATGGTTTGTCCTTCGCCGATAGGGAGGGGATGATCCGCATAAGCGTGTCTCCACAATTTCTTCTCCACAAATAAATGGCGTGGCACTTTCTCCATAACCTTAAGAATTTTGGGGTCAGTAATATCCCTCCCGGCAAGATCCTCTTTCACCATACGTTGACGCTCTTTGGCAAAAGGATCTTGTTCTTGGGCGACAGCCAGAGGTAATAATAGCAACCAGGAAATAAAAAAACAGAAGGGACGCTGGGGGATTAAATTCATACTTATAGGATACTGGTTTGGTTCCGTTAACGTTCGGTGTGGCAGCTGAATAATTTTTTTTGGGTAGGTTGCCGCAGTTTGTTAAGCGCTTCTTTTTCGATTTGACGAATTCGTTCTCTGGTGAGGCCAAAATTTTTTCCCACCTCTTCTAACGTGTATTCGGCTTCTTCGTCAATTCCAAATCGCATCCGGATTACTTTTTCTTCGCGCGGGGTGAGGGTAGAGAGAACCTTTCTGACCTCCTCTGATTCTTCTTTCTTACTCATTTCCTGAACCAAGTCCATCTTATCCTTATTGTACAGAAATTCTCCTACCGTACTCTCTTCATCGTCACCGATCGGAGTTTCAAGCGAAACTGGGTGCAGAGCGAGTATAGAAAGAAGCCGAGTAGTGATCACTTTGGCAAGGGGAAGGTTCATTTCCGTGGCGATTTCATCCAAAAAAGGTGTCCTTTCCAATGACTGGAACAGAGACCGTCGGGCCTTTGTAAATCGCTCGAGCAGTTCGGTGAGATGAACAGGAATTCTCACGGTGCGACTTTGATCAGCAACAGCCCGATTTATTGATTGCTTGATCCACCAAGAAGCATACGTGCTAAATTTATTCCCCCGTTCATACTCAAATCTTTCCACCGCCTTGATGAGCCCTATGTTACCCTCCTGAATTAAATCCAGAAGATGTAACCCACGGTTCGTGTACCGTTGAGCTAATTTAATAACCAGACGCAAATTAGATTCGATGAGTACATCTTTTTCTACTTGATTTCGTACCTTGAGACGAGTTATGCCCGTTACATAACGAGATAACTGGATCTTGGGAAGGCCAGTACTTTGTTCTCCCTGAGCTATTACTTCATTTAACTTTTCAGGCTCAACCTCCGGTCCTCTTCCCCACAGTCTAAGGTTATTTTCTGCCAGAATGTTTTTCTCATTCGCCCGTTGGACAATTTCTGTGAGTCGTTTAATCTCGTCGGTACTCCACTTCACCCGTGAAAGATAATCGGCAATTTTTTTTCTGGTTCCGGCTTCACCATAGTTCTGTTTGTTTTTTAGTTCTCGGACCTTACGAATTATTGCTAAAAAGTGGTGTTTAATTTGCTCCACGTCCGAATCATTTTCTTCCCTGGATATATGGATAAATTTTAAAATGTGGGATTTTCCAGTGACAATTTCTTTCTCTAATCTTAGTACCTCTTCTTGTACTATGGGTATTTGGAATAGGATACGAGCGAAGGCTACCTTCCTTTGGGAAATTCTTTTATAGAGCGCCCGCTCCCTTTCCCGATTCATAAGACTATATTTTCCCATATTCTTAAAATAGAGATTTACAATATCAGTCTCAGCTTCACGTTCTTCTTTTTCGAGGAGGTCCAGCGGCTCTTCATGGTCTTCTTTTTCCGACAGAGGAATACTTTCCCCGAAAGCCTCTTTATGAGAAAATAAAAATTCCTTTTCTTCTTCCATTATAGAAAGGGGAGATTCTAATTTTGCGCTTTCTTCCGTGGCCTCAGTAAAGGAGTAACCATTTTCTATTTCATTTATTTTTAACATCGCTTTTAACTATTAATAACAATCACGTTTTGTGGTTTAAGTGCTTTATTATAATGATAAGCACTAAATTTTTTCAGTCAATTCGCCCGGGATAAACAAAAAATCTATCGGGTATACTGAGTGGTGAATTTAATATAAGTATAATCCCTTGTTTGAGAAGACGTTAATCGGGTACCAATATCGAAGAGATGGAGGAAAGGTAAAGGCTTCTTTATGGAGAGGGATGGGTGGAATTTCTACCAATGATCTTCACATGCCCTTGAGCGATTTCTCTTAATGCCACTACGGTATTTTTTTCACCGGGGGAATTTATCAATGGAGTTGCCCCCTTTTTTAACTGAATCGCTCTTTGGACTGCTCCATGAATCAAAGCAAATCGGTTTTCCACCTGTTTTAAACAGTCTTCAACGGTTACTCTTGCCATTCTAACGCCCTCTTATATATTAAAAGTTTAATATATTCCTCCTTTACGTTAAAAAAATCAAGAAAAATTTATTATAACCTTA
>JAZDOO010000301.1:0-3048 GCA_043798555.1 Pseudomonadota bacterium | reverse complement strand
TGAAAACCTTCACGTAAGGCTAAGGATATCCACTGTGCCAGCATCGCAAGGGTTCCACGGGTCTGCTGATAGTGAGGAAGGGTCTGCCATTTTCTCTGGAATACCGAAAGCGTTGCCGGATGGAAAGGGTAACATGCCTCGAATCGGGTTTGCAGAAACTCCCGTGCTTTTGACTCCGTGGTCGTCGTATCTACGGCAGTCCATTCAGAAGGCAACTGAGCTCGACGCTCAAAGCACCAATCAGCATAACTCTTGGCTACGTTCTTTCGAATTCGCTCATTTCCCAAATCTTCAAAAAGCCGTCGCCGCACCACCTCACTGATTTCGGTTTCGTCATTGGCAATCAGGTTCTTCGCCACCCGATTTATTTCTTTCGTGATAATATCCTGCCAGCGTAAATCCCAGTCGCTCATCTCGGGTTTACTCTGGGGTAAGCTCACGACCGCAGCACTTCCTGTGGTTCCGGTCAACGTTCGCACCAGGTTTCCCAGAAAATCCCGGAACGGTTCCGCCAGATCACGATGACGACTCAGGAAGTTAAGGACCTCATCGCACAGGATAAGAACCCGGCCTCCTGCAACTTCAATGAGTCTCCGTAGGTTATTTGTTCCGGGGACTTTTAACCTTGCCTCAGGCCCTAATGCAGTCACACCTTCTTCTCCGGCCAACTGTCGGGCCATATCTATCCAGGGCGTCTCCGACCCCGAAGCAGGGTCCCACGCATTTCCTACAAATACCGCCACGTGCGCGTCGGGAATCTCGGAAAGGCCAGCCTCTTTGAGCAGCTTACTCAACCCATCGGTACTCTTTAACTTCCCCCGGCTCCGCACCAGGTGATAGAGGGTGGTAAGGGTGTGGGTTTTTCCTCCACCGAATTGGGTGATCAAGGCAAGCACCGGAGCAGTATTCTCGGTTTTTCCGGCCAGACGGCCGAGTACCATACCAGCGTGCTCGCAAAGGGCACGGGTGAAGCACGTCCGGGAGAAGAACTTCTCCGGGTCCCTGTAGTCCTCGGGAGCGGTTCCGGCAACTACCTGTTCGAGGGCAATGGCAAATTCATCGGGATTAAAGGATCGCCCTTCCCTCACTTCCTTTCTTGGCGTTGCGACTTTGTACCATGGTTCCATTTTAAACCTCCAGGCATACGGCTGATACGGATTTGGCCGGGTTGGACAGTAACGAAACACCCGCCTAACTTATCTTCCTGTTGTTTCACCAATTTTAAAACATCTTTTGCAATTTGCTTCCGTGCTGAAAGCGGAAATCGTAAGAAAATCACCCCAAGCACTTTTTGACCCTGGGCGTAGACTAAGCGGCCGAAATCCTTATCTTCCGTCAACAGAAGTCTTTTCTCCTGAAGAGCAAGTTTCATAATTTCGGAATCGTTTGCCCTTGGACTGAGATCCGTAACAGAAAGCACATCATAACCGGCTGCCCGAAGAGCCCGAACTACGGCATAATCGCAGCATTCATCTGCAAGAAAGCGCATAACTTAATTCCTGGCTGCTCGTTTAGATGAACTCAAAATAACTGTCTCTTCATGAGCTAATGAATCCGCTGCGTATCGGATAGCCGCATGGATGTCCTCACGTGTAAGCTTGGGATAGGCCTTCAAAAGTTCTTTTTCGCTTGCCCCTTCACTAAGTTTACGGAGTATAAGCTCTACTGTAATCCTGGTCCTTCGAATCACGGGTTTTCCTAACATCACCTTTGGATTGATCTCGATTCGGTCAGTAATAGTCATAGTAGACCTCCCAGTTATTTTAAAATTACCTTGGCACCGCTAAGAGCATAGCATCAAGAAGACGCTTCTCCTCGCCCTCCTTAGGATATAACGCAGACAGAGCATTTGCAAGTCGCAAAAAATCTTGCCCCCGTTCTTGCTCGGCCTTCAGGAGGGCACGGAGGGCGTTGGCCCGCCCATTTGCCTGTAGCAACATTGCTGCATGAACCCGGTCGAGCGTCGTTATTCCCTCGTGCGCTGTCAACTCTGCCTCCCCGGCCACCACGAGCCGCTTTTTCCCACGGCTGCGGATACGGGGGAGCGCTGCCGCGGGTGTAAAACCCGGCAACCAGCTCGCTCGAGAAGCCACCTTAGCTGCGAAGTCATTCTCGTCAACTGACCTAGCCCCATTTTGGCCAAAAAGTTGCCTCGACCGCTCAGAAACCGACAACAACCTCACCACACCTTTCTTAGTCTCAATGATCCTCCCTTCCCACTTAGGAAGACCAATGCCTAACGGTTGGGCAAACCGGCGCACCACGTCGAAGATAAGGCTGTAGCCCTTGGCCTTGACCTTCGGGGCAGCATCCTCTTCGTCATCCTCAATTTCTTCTTCCTCCTCTTCTACCTCCTCACTTTTGCCTTTTTCCTTTTCACTTTTTCCTTCACCATTGGTGGACTGTAGCGTCCAAAGGAACAGCGCCGTCAATCTCGCATCTTCCTCGAACGTGCCCGTCGTATCACTTTTGCCTTTTTCCTTTTCACTTTTTCCTTGCTCTGAACCGAGAATTTGATTCAGAGCCGTCCGGCCTACCACCCGAATTGACTCAAATAAAATGTTACCCAAGGAGTGATTAAAAAGGATCGTTGACTCATAATTCGATGTTACCGAACATCGACTTCCAAAAGGAGAAGGGGAATGGGGGGTCGCATCTTAAATATTAAGTTTTTAATTTTTAAGATATCACCCTCTATCTTCCCTATAGAAAATTATCTTATGCATTATGGTCGAATGTTAGTGACAAACCTTTTCATTAGGATGAAAGAAACAAGCCAAGCAATGAGATCAAGGAATGCGTGAACCCATAAACCGATGAATGGCAAGGGTAATCTTGAGAAGACAAGGGCCACAATGGAGGCTGTCACTGACGCTATGAAGGTCGGCATTCTATGTGTTTTTCATTTTAGCGTTTAACGTGGAGCTGAGACGCAGGAAACGCGCCAGCGTTTTCCCGTCGGCTTCTCCAGCGACTTAGGCTGTTTCATATAAGCAGTCCGACGAGGACTACAGGAAGCACACCAGCAAATAGAATGCAAAGACAGAT
>JAZDOO010000297.1:0-20257 GCA_043798555.1 Pseudomonadota bacterium | reverse complement strand
GTTCAATGTTTCATCCGTAACCTCAGGATGGGTAACCATCAGTTTCGTTTTTCTCATATCTGCCCCTTCTTCCCATTTTTGGTAGGGACAGGATAACAGGAAATTGCTTTTATGTCAAGTTATTTATTGGATTGCATATATTGACTTTTTCCCTCCCAGGGATTAAAAAAAAGAAATTATTTAAATCCACCAACCAATATAATCGAAGTACAAAAATGGGTGAATGCTGCACGAAAAAAGGCTGATGGTAAGCCAATAGCCGAATGGGAACTTGAAATTTGGTTAAAGAGCGTGCAGTCAAACCGGGAGCGAGAAGCCGTCAAGCGGGCAGGTACTGAAAAAAGACAGGAGTTACCACTTATGGAGCCATCTCAACCGAATATATTGAGTAAAGAAGGGGATGCCATGATAGAGGGTACTGTCACGAGCCAAGGTAAGTATGTTGCCGGGAAGGACATTTGTGAGCTGTATATCAGCGCATATAGTTCAAACAGGTTACCTCATGAATATGGAAGAAAGAAGCCTATCAACATCCGTATAGGAGATTTCATTTACGAAGCCGGCGTCCATGAAACCCAAAACGGGGTTGTCTGGATATCCTCAGTATTATATAAGAAAGAACCGAGAAGAGAAAAAGCAAGACTTGTTGATGCTCTCGCAGAAATAAACATGAGAAAGGGGAATAAAATAAGAATCAAATCGATCGAAGAAGGTATTTATTTGCTTGAGAAAAAATGTAGCACCGCATGATTTGTCATATAGAAATGCATAACAAATTCACTCCAGCGGAGGGCGTACCGCCGAACCTGAGTTCAAACGTTGGTCTGTCAACAGAACGTATGTTGATATCACGAAAAACGAAGAATGTGCCCGCAGGGACATTCAAAGATATCAGTAAGAGGGACATCGTTGTCAAATTCCTTATAAGGGGTCCTGAAAAGAGCCTGTGAAATTCTACGCGTCCATAGTCAGTTACTTGCTTGAGGGCAAGAGCACAAATCAGAATATGCGGGTGCTCCTTCGCTTTATCTTGTTCCTGACAGCTATGGTAACCTTCTACAGTGTCCTTTTTCACTTTCTCATGGCTTTAGAAGAGCGTCAGTATTCATGGGTTACCGGCTTTTACTGGACGCTGACTGTCATGACCACCCTCGGGTTCGGCGATATCACCTTCACCCGGGATATTGGCCGGCTTTTTTCCATACTGGTGCTGCTCTCGGGTGTCATTTTCCTGCTCGTACTTCTCCCCTTCGCGTTCATCAAGTTTTTCTTTGCGCCGTGGATGGAGGCAGAATCACGGAGACGCGCACCCCGTGAATTGCCTCCGAACACGGCGGATCATGTTATCATGACGGCCTACGATGATGTAACAGCCGCATTAATCGAAAGACTGATCACCTACAAGCGCGATTACGTTGTGATCGTGGAAAAACCCGAGCAGGCGGGTCTATTGTGTGACCGAGGCATCCGGGCCGCGGTAGGAAACATCGACGACCCAGAGACATTCAGAAAAATGGGTGTCCACAAGGCCGCCCTTGTTGTGGCGACAAACAGCGATGAGCTAAACACCAATGTTGCCTTCACAGTCCGCGAACTGAACGAGGCCGTTCCCATTATCACCACGGCCAATTCGCCCCACTCCGTCGACATACTTTCGATGGCCGGAAGTTCGAAGGTTGTGGAATTGGCAGATCTCCTCGGACGTTCCTTTGCCAACTGGACGATGTGTGGCGACTTTCATTCAAACGTCATCGGTCGCTTCGAAGAATTGGTTATTGCGGAAACCCCTGTCATCAACACACCTCTCATCGGGAAAACAGTTGCGGAAAGCAAGTTGCGTGAGTTGATAGGGATTTCGGTTGTTGGCATGTGGGAAAGAGGCAGGATTTTAGACCCTAAGCCGGATTCTATGATCACCAAAAGCACTGTCTTGCTCCTTGCTGGAACGGAAAAGCAGATAGCAGCGTATGATGAGGTCTTTTCTATCTATCAAATATACCAGCATGCCGGAGATCCGGTGATAGTTATCGGCGGAGGACGCGTAGGGACAGCGATTGCAAAAAGATTTGAAGAAAGAAAGATACCTTACCTCATTGTCGAGAAGAATCCGAGGAGGACAGGTGAGAACGCCAATACTGTGCTGGGGGATGCCGCAGACCTCAGCACGCTCAAGAAGGCATGGATCGAGAAAGCACCCGCAGCCCTCGTCACAACCCATAATGATGCCACCAACATCTACCTGACCAAGTATTTCAGGAGCCTGAGACCTGACCTTCAGATTATCAGCAGGGCAAATCTGGATCGCAATGTGTCGACGCTCCATCGCGCTGGAGCAGACTTTGTGATGTCCTATCCGGTGCTGGGAGTCGACGCAGTCTTAAGTTTTCTTGGGAAGCAGCATATCATCATGGTGGTTGAGGGTTTGACACTATTTCGCGTAGAAACGCCCCGACCACTTGCCAGCGTTACCCTGGCCCAGGCCAGCATCCGGCAAGAAACGGGTTGTAGCGTAGTTGCAGTCAAAAGTGATGGAAAACTTGTGATCAACCCCGATCCTTTCGTACCCATCATGCGAGGCTCTGAAATGATTCTTATCGGTACCTACGAGGCTGAACGCCAATTTTTTCGGACCTACCCCAAGACGTAAGAGACGCCTTTGCGGTATACTATTACAAGTCAGGATTATTTTTTATTCAGAAGGTAGCTGGATCAGGTGCTTGCATTTACCTAATAGGGGATAACAGGAAGTGCGGGTATGCGGGACGCCCTTAAGATTCTAAGTTGACAAACAAGGTTAAAAACAATAAAAGACGTTCTATGCCTAGATTAGCGAGACTTGACGCCCCCGGTGTTTTACATCACATCATGATCAGGGGGATAGAACGTCGAAATATATTCAGAGACAATAAGGATCGGGAGGATTTTCTGGTTCGTCTTGGAAAACTCCTGCCCGAGACACAGACGTCATGTTATGCTTGGGCGTTTATTCCAAATCATGCCCATTTCCTGTTCCGAACCAGTATAGTCCCTATCGCCACTTTAATGAGAAGACTTCTTACCGGTTACGCTCTCTATTTTAACCGCCGACACAGGCGCAGCGGTCAGCTTTTTCAGAATCGTTATAAATCCATTCTCTGCCAGGAAGATATATATTTAAAGGAACTGGCCCGTTATATTCATTTAAATCCTATCAGGGCGGGACTCGTAAACAATCTTGAAGAATTGAACAAATATCCATATTGCGGTCACAGTGTCCTGATGGGGAGGAAAAAAAGAGAATGGCAGGATCCGGATTATGTGCTGAGCTATTTTGGGAAACAGACCGATAAAGCCAGAAAGAGTTATTATTCCTTTGTGGCGGAGGGTGTCAATCAAGGTCGTAGAGATGATCTGACGGGAGGAGGGCTTATTCGCAGCCTTGGTGGTTGGTCGGAAATAAAGCAGTCTCGTCTTAAGGGAGTCCGTATTAAGAGTGATGAAAGAATACTTGGGGAATCGGATTTTGTCGACTCGGTACTCTCAGAAACTGCTGAGAACTTCGAACGGCATTATGAGATAATTCGTCGTGGTTACAATCTGGATAAGATTTCTGAGAGAGTAGCCACGGTTTGCGATGTTGAAATAAAAGACATTTTCTCAAAGGGGAAGCAGAAGAGAAAGGTAAAGGCAAGGAGTCTATTTTGTTATTGGGCTTCCCGTGAATTGGGCATTTCCCTTACCGAATTAGCCAGGCACCTTGGCATAAGTGTAACCGGTGTTGGTTACTCTGTTGAAAGGGGCGAATTAATTGCCCGGGAAAACAATTACCAGTTAATAGGATAAGATACTTAGAAACTTAAGGGCGTCCCGCTATACTATATGCGCAAATAATTACGTCGTCATCTATAGTAAGAGGTTCCACTGCCATAAGAAGTTTTCCCGATTTTGGTTTTGGCTCCTATTTTGGCTCTGTGCCGACAAATTGCGTAAGCGTAGCTGCAAATTCAGCCACCTCCGCAGCCGTAAATTCACGGATATGGCTGTCGCCACCAAGGGAGCTTTCAATCTCTTCCACAATGCCTGCAAGGACAATCTCATTAGGAAACAGAGCAAAGGTTTTGAACGTCAACGTGAGCCGTTTATTAGGTTTGCTCAGTGTCAGAATCCAGCTATCGGGACCAGTCTTTTCCCATTCGCTCTTGCTTTCTCTCAGAACCGAGACAAACTCACCCAGAGTGACTTCCAGAGGGACAGTTCCTCCTTCCGCTATGCCCGCATAGACTGTTCTCAGCCCAAGGTGCATCGGCGGAGGCTCATTCTTTATTTTTTCGCACGATGAGACTACCAGCAATGGCAATAGCCATAACCCCAACCACGTATTAATTCTGAGCCCTATCATATCGTCACCTCCTTCTTACTTCCCAAGACCTTCGTTCAGATTTTCAATCTCGTACCTCAACATGTCCAAACTTCTAACGAGCCTTTCCAATTCTTCAACGTTCCTGCTGAACTCCCGAATCGTCTCCCGTTCTGGCCGATCGTAATTATAACCATACCTGTCTCTGTCTGACTGCATTGGTTGCATTGTAACACAGCCATTGAGGAACAGTAGCGGCAGCAACAACAGCAACTTTCGTTTTTCTTTCATGACCTTTACCTCCTTTCTTGAAGTCAACTACCACCAGCTAAAGCCGATGGCTTGAGGACAATAAATCACCCCTAAAACCCGATCGCCTTTTTCCCCTGGTGGATTTTTTTGGCTTTGCTTCTTCCTGAAGATATTTAAAACTGCCCCAAACCCTGGGTTAGGCCGGATAGTTCTCAGTCCCAGGGTTCAAAATCTGAAAATATTACTCCATGCTCTTGGGGATTTTTTATTGCTTTTTCTTTGAGACGCAGCCGCATTTTTTTAATCATACTGACAATCTCACCAATTGAGCGTGGCTCGTGCATGTCAAAGAAAAACCATTTTCCCCTTTTCAGAACATCGCTATCCGGGCGGGAGAAGACCTCGTTATTACTATCAATAATGAAAATTGGGGTATCATCCTTCGTTTCATTAAAGTAGTCCAGGTAGGTGTCCCAGGCATCTTTTCCGAGTATAGTGCGGTCAACAACCGCAACAATGTATGAAAAGGCAATAATGTCAGGGGAGGAAGGTTCCCCATAACGAACGGTGCAGTCAATTTCTCTGGCACAGTCCTTCAGAGCTTTTTCCAGGGATTCATTTTCACATTGCACAAAGATTGTTCTCAGCCCCTGGGAGGTAATCGCAGTATTGTATTTTTCATCAACAAATGTTTTCTTACTTTTCTTCACGCGTTTCCACTTTTCCTGAAAGGCAGCTAAAAGCTTTAGCGCCTCATCAAAGCCCTGAGTATGAAAGGAGAATTCGATGCGGAGGGTGAATTTGTCAAACGTATCGTTTGTTCTCATATCAATTTCCAGAAAGTCGCGGAAAATAAGCTTTTTAGTTGTTCTCTTATCAATTTCCATGATGCAGGGTAAATAAACGCCTTTTGTTTCAAAACCCAAGGTGGGAAGGCTTGAGAGCAGAAAATCGTAGAGCTTTTTTATTACTCCGCTTCTGGCCAGGGGGTTTCCCCGTATTTCTAAAGGTGGTGTGGTGTGGAAGAGGGCCTCAACGTCTTTAGGATAAAGGGGTTGTACCCATACGGTAAAGTTTATATCAAACCCTTTGGGTTGAGACGGTGCAATATCCACCTTTGCTGTGATATGGTCACCGGCAGAAAAGAAATCCCAGATCACAATTTTCGCGTAAACCTCGTCAGCCATTTCCCAGGAGGCGGGAAAGTGTTTCGCTATCTCAGCAGCCTCTATTTTACATTCCGGAAAGAGCACCCTTAACTGGTTTGCGTGTTCACGAAGTTTCTTTTGTCGAGTAGAATTCATAGTTTTGACTCCTTTCCAATTAAAGTGTCGTGAGAATCAGTATTGAATTAGCACAAAGTTGAAAAAACACCAAAGAAAGTGCACTAAAATATTCTAATAATTTTATGGACTTATAAACTCATTTACCCAAAATGACATTTTGTACCTTTTCCCTATCTAAAAGTGTTGAAAATTTGAGTTTTGGGTAAAAAAACCTCTGGAAAGTGTAAAGGAAAGAAGGTTAAGAGTAACGTGGGATTAGATTCCGGAAAGGTTATTGACCAATGGTGGAATTTCGTATAGGTTTAATGTTGCTTGATAAAGTCTTAGTCAGGGAGTGGTAATGGAAAAAAATTCTGAATCAAAAGGGCTTTTAAGCCGGTTTTCTTTTCGAAAAAAATCTTCCGAATCAGAGGAGAGCAATGGCAATGAGCAGCCATCCGGAGAAAAAGAGAATAAAGGATTTTTTCAACGCCTTCGGGCCAGTTTGAAAAAGACCCATGAAATTCTCGTTACCCCGGTGGATGAGCTCATATTGGGCCGAAAAAAAATTGGTGAGGATGTTTTTGATAACCTTGAAGAAATTCTTATCACCTCTGACGTAGGGCCCAAGACCAGTTTGGATTTAATTACTCGGGTTCAGGCAAGGATAGGACATGGGGAGTATAATAGGGCCAATCTGGTTCGAGACTATTTAAAAGAAGAAATGTTGGAAATTCTTTCTGCCCGCCAAGAGCCTCTCGATATTTCCCAGGCCAAGCCATTTGTCATTATGGTGATCGGGGTCAATGGATCAGGGAAGACGACTACCATTGCCAAGCTGGCTAACCAACTGAAATTTCAGGGTAACCAAGTCCTTCTGGCTGCGGCCGATACATTCAGGGCTGCTGGGATTGAACAACTGGAAATTTGGGGAAACCGCGTGGGATGTGAGGTAATAAAGCAGAAAAAAGGGGCTGATCCTTCGGCAGTAGCATTTGACGCTATCCATGCTGCTAAGGCCCGTAATGTTGATGTTCTCATTGTAGATACCGCCGGTCGGTTGCATACCAAAGTTAACCTTATGGAAGAATTAAAAAAGATCAAACGGATCATGGGAAGAGAGTATCCTGGAGCTCCTCATGAAAGTTTACTGGTGTTGGATGCTACTAATGGACAGAATGCCATCTCTCAGGCCAAAATGTTTCAGGAAACCATCGAATATACGGGTATTGTTCTCTCAAAGCTGGATGGTTCCGCAAAGGGTGGGGTGATTGTGGGGATATGTGAGGAGCTAAAAATTCCGGTTCGCTATATTGGGATTGGAGAAAAGATGGATGATCTCCGAGAGTTTAATGCTCAGGACTTTGTAGAGGCTTTGTTTGGATGACGTCTATTACATTAAGCTTTTATTCTTTCTTTGATAATGATATTCTTGAAGCGTATTTTAGAGAGTCAGCAATAAGGTACATTTCTGATCAGGAAAGTTAAACTCTACTACCTTTTGGTTGTTTGGTTCGAAAGCTCATTGCTGACAAACTAAGCACTTTCATAAGGGAGGGGATGAGCATGATGCCTTCAGAAATATCCGAAAAAAATATCCGGCAGCCAGTAGTAGCGGGATCATTTTACACTGCGAATCAAAAAACATTATCGCAAGAGATTGATCGGTATCTTAGTAACGTGCGCGCGAAAGCTATCTCTGGAAAACCAATTGGCTTAATTTCCCCCCATGCTGGCTATATGTATTCAGGACAGGTAGCTGCCTATGCTTATAAACAGGTTGAGGGAATGGCCTATGACGCGGTGGTGGTTATCGCTCCCAGCCACCGGGTCTATTTTAACGGGGCCTCAGTGGACAACGTGGAAGGGTATCGTACCCCCTTAGGGGTGGTTCCAGTGGAGACTGAGCTCGCTGAAAAAATTATTGAACAATCTCCCCTGGTTTCGTTCTATCCCCAAGCCCATATGCAAGAACATTCTCTGGAGGTTCAGATTCCTTTCCTTCAGAGGGTCCTTAAGAATTTTAAATTGATTCCCATTGTCATGGGGGATCAGGATATAAGCACCTGTGAGAAGATTGCAAGCGCTATCGCTGAGGCGATCAAGGGAAAGAATATTCTTGTCGTTGCCAGCTCTGACCTCTCTCACTACCATCCCTATGATAAGGCGAACGCATTGGATCAGAAGGTGATAGGTCATATCAACAACTACGATCCTCAATGCTTGGCTTCAGACTTGAGACTCCATAAGACTGAGGCCTGTGGTGGCGGACCAATTATCACCGCGCTGCTAATAGGTGAGCTTCTGGGAGCCAATCGGGCTCAGGTTATCCATTACGCCAACTCAGGAGATGTGACCGGAGACTATAGTGGTGTTGTGGGCTATGCTGCAGGAATTATCTATGAAAATAGTAGCAAGAACGATCAAAAGACGGAAAAAAATCCAGTGGGGGTTGACCTCGGGTTAAGTGAGGATGAAAAGGAACTTCTCCACCAGCTTGCCAAAGAGACCATCAGAAGTAAAATCGAAGAAACACCGTTTCCTCGCTTTGAGGTGAATTCCAAAACCTTAAAGGAACCAAGAGGGGCATTTGTTTCCCTTCATAAAAGCGGTATGCTCCGGGGATGTATTGGACACATCCGGAGTGACCGGCCACTTCACGAGACGGTTAAAGACATGTCCCTTGCTGCTGCCTTTGAAGACCCCCGGTTTCCCCCGCTTAGCCGGGACGAATTAGACCAGGTGGATATTGAGATTTCGGTTCTCACGCCCCTTAAGAAAATTACTGACATTAACGAAATTGACGTGGGTAAACACGGAATATACATTGTAAAAGGATTTTATTCTGGGCTTCTTCTTCCCCAGGTTGCTACTGAATATGGGTGGGACCGAATCGCTTTCCTGGAACATACCTGCACCAAAGCCGGCCTTTATAAAAATGCCTGGAAAGAGAAGAACACGGAGCTCTACATTTTTTCTGCTGACGTTTTTTAAAGCGATGGATTATCCCAAGCCCTTCTGGAAAATGATCGCTACCAAGAACACCGGGAGGAAACGGAGCCGTAACGTTTGCAAGCATAGCATTTTACTGAAGTGATCGTTCTTTCCCAATCTGAAATGCTGTCTCCCCTTGAGAAGGGGATTCACTATTACTCATTCACCTCCCTTGTTAAGCAACCATGCAAGAAGTAAGAGATCCGAGAGAAGGCCATCGGAAAAGATTGCAGGAGAAGTTTTTAAAATCAGGGATTTCCGGATTTCATGACTACGAGGTCGTTGAATTGTTGTTAACTCTGGGAACTCCTCGAAAAGACTGTAAACAGCAGGCAAAGGAGGCAATAAAAAAGTTCAAAACTCTTCGGGGTGTTCTCGAAGCACCCCCGGAAGAGCTTCAGGAGATTAAAGGAATTGGCCCCCATAATTCCTTCGGCATAAGGCTTGTTCAGGAAGTAGCCCGGGAGTTTCTCAGGGAAAAGCTCATTGATAAACCAGTCTGTACTTCTTCAAAAGATGTTTTCGATTATCTCTATCACTCCCTGCGCGACCGTAAGAAAGAAGTCTTTAAAGTTATTTTCTTAAACGGAAAAAACCAGGTCATGGAGATTGAAGACCTGTTTGAAGGCACTTTAAATACCTCCCCAGTATACCCTCGTGAAGTCATCAAAACTGCCATTAGACATAATGCCGCAAGTCTTATTTTCGTTCATAACCACCCCTCAGGAAGCCCGGATCCTTCTCAGACCGATAAAGTTATAACTGAAGAACTTGTTTTTGCCGGTAACATTATGCAGATCAAAGTCCTGGACCACATTATCATCGGCGATAATAAATATTTCAGCTTTGCCGATGAAGGACTGATCGAAACATATAATCGAAACATTTTAAGCATGAGGAGGGGGAAAAATGAATAAGAAAAAGTTTTTAACGTTCTTTACTACCACTTTTTTCCTCCTGAGCATTACCCCGGGGTTCGCTGCTTCTATTTATACTGATGAGATTCCTCCTAATCTTGCCCAGTGGAAAGGATGGGTGCTTCACGGAAACGAAGGGCGATTATGCCCTACGCATTACAATAACGGTGAAGCGTACCAATGCCTTTGGCCATCCCGTCTCACCTTGAGTCTGCAAAGCAATAAAGGGGGGTTTTCCCAGGAATGGCTGGTGTTTGTAAACGCCTGGGTCCCCTTACCAGGAAATTTTCAGACCTGGCCCAGAGAGGTAACCGTTGATGGAAAACCTGCCCCGGTAGTGGCAAAAGATAATACTCCTTCGGTACACTTGACCCCAGGAACACACCGGATAGAAGGCTTTTTTGTCTGGGATGAAATGCCGGAAATGATCCATGTCCCCCCGGAAAGCGGCTTGATTAGCCTCACCATCAATGGAAATCCAGTAAAGTTCCCGCTCATCGAAAGCAACGGTCGTCTTTGGCTAAAAAAGAAAGAAGAACCATTGCGTCAAGAAGACCGGGTTGAATGTCGAATTTTTCGATTATTAAACGATACCATTCCCCTGCAGGTGACGAACCTCCTAAGGATCACCATTTCGGGTCAACCCCGAGAAATCACGTTAGCACCGGTGCTTTTGGAAAAAGCGATTCCGATGAGCATAAAAAGCTCCCTTCCCACCCGGCTTGGGCCCGAAGGAGAACTTATGATTCAGGGCCGTCCTGGTCGCTGGGAAGTGGAAATAGTAACCCGCTTCGAAGATCCAGTCCACAAACTAATTTCCCTTAAGGAGGCTGGGGAACAGGAAGTGTGGTCATTTCAATCCCAAAATCACCTCCGGATGGTGAAAATTGAGGGTGTCTCACCGGTTGATCCCAAGCAAACCGATGTCCCGCCAGAATGGAAAAGATTTCCCACTTTTATTATGCGAGCGGGCTCGGAAATGATTTTAAAAGAAGTCCGCCGGGGCGACCCTCTCCCTGCTCCTGACCAGTTGAGTTTGAATAGAACCTGGTGGTTAGATTTTGACGGCCAGGGCTTTACGATCCAGGATCACATCAATGGGACCCTGAGTCGCCAATGGTATTTAGCCATGACCCCTCCGGGCATACCGGGAAGAGTTTCTGTAGATAGCGTGGATCAGCTCATAACCAGTCATGGAAAAGACAAGAAGCCTGGAGTTGAGCTCCGTAAAGGTTACCTTCAGCTTGTGGCTGAGTCCAGATTCGAAGCTTCAACCTGGACAGTTCCCGCCATCGGGTGGGACCATGATTTTCAGTCAGTATCAGGAGTGTTAAACCTTCCTCCCGGATGGAGGCTCCTTACGACTCGAGGAGTAGATGTGGCAACGGGGACATGGGTTGAACGATGGAGTTTGCTTGACCTCTTTCTGGTCTTAGTCATAAGTCTTGCGGTCTCCAAACTCTGGAACAAGAGATGGGGAATGCTTGCACTTTTCACGGTTGCTCTCACCTATCACGAACCCGGGGCACCGCGCTTAGTCTGGCTGAATGTGCTTGCGGCTTTGGCCCTGTTACGGTTTTTGCCTGAAGGGTGGGCTAAAAAGCTGGCTAATCTCTGGCGCTGGGGTTCGGTGATATTTTTGCTCGTCCTGACAATTCCTTTTATCGTGCAGCAGGTGCGCTGGGGCGTTTACCCTCAATTAGAGCCTCACGAAACCGGGCCAGAGCCTCTGACGCCCGGGAAGACGGCACTTCTGGGGGAAAGAGAACTTATGAGAGCTCCGTCGGTCCCCCAAAGCGTAATGGATGCCAGCCGCGCCTACCTCCCTCAAGAGAGAAAAGAAGAAGGCGTTTATTATAAAAAGGCGACCTTGACTCAAGACCCTCATGCGCTCATACAGACGGGCCCTGGCCTTCCCACCTGGCGATGGCGAACAATAGCTCTCACGTGGAATGGACCGGTTTCGAAAGATCAAAAAATGCACTTCTGGCTTCTTTCTCCGTTAGCAAATCTTATTCTTTCCTTTTTGCGGGTCGGTCTCTTGGCAGTTTTAATCTTTCACCTGCTACCGTTCCGGCCCTGGAAAATGGCGGGTAACAACCTTACTGTTGCTACTGCTCTGATAGTCTTCACTTTTTTACCTTCAATCGCATTAGCTAACCAGGATCCTGGCTATCCCCCCACCGAACTTCTGCAAAAGCTTCAGGAGCGTCTTCTCGAAAAACCTGACTGCCTCCCTCATTGTGCCGATAGCCCCCGAATGCAGCTCACGGCGAGTGAAGACAATCTCCGAATTCTTTTCCATGTTCACACTGGAGCTGAAACTGCCGTACCTTTACCTGGTTCCCTGAATTCCTGGATCCCCGAGGAAGTTCTTTTAGACGGCCAGCCGACCCAGGGTCTTATGAAAGACCAGGAAGGGCTATTGTGGACATTTGTTCCCGAAGGGGTTCATCTGGTTACCCTGTTTGGGAAAACGCCATCCGAGAAATCATTCCAGGTTCCTTTGCCCTTGCGGCCAAGAATGGTGGAGGTGGAAGCAAAGGGATGGACGGTTCAGGGAGTAGACCGAGAGGGACACGCAGAGGCAAGCATTCAACTTACCAGAGAAGAAAAAAATGTGGCTGAAAGCCAGACCAAACTGGAAGCCAAAATAGCTCCATTCTTTCACCTTGAGCGGGTTTTGACCTTGGGATTGCATTGGCAGGTGAGAACTACGCTCCGAAGAATGACACTCCCTGATACTCCAGCCATGGTTTCCATCCCGCTTCTTGAGGGGGAATCAGTAACCACCGCCGGAATACATGTGGAAAATGGGAATGCACTCATTAACCTGGGGGCAAAGGAGACTAAGATTGTCTGGACATCAACCTTGAAGGAGTCCCCCACCATTCACTTAAAAGCGCCTGAAGCGGTTTCCTGGACCGAGACCTGGACGTTGGATGTTAGTCCGATTTGGCATTGTGAACTCTCTGGCATTGATGTTATCCATCATCAAGATAAAGCCGGGTACTGGATGCCCCAGTGGCAGCCCTGGCAGGGGGAAAGTGTGACCATAAGTGTGTCCCGTCCTCAGGCCATTCCGGGGCAAATCCTCACGATAGAAGAAGTGAGACTGGAGTTGACTCCCGGTGAGCGTTACACCAAAGCAGATAGCACCCTTAAGATACGGACCAGCAAGGGTGGAGAGCACCGGGTGACCTTACCTGAGGGTGCTAATCTCATGCAGGTCAAGGTAAACGACCAGAGTCAGCCCCTCAAACAAGAGGGGAACGACGTGATTATCTCCCTTCAGCCGGGTCTTCAGAACATTAGTCTGGAATGGCATCAGCCGGTGCCATCTTCCCTCATTACCCGCGCTCCTCTCATTACCATCGGGCCTAAAGCAGTGAATGCCGACATGGTTTTTAATATGCCACCCAATCGCTGGATTTTGTGGGTTGGAGGCCCCCGGCTGGGTCCAGCAGTGCTCTTCTGGAGCTACATGGTAGTCATTATCCTGGCAGCGATCGGATTAGGGAAAATCACCTGGACACCCCTTAAAACTCGTCATTGGCTTTTATTAGGACTGGGATTAACCCAGGTTCATCCCCTGATGGCAATCATCATTGTGGGTTGGCTGCTTGCCCTTGGGCTTCGCAAAACCAAACCACAAACCGAGCATCGGTTTTCCTTTAATCTCAGTCAACTTTTTCTTGTGCTCTGGACCGTAGTTGCTTTGGTGTGCCTCTATTTATCAGTTCAGTCTGGTCTTTTGGGCATTCCTGATATGCAAATCTCCGGAAATGGTTCTTCTAACTTCTGGCTTCACTGGACTCAAGACCGAATTGGTTCCGCCATGCCTCAGCCTTGGGTTCTCTCGTTGCCCCTATTTGTCTTTCGGATCCTTATGCTTCTTTGGGCATTGTGGCTCGCCTATGCTCTTTTGAACTGGCTCCGCTGGGGGTGGCACTGCTTTAGTGAAGGAGGATTATGGAAGAAGAGGGTCAGGCCGAGTAAGATACAGCCCCCATCCTCCCCTCCGGTGCCTTCCGGGGTAAAGGCTTAAGATATCAACCCCAGGGAAGTCTGAACCCGCCTGCCGGATGGGCTGAAGAAAGGTTAGGGGGCCATAATCAGGTCATCCATCGTAAAACTGATCATGCGGGGATAACCCGAAGGCTGGACGCTGATTTTTATGGCGGGTGTTTGACTGGAAAGAGGATTTTTTTTGATGTTTGAAAATTTTTGATTTGAATTTTTGTAATTATAATAGTATTAGAAAACGAATAGCGGGTTAAACGGTTAATGTACGTTATTTTTCGGGATAAGTTTCAGAAAAATACAGTGAGGTAGCTAACTTACGGGGGTATTGTTTGAAGGGAAAAATAACCATAGATGCAGAACTTTGCAAAGGTTGTGAGCTTTGTATTGCAGCCTGTCCAAAAGGATTAATCCGGAAAGCCAAATCCCTGAATTCTGCCAGCTATGTTCCCGCCGAATTTACTGGTAATGAAGATGAATGTGAAGGGTGTGCTTTGTGCGCGGTAACGTGTCCAGAAATAGCGATCGAGGTGTACCGTGGATAAACGATTGATGCGCGGGAATCATGCTGCCGCTGAGGCGGCCATTTTAGCCGGCTGCCAATGCTATTTTGGCTATCCCATAACGCCGCAAAATGAATTAATCGAATATATGGCGCAAAACATGCCGCGTGTCCCTGGCGGTGTGTTTATTCAATCGGAAAGCGAGATTGCGGCCATCAATATGGTTCTGGGCGCAAGTGTTACTGGCAAGCGGGCAATGACCTCCTCATCCGGACCTGGTATCAGTTTGAAACAGGAGGGGATTTCTTTTTTGGCTGCATCCGAGCTTCCGGCGGTAATCATAAACGTGGTCCGTGGGGGTCCTGGACTTGGCAATATTGCTCCGGCGCAATCCGATTATTTTCAGGCTACCCGGGGAGGGGGGCATGGTGACTATCGGACCATTGTCTTAGCACCCTCATCGGTTCAGGAAATGGCTGATTTTACCATGGATGCCTTTGACCTTGCCGATATCTATCGAATACCGGTTATTATTTTGACTGACGGCCTTATCGGGCAGATGATGGAGCCGGTAGTGTTTAAAAAGGATCGTAAAGCAGACCTTCCCCCCAAGGATTGGATCTTAGATGGAGCAGAAGGGAGGCCGAGCCGATTTATTCGGTCTTTGCTCCTGGATGTTTTGATTGAAGAAGAGCACAACTGGAAGCTTCAACGAAAATATCAGCTGATTCAAGACAATGAAGTTCGGGTTGAGATCCAACACCTGGAGGATGCGAAACTCGCGATTGTTGCTTACGGTACTGCTGCACGGATTGCAAAGGGTGCGGTCAAAAATGCCCGGAAGCACGGTATGAAAGTAGGGCTTTTTCGACCCCAGACCCTCTGGCCTTTTCCGGTCAAGGAAATCCGGGAGGTGTGCCGATCGGTCAAACATTTCTTGGTGTTTGAAATGAGCTGTGGGCAAATGGTTGAAGATGTCCAGCTATCATTAGAAGGACAGGCCACAATTTCTTTTTTTGGAAGACCAGGTGGGGTCTTAATTACTCCTTCTGACCTGCTCACGCATCTTCAGCGGGAATATCATAAATTTATCTCCAAAAAGTAGGTTTTCAAGGAAACAAGAATGAAAATTGTTTTTTCACGACCCAAAAGCCTGAAGAAAACCATCTTTCACTACTGCCCGGGTTGCGGACACAGCATTGTTCATCGTCTGTGTGCCGAAGTAATTGATGAGCTTAATATTCAGGGAAAAACTATTGGAGTACCACCGGCAGGGTGTGCAGTAATAGCGTATAATTATTTTGACGTGGATATGATCGAGGCCCCTCATGGACGGGGTACCGCAGTTGCTACCGGGGTTAAACGCTGCCTGCCGGATCGGGTGGTTTTTAGCTACCAGGGGGATGGTGACCTTGCGGCTATCGGGACCGCAGAGACAATCCACTGCGCCAATCGGGGAGAAAATATCACGGTAATCTACATAAATAATATGACCTATGGAATGACTGGTGGGCAGATGGCACCCACCACCATGATCGGACAGAAGACCACTACTTCTCCCTTTGGACGCCGATCTTCCATTGAAGGATACCCGATGCGAATTGCAGAACTGTTAGCTGTGCTTGACGGGTCTACGTACTTAGAAAGAGTGGCTATTATTGACTCTAAACACATCCGAAAGACAAAACAAGCGATTAGGAGAGCCTTTCAATGCCAGATAGACGGTTTGGGGTTTTCCTTGATCGAAATTCTTTCACCGTGCCCCACAAACTGGAAAATGAGTCCATTAGAGTCCTGTAGCTATATTAAAAATATTGTGACAAAAACGTATCCCCTGGGGGTGGTTAAGGATATTCGGGAGGAAAGACGTGCTCAATAAGATGGTGTTTGCAGGATTTGGTGGTCAGGGTGTTCTGTTGGCCGGGTATGCTCTGGCGTCTGCTGCCATGGCAGAGGATAAGCACGTAACTTACTTGCCATCTTACGGTGCAGAACAGCGGGGAGGCACCGCGAACTGCACTATTTCCATATCTGATGAAGAAATCGCCTCACCAATCGCTTCCGCTCCAGATTGTGCCGTTATTATGAATCAACCCTCCTTGATCCGGTTTAGAAATCAGGTAGCACCTTCCGGTAAGCTATTGCTTAACACTACGTTAGTTTCCGGGACAGTAGAACGAGACGATGTAGAGGTCTTCTATATCCCCGCTACTAAGATGGCTGAGGAATTGGGTAACATCGCGATTGCTAACATGGTAATCCTGGGTGGATTTCTGGGAATAACGAATTATGTAAAATTGAGCTCGGTACTTAATATTCTTAAAGAAATATTCCCACCGCACCGTCAAAAAATGGTTAATTTAAATGAAAAAGCAATCCAGGCAGGCTATGAGTATATAAAAAAAGTTAAGTAGGTAATTATGGAGAGATATAGATGACTGGGAATCTTATAAAACAAGTAACTGTTCAGGTAGAAAACAAACCAGGCAAGCTAAGTACTATAAGCGAGCTTCTCGGCGAGGAGCATGTGAACATCCGGGGTATCGCCCTGAGCGAGACGGCAGATTTTTCGGTTGTGCGCTTCATCGCGGATTTTCCAGAAAAAGCTTATAACGTTTTATCCAGCCATAATTTCATGGCCCGTATTACTCAAGTAATCGCTGTGGAAGTTCCTGATCATCCGGGTGGGTTAAATGCAATTTTGAAACCTTTTAGGGAAAACAACATTAATGTCCATTACCTCTACGCTCATCTGGGGAAAAAACACAACAACCCCATCATCATATTTCGCGTTGATGATGAAGAAAAGGCTCTTGAGGTGCTGAAGAAAAATTGGGTTACGGTGTTAGGAGAGGAAGTGTATAGGTTATAATTTTGAAAATGTTAGTAAACCCCGTTAGAAATTCCAGCGGGGCATTATTTCTAACGGGGTAAAAATAAGGCCCTACACCCGTAAAGGAGGAGAGGGAGGAAAAACCGGGTGTAGGGCCGGGGTCTTGTTTTGAATATAATCACGAAAAGGCAATTGCCAAGACCTTTTTAAAAAAATATTAGTTGATTTTCAGCCTTTGCAGGTTTCTATTGTTTTCACACTCCTTCATGAAGACGGCAAAGGATCCCTAACAAGGGAGAGCGCATCCATGATTCTGTATGATGAGATAGGCCGAATTGCCGATAGGTGATTCGGCTTCTTTTTTTGGGAGGAGAATATGGATAAGCTTCAAATCGCTGAAACCCTGACTAACTTCACCAAAGAAGAGAGCGGGCACATTTTTTAAAAGATCAACAAACGGGAAGCTCGGTCCCCTTGTGCTCTTTATTTTTTTCTCCTATGAGCTGGCAAACGACGAGATAAATTACCAAAGAACCTACCATTGCAATCCAGATTACCCAGATTATCTGCATTCTTTTATTGAGTTCCTCTCTTTCTCTTTCTTCCATCATATAGCCCTCCAATAATTTAACGAATTGAACTACGTCTCATTGCCAGGAAGGAATATGGGAAGAGATACTGGCATTTGAAATCACAGTTCAAGATGTGACCCCTTTGCCTTTCCTATATGGTTTGAAAAGCGTATTTCTTAAAAGGAAATTTTAGAGAAAGTGCTTTAGGATAGAACACAACTCAACTAAAGAAACAAGATCCCTTCTTTTTGCTTTGCTTTCTATTCTAAATGACATTAGACTGATAGCTGTCGAACTAAATAGAGATTTAGAAAAGCACTGATACGAAGGCTAAAATTATAGGACTTTCAAAACACTAAGATAAAAATGATTAAGGATTTTCCTACCATATGTGGAAACGAAGATAAGATTAAAGAAATTACAAGCGGAAAGAGAGAAAATATTTACGCCTCAGTTTCCGATATAGAGGTTGATGAGGTTCAGTCTTCCTTCGGCATAGCATTGCATATGCATCAGCCTACAATTCCCGCTTCATCCGACGATTTAAGAAGTGCCAGTTTGATCAGCAATCTCCAGTATATGATGGAACATCAGGAAATTGGCGATAACCATGATGCCCCAGTCTTTTTATGGTGTTATTCCCGGATGTCAGATTTTGTAAGGGAATTATGTAGCAAGGGGAAGAGTCCACGCGTTATGCTTGATTATTCGGGCAATCTCCTCTGGGGACTTAAGCAGATGGGGGAGGAAAAGGTTTTGGATAATCTTAGACGAGTGACATGTGATGAGACTTATTACCATAATGTCGAGTGGCTTGGAACGATGTGGTCGCATTCTGTTGTATCATCAACCCCGCTCCCTGATATAAAATTACATATCAGGGCATGGCAGGAACATTTTGCTTCGCTTTTCGGGCTTAAAGTCCTGAAACGAGTTAAAGGGTTTTCCGCTCCGGAAATGCATTTACCTATACATCCTGATATGTGCTACGAGTATGTTAAGTCATTGAAGGAATGCGGTTATGAGTGGCTTATGGCTCAGGAGCATACTATCGAGAATACCGATGGCTCAGGGGTGGGATATCACGATTTCCCGCATAAACTGGTCGCTAAAAACTCGCTTGGACAGACTGAGGAAATTGTTGTCCTGATAAAGAAACAGGGATCGGATACGAAACTTGTTGCGCAGATGCAGCCTTACTATGAGGCAAAGGGGAGAATGAGGGAGGAGTACCGCGGAAGGATGGTTTTCCCGTATATTCTTCAGATTGGAGACGGTGAAAATGGCGGTGTGATGATGAACGAGTTTCCCAGAGATTTCATGCGCACATATGAAGAAATAGACAGAGAAGGCACGGTTCCGCTGAATGGAAGCGAGTACCTTGAATCTATCAGGCGACTTGGCGTCAGTGATTCTGATTTCATCCCTGTTCAGCCCATATCACAAAAAAGAATATGGGATTGCATAAACGGTTTCTCCGAGGGGGCTGCAGACAAGGCTATTGAAAAATTGAAGAGTAAAGATCCTGGTTTTAACCTGGATAAGGCGTCTTGGACCAATGATATAAGCTGGGTTAGAGGCTATGGGGATGTCCTTGATCCCATTAATAAATTAAGCGTTGAATTTCACAGACGTTTTGACAAAAGCAACGTTGATAAAGAGAATTCTGATTACAAAGAGGCCTTCCTTTACCTCCTTCTTTCGCAGACGAGTTGCTTCAGGTATTGGGGAAGGGGTATTTGGACAGAGTATGTAAAGGAGATATGCAGGAGAGGTATGGAAGTGTTGAAACGAAGCAGGAGGGTTTGAATTGAGAAAGTGTACCTATTTCTTTGTGGGGTTATTTTCTCTGGGGATACCGTGAGACAACAAAAAAATTAAAAATTGCTGTTAGGGCTGCATATTCTAGGGCACAAGATATGGGGGAAGGACTCGATAGCTGAAAGGCTTCAGTAAGGACTGAGGGTCACGTCTTAAAAATTAAATCTTGGAATGAAAACTTAATATTTAAGATGCGACCCCTATGGCCTCTCCCTTCCATCATATAGCCCTCCGATAATTTAACGAATTGAACTACGTCCCATTGCCAGGAAGGAATATGGGAAGAGATACTGGCATTTGAAATCACAGTTCAAGATGTGACCCCTTTGTCCTCCCCCTTTCCTCAGGCGTCCCGGGGTGCCGCCTACTAATAATCATGCGGAACAGTCTCTCAGGCATCTGGTAATCTTTCGCAAAATATGCTTCGGAACCAGATCGGGAAGCGGGATCAAAACCCATAGCATCCTCCCCAGCCTGGTGCAAACTGCCAGACGACAGGGCGTTCATCCGAGGGAATTCCTGCAAACCCTCTTCACTGCGGATACGGCAACAGCTCAGGCTGCGCTGTATAACAATTCAAGCTGACGTCCGGAAGACCACGGTTAAGATGGAGACTAAACTGTTACTCCAGCACATTCACTTGACTACAAATAGAGCAACATTCTCAAGATTCTTTTTAAAAATAACATTTGGATATTTTGGTTGAAGGCTCTCAATGCTCTGCTCCACTACTTCTTTAAG
>JAZDOO010000275.1:0-10948 GCA_043798555.1 Pseudomonadota bacterium | reverse complement strand
TCATACAGGGGAGATGTTATCCTCATACCATGAAAAGACCTCTTTTAAGTCTTCTTCAGCTTCAGGCCTGACAATGATGCGATATTTCATTGCCTGCTCACGATTCTTCTATAAACATCCTCCCACGGAGAGCCTAATTCTGGGTTTTTGTGATACCGCTCCAGTCGGTCATCAATTATCTTTTTCTCCTCTTCGGTAAGCTCAAGAGAATTCGCTTTTGCAGTTATTGTATCCCAGATATCTTCTACTAATTGGAACGTCTCGAAAATTGTATAACTAATTGATTTAAAGGGATTTTTCGAGGCCTGAGATTTTGCCTCGCACATGGAATAATGGAATGGTGGAAGATTGGAATATTGATTTTAAACGAATTATTTCATCTAATCCTTTCATTTTCAAGAGAGAAATGTCAATAATCCACTATCCCATTCTTTCAAAACCCATTATTCCATCATTCCAGTATTCCAACATTCCAATTGTGAGCGGAGCGAACTAAGTTCATCCTTTCCGGTATTGATAACTCAAGGGTGTCGGTTGCGGTTATTTTACTCATGATAGCGTCTCCTTTTCTCCATATGAAAGATTTCTATGTCGCCACACTCATACCTTTTAGTTTCAAGTGAAAACATTGGGGTCTATACATTTGACAAGTCTATCAATCATAGTCTATTACCAGAATTAGGGATTTATGTCAATTTATTTGGTTTAACTAGTTGATTGATATGGGGTTTTTTGATATAAAATAACTAAATTCTAATTATTATATTGCATAGTTTTAAAAACAGGTTCGATTATGCTGGATCACTTTCAAAGGTACCTCCAGGAGAGAGTCCACATCCAAAAGAGATATATTCCTTTTTATCTCAAATGGATAGCTGACTGCTATAATTCCCTCCATCAGTCCCTGGAGAAACCCATAAGCCAGGACCAGAAACAGGAATTCCTGAAGCACCTATCCAGGAAACACGAAGAATGGCAGGTAAAGCAGGCTGACTACGCTCTTCGACTCTACAGCTTTTTTCTTGCCCGTGAGCCGGAGCCCATCTAAAAGTACATCCAGTGCAGAAGATGAATGGAAGATACTCGGGGAAGAGACGAAAAAGGCTCTCCGTCTCCGCCACCGGGCGCTTAATACGGAAAAAACCTACCTCACCTGGCTCCGTCATTTTCAGGGGTTTGTCCGGGAAAAACCGCCGCTTGGCCGCGAAGGTCTCGATCTTCAGAATTTTCTTACTTATCTCGCTGCAGAAAAAGGGGGTTCCTCTGCTACTCAGAATCAAGCTTTGAATGCCATCGTTTTTGTGTTTAGACACGTCCTGTAAAAAGACATCGAGAATCTCCTTGGGGCGGTTCGGGCGAAACACAAGCGCCGCCTTCACCGCTTGCAGCTTTATTTTAACCTCGTTAAAACGAGCCGTACACCTTTCCTTAAATTCCTGGGGGAATGCCAGAAAAGAACTTTTACTTGACTCACTTCAAAAATTAGAATAATTATTCTAAGTTATTTTTCGCCTTGAAACTCCAATCGGAAGGTGGAATTCGGTTACACAAATAAGTAGATAGCTAAGCTTCGCTTTGTAACTGAAGAAGACCGAATTCAGAATTCAGAAGACAGAATAAAAGTTTTGCTCCGGTTTTCTGACTTCTCTGGGAATAGTAAATGGATACGCTGGTTAAACAACGTATAATAAAAATAGAGGAACTTAGAAGGGAAGGGATTAACCCCTATCCTAACAACTTTCGGGTTGATACCACCGCCAGCGAGATCAAGAATCAGTTCCAGGAGATAACCAATGAGGAGCTATTTTCCCTCCAGGAGCGATATTCCTTGGCCGGCCGCATTATGTCAATTCGAAATTTTGGGCAGGCTGCTTTTTTTCACCTTCAAGATCGAACCGGAAAGCTCCAGGCTTTCATTCAAAAACAATCGAGTAGCGACTCGTTTCGTCTTTTTAAAAAGCTTGATGTCGGAGATTTTGTTGGCATCATCGGCAAACCATTTCGAACCAAAACTAACGAACTCACCATATTAGTTGAAGAACTTTCCGTTCTCTCCAAATCACTTCAACCCCTCCCGGAAAAATGGCATGGTCTCACTGACATTGAGACCCGATACCGTCAACGCTACCTCGACCTCATTATGAACTCCAAAGCCCGGAGTGTGTTTGAACAGAGGAGCGTCATCATTCAGGCCCTCAGAAATTTTCTTTGCGTGCGCGATTTTTTTGAAGTAGAGACCCCGATGATGCATCCTATCCCGGGCGGGGCAACGGCAAGGCCATTTAAAACCTTTCACAATGCCCTGGGGATGGAACTCTACCTTAGAATCGCCCCTGAACTCTATTTAAAGCGGTTAGTGATCGGGGGGTTGGAACGGGTATTTGAAATCAATCGCAATTTTCGGAATGAAGGTATATCTACGCAGCATAATCCGGAGTTTACCATGCTCGAATTTTATCAGGCTTATGCTACCTATGAAGACCTGATGACCTTAACTGAGGAGATGATCAGTCACTTGGTCCAACTATTATACGGAGACCTTACGGTAACGTATCAGGGACAATTGCTGGATTTTACCCCACCCTGGAAAAGAATTACCCTGAAAGATTCTCTTTCCACAGTCGGTGGGTTCGATGCGGATTTTTTGAACCATCCATCCCGGATGCTGGAAGTATTGGAAACTCACTCAATCAAAGTAACGGGAAATGAACCTCTGGGGAAATTACATACGCTCCTTTTTGAAACCATGGTGGAGCCACAATTAATCCAACCTACCTTTGTAATAAACTATCCCGTTGAGGTATCTCCCCTTTCCCGAAGGCGGGATGACAATCCTTCAGAAGTTGAGCGGTTTGAACTATTCATTGCCGGGAAGGAAATTGCTAATGCCTTTTCAGAGCTGAATGATCCCATTGATCAAAATGAGCGTTTTTTGAAGCAAGTTGAGGAGAGAAGGGGTGATGAAGATCATCCTCCCGAAGCAGATGAGGATTTCATTAGAGCGCTTGAATATGGAATGCCTCCTACTGCCGGGGAAGGAGTAGGTATTGATCGCCTCGTAATGATTCTCACTGATTCTCCTTCAATCAGGGATGTAATTCTTTTTCCGCTCATGCGGCCGGAAAAGACGTAAGGCAAAGGAACAATTAACAATTTTCAATTTGCATTTAGCATTGAGAATTTAGGATTTCGGATTTAAAGAAGATGGGATTTGAACTATTCATTGCCTTGAGATATCTTAAGGCAAAAAGAAAACAAGCTTTCTTTTCCATCATTACCCTTATCTCGATCTTGAGTGTGGCGATCGGGGTAATGACCCTTATCACCGTTCTTGGGGTGATGAGTGGATTTGAAGATGACCTGAAGGGGAAAATTCTCGGCACTAATGCCCACATTCGGGTATTCAAATCGTTTCAAGGTATTGAAAATTACGCTGCAATTGCCTCCGAAATCGAACAGGTGCCAGGAGTACGCATTACCACCCCTTTTGTGTACACCGAAGCCATGCTCTCTACGGAGACCGGGGTCTCAGGCGTTATTCTTTTAGGGATTGACCCCACCACGGTAACTAAAGTTACCAACCTAGGAGAAACCCTCATCCAGGGAAAGCTGGGTGAACTTTCGCCCTCGCAACCTGCGGAGGTAAATGCTGGCCCCGGGAGGGTACCCGGTATCATTATCGGAAAGGAATTGGCTAAAAACCTTGGCCTTTTTTACCTCGATGAACTCACGGTGATCTCCCCTCTGGGAGAGCAAACCCCCATGGGAATGGTCCCAAGGATGAAAAAATTTCGGGTTGTCGGTATCTTTGACTCGGGAATGTATGAATACGATACCAAATGGACCTATATTTCAATCCCTAATGCCCAACAATTTCTCCATCTGGGGGATAAGGTTACGGGAATCGAGATTAAAGTGGACGATGCCTATCGGGCTTCTTTCATAGCGAAGGCCATTCAATCAAGACTGGGGATGGGCTATCAGGTTCGGGATTGGATGGAAACGAACAGGAACCTTTTTTCTGCCCTGCGTTTGGAAAAAATTATCATGTTCATCATCCTGATCCTTATTGTCTTGGTAGCCGCTTTTGGCATCATCAGCATTCTGATTATGGTAGTGATGGAAAAAACTGCGGATATTGCCATCCTTAAAACCATGGGTGCCCGGGCCCGAAGTATTATGGGGATCTTTATGATTGATGGGCTGGTGATTGGGATCTTAGGCACCTTGCTGGGAACGATGGGGGGCGTTCTTTTGGGAGAGAATATCCAGATAGTAGCTGAGTGGCTTGAAAGGATGTTTGGCATTACTGTTTTTCCTCCTGACGTTTACTATATCGATACAATTCCTTATCAAATGCGGATTGAAGATGTAACCGCCATCATTCTCATAACGATCACCATTAGCTTTTTGGCCACGATTTTCCCTTCTTGGCAAGCATCGCGATTAGATCCGGCTGAGGCTCTCCGCTATGGATAACAGGGGAAGCAATGTGGAAGATACGCCACCACTTATTCAAATTAGAGATTTATGTAAAACGTTTGGAACCGGACAAAAGCACGTGGAGGCCCTTCGAGGGTTAAGTTTTGATATTTATGAACAGGAGTTTATTTCCATTGTGGGAGCCTCGGGTGCGGGGAAAAGCACGCTGCTCCATATTTTAGGTACCTTAGATCGTCCTTCGGGAGGTCATATCTATTATCGCGGGGAGGACATTTTTTCCTGGAACGATAAAAAAATGGCTCAATTTCGCAATCACAGAATCGGGTTTGTATTTCAGATGCATCACCTGCTTCCGGAATTCACTGCTCTGGAAAACACGATGATGCCTGCCCTCATCAGGGGAATGAAAAAGCGGATCGCGGCTGTAAATGCGGAGGCAATTCTGGTAAAATTGGGTTTGGAGAATAGAATCCACCATAAGCCAGGTGAACTTTCGGGAGGAGAGCAGCAAAGGGTCGCCATTGCCCGGGCCCTTATCCTGAAGCCGGAAATTATTCTTGCTGATGAACCAACGGGAAACCTTGACTCTGAGACGGGAAATGAAGTATTTGATCTCCTGATTTCCCTCAATCGAGAGGAGAAAATCGTAATGGCAGTGGTAACCCATAATGAACGTTTATCCGCTAAAATACCTCGGTGCATAATTCTCCAGGATGGTAAGCAAACCGGGGAGAGGGTGGTGCGATGAGAAAATTGTGGTTTTCAGCGTTTCTTATTATCTTCTTATTGTTAGGGCAAAGAGTTCCTTCCGGGGCTCTTGAAGATGGTGCTGTTCCTCTTGTGGTAGTTGCTCCGTTTCACATTAATAGCCAGGAACCGTTAGGCTATCTTTCCAAAGCGCTCACCGACATGCTCGCTTCAAGGCTGGACAAATATAAAGACATCAGAACCCTCGATGAACCGGTGCTGTTAAAAATCATGGACAAACTGAGGGTACAACCAGAAGCTCTCGATGAAGAAGCAGCCCGGCAAATAGGAAAGGAAGCGAACGCTGCCTGGGTCATTCTGGGAAGTCTCACGAAAATTGGTACGTCCATAAGTTTAGATGCTCAAGTCGTAGACATTGCCAATCAAAAGCCAACGCTTTCAGTGTTTTCCCAAGACAACACCATGAAAAAGCTCATTGACGGTGTGGGGATATTGGCAGAAAGAATCCATAATAAAATGCTCGGTAAAGTCATCATCACCGGCATATCCTTCCGGGGGAACCGCCTGATTGAAGATGATGCCATCCTGTATCAAATAAAAACCAGGGTAGGGGATGTCTTCGATATGCAAAAAATCGAGGAAGATATCCGGAGTATCTATAACATGGGCTATTTCAGTGATATTAAAGTAGATAGCATTGATGAACCGTTGGGGAAGAAGATAACCTTCATCGTAAAGGAGAACCCTGAAATTGCCGAGATAAAGCTTACGGGAAATAAAGAAATTCAAACGAAGGACATTCAGGAGGAAATAGACATTAAGCTACATACCATCCTGAACTACAACAAGGTGAAGGATACGGCGTTAAAAATAAAGCGATTTTATAAAGGAAAAGGGTATTACAATGTTTTAGTGGACTATAGCGTCAAACCAATTGACCCTGATAAAGCAGCGGTGATCTTCCAGATTGTGGAACAACATCCCATGAAAATTAAAAAGATAACCTTCACTGGCAATAAGAATCTGAAAGCCAAAAAAATCAAGAAGATCTTGGAAAACCGGGAAAAAACCCTCTTGTCCTTTATCACTAATGCAGGAACGTTTAAAGAAGAAGCCCTTCAGCAGGATCTCGATCGCATTAAGGCCTTTTATTATGATTATGGTTATCTGGACATTAAAGTGGGTGAGCCAGAGGTCACCAATGACGAAAAATGGATTTACATTAACATCCCGGTGGAAGAAGGGGAAAAATACCGGGTAAGTGACGTGAAAGTTGCAGGAGACTTGATTGAGTCGGAAGAATCCCTCATGGAAAAGGTAAAAGTTGCCAAGGACGAAATCTTTAGCCGTCAAAAAATTCATGATGACATTATGGCTCTTACGGATGTTTATGGAGAATACGGGTATGCTTTTCCGGATATCACCCCTTTAACCAACATCAATGCCAGCGAAAAGACGGTGGGGTTAACTTATGACATTGCTCAGGGGAAAAAAGTGTACTTTGACAAGATTGCTATCACTGGCAACACCCGAACCCGGGATAAAGTGATCCGGAGAGAAATGAGGGTAAAAGAAAATGACCTGTATAATAACAAAAAGCTCAAGAAAAGCAGGGAACGGATCAACAATTTAGGATATTTTGAAGAAGTAAAGGTGAATACCAAAAAAGGGAGTGCTCCGGATAAGGTTGATCTGGACGTGGTTGTAAAGGAGAAATCTACCGGCATGATCAGTGCCGGAGCGGGATATAGTTCGGTTGATAATTTGGTGGGGATTTTTCAGATCTCAGAGAATAACTTACTGGGAAAAGGATTGCAGATCTCCCTTATGGCTCAATTAGGCGGAAACAGCCGTTATAAACTTGGGATAGTTGAACCCTACCTTTTTGATAAGGAGATCTCTGCTGGTCTTGACATCTTTAATCTGGACATTGAATATGAGGATTTTGATATGAAAAGTCAAGGGGGTGAGCTGAGTTTGGGTTTCCTCCCCTTTGGCTTGGAAGACTATAACCTTGGATTTTCCTATAACTATTCCGGCGTGGATATCTCCAACGTAGACAAAGGGGCAGATTATGAAATCCGGGCCTCTGAGGGTACCAATCAAACGAGTTCTATCACTACCTCTCTAACCCGGAATACGGTAGATGACCGGTTTTATCCCATGCGCGGGTCAGTAAACTCCATATCCCTTCAGTTTGCCGGGGGACCGTTAGCCGGTTCCGAGGACTTTTATAAAAGCATTATTGACTCCCGGTGGTATTTTCCGTTTAAGTGGGAAACTGCCTTTATGGCCCGGGGATCAGTGGGCTATGCGAATGGCTACGGAGGGGTGGATTTACCAGTGTTTGAACGGTTTTTCTTGGGAGGATTAGACTCGCTCCGGGGATTTGAGTACCGTTCGGTGGGACCACGGGGGGAAGATAATCCCGATGATGTGGTGGGCGGAGAAAGAATGATGCTATTTAACCTTGAATACCTCTTTCCGCTTATTAAAGCCGCTAAAATTAGAGGCTTAGTGTTTTTCGATATGGGTAATGCTTTTAGAAAAGAAGATAGTTTCGATTTTGATCTGCGCAAAAGCGTTGGTTTTGGGGTTCGATGGAATTCGCCCTTCGGGCCGTTGCGGGTGGAATGGGGGCTTAACCTACAACCCGAAGAGGATGAGAAAAAAAGCCAGTTTGAGTTCTCAGTGGGATCGGGATTTTAGCCCATTGCCGGTAAGGATGTTTGCGTTACTATAGTTTTAAACAATTTTTCAGGAAGGAAGGATTATGAACAAAAAAATACTAACCGTTACTGTACTCTTCATGTTTGCACTTGCATCCACCGTGTGGGGAGAAGTAAAAATCAATTTTAAGTTAGGGTATGTGGATATCCAGAAAGCGCTCAATATCTGCGAATCAGGAAAGGCGGCGGCGGCTGAGCTCAATAAAAAGTTAGAAGGAGCGAAAAAAAAGTACGAAGACCAGGGCAAAGCGCTGATGCAAGAAAAAGAGTCCCTGGAACGGCAAGGCCCACTCCTTGAAGAAGAGGTAGCGCGTAATAAAGTGAGGGAATTGGAATCGAAGTACCGGGACTGGGAGAGGTTTCGAAAGGATGTAGAAAATGATATTCGTCAGCAACACAATGAGCTGGTTGATAGAATTTCCAAAGAACTTATTGAAATTACCGATCAAATTGGAAAAGAGGGTGCATATTCCTTGATTGTGGAACGAAGTTTGGTGCCCTACATTGATCCCACTCTCGACATTACTGAGGAAGTTATTAAGCGCCACAATGCAAAATACGGAAAGAAACCGGGTACGGCAGGTACTGCAAAATAACGAAGAGGAAGAACCTTGGAGAAATCACTCGCAGAACTGGCTCAAATAGTGGGGGGAAAGGTCGTTGGAGACGGGTCAATAATAATTAACGGTTTAGCGAGCGTATCTGAAGCCCGGGAAGGGGTGATTACTTTTTTAGCCAATCCAAAATATCGGGCGGAGCTTTCAAAAACCAAGGCTTCGGCAGTGATAGCCCCTCAGGTAATCGAAGCGTTAAGGATACCGCATCTTATCACCCCTGAGCCTTATGTCGCGTATGCAAAAATCGCCCGGATCTTTTTTCAAAAGCCGTTTCATCCCCGTGGAATAAGTAAAGAAGCTGTTATTTCCGGCAGTGCCCGGATTGGTCAGGATGTCTCCGTTTTCCCGCATGTTTACATTGGGGAAAATGTAACCATGGGAGATCGAGCTACGCTTTATCCGGGAGTTTATGTTGGAGATGACGTAATCATTGGGAATGATGTTATATTTTATCCCCATGTTATTGTACTCCAGGGATCAATTGTGGGGAATCGAGTAATCCTTCACCCAGGAGTAGTCATCGGAGGTGATGGATTTGGGTATGCTCAGGAAAAAGGAAAACATATTAAAATTCCTCAAGTGGGCATCGTGCAAATTGATGATGATGTTGAAATTGGTGCCAATTCTACTGTAGATCGAGCTGCCCTGGGAAAAACCTGGATCAAAAGAGGGGTAAAAATTGATAATCTGGTTATGGTGGCTCACAATGTAGTGATTGGGGAAGATACCATTATCGTCGCTCAGTCTGGTATCGCCGGGAGTTCGGAAATTGGAAGGGGAGTTATTATGGCGGCTCAATCCGGTGTAAGCGGACACATTAAAATCGGCGATAATGTAACCGTTACTGCCCGTGGCGGCGTAACCAAAAATGTCCCTCCCAAGAGCATTGTTTCGGGAATGCCTAGTATTCCTCATCGAAACTGGCTTAAATCTAAAATTATATGTGGCCGTTTGCCGGAAATATATGAAGAATTTAAGGAACTTAAGGCAAAGATTGAAGCATTAGAACACCAATTAAAGCAGTGGAGTGGTGATAATGTTAGATATTAATACCATTCTGAACATTCTGCCCCATCGTTACCCTTTTGTCTTAGTTGATCGGATCTTAGAGCTTGATCCGGGAAAACGGATAGTAGGATTGAAGAATGTTACCATCAATGAGCCTTTTTTCCAGGGACACTTTCCCAGCTTTCCGATTATGCCAGGCGTACTCATTATTGAGGCAATGGCTCAAACCTGGGGGATATGTGTCTTTGCCCTTCATCCCGAAGAGGCTAAAACCAAGAGCCTCTTTTTTACCGGTATTGATAATGCTCGTTTTCGAAAACCGGTCTTACCCGGAGACCAGGTGCATTTTGAAATGGAATTGGTGAAGCATCGGGGAACCTTATGGAAGTTTAAAGGTATTGCCACCGTGGATGGCGAACTGGTAGCAGAGGCAGAACTCCTGGCCTCGGTAATTGATAAGGAGAGCTTTAACATAAAATCACCACCCAAGAATAACCTGAGCACATCAGATCCTGTGAAGATACCATAAGATAAGAAACCAGTGAGAGGAGTGTAATGATTCATAAAACCGCTGTTGTTGATTCACTCTCCGAATTGGGGGAAGGGGTAACCGTAGGCCCATACTCAATCATTGGTCCCAATGTAACAATCGGGGCGAATACTAAAATTGACGCGCATGTGGTTATCAAAGGGCCAACTGAAATTGGGGAGCGATCAATTATTTTTCCTTTCACCTCTCTTGGCGACATTCCTCAGGATTTGAAGTATAAGGGGGGAGACACCAAACTCGTCATTGGCAACAACAATGTGATCCGAGAATACGTGACTATTAACCGGGGCACCGAAGAGGGGGGAGGGGTAACCTCGATCGGAAACCATAACTTTTTTATGGCCTATACCCACATTGCCCATGACTGCATTATTAACAATCATGTGATCATGGCTAATGGCGCTACCATGGCTGGTCACATTGAAATCGGAGACTATGCAATCATCGGCGGTTTGGTAGCGATTCATCAATTTGTTAAAATCGGACGCAACTCTTTTATTGGAGGCTGCTCTGCTGTTTCCCAAGATGTTCCTCCTTACTGTCTTGCGGTGGGTAACCGTGCCCGTCTTTATGGTTTGAATATAACTGGCTTAAGACGAAGCAAATTTCCTCCAGAGACCATTAACAACTTGAAAAAAGCCTACCGGACTCTTTTCCGCTCCGGTCTTACGCTCAAGGAGGCCATCACCCAAGTTCAGCAAACCATCAATGATTCCCCTGAGGTAAATTATCTCGTTGAATTCATTAAAAACTCCAAAAGAGGCATCCATCGCTAGTCCGTTTACCCGTTTTGGCCTCATTGCTGGAAACGGCCGTTTTCCTATTCTTTTTGCCGAGTCGGCCCAAAAAAAGGGAGTCGAGGTAGTGGCTATTGCCCATAAAGGGCAAACGCT
>JAZDOO010000221.1:0-2892 GCA_043798555.1 Pseudomonadota bacterium | reverse complement strand
AACGATAGCATTGTTGGCTTGACGCCCTTGCTTTAATTAGTAGGGGCGTTTCTTTTTTAAGATGAAGCGATTGCCATCCCACTAATCACAAGCCCCACAACATTTTTATTGGATAATTCATCCCAAAAAAAACCAGGCATGATTTTTAATATCAAGCTATACAAGCTTTTTAAATTGAACTCTTAGCCCCTTTCCTTCTTTGACGGACAACTTGAAGGTCTTCTCAAGATGTCTCGGGTAAAGCTTTCTTTCGTGATATCCTGTGTTTTGAAGGGCCTTTTCCAGGCTGATTGATTTTTTGTTCAAGTTCCAAATAGGAGATAAGCTTAATGGCAGCCCGGTCGCAAGTGCAAATACCTAAAAAATGGTGGTTATATTATCCAAAAAGGTCTGAATGTGTGCCGGTTCGTGTTAAATAAACGGCTTTGCTATCTGCCTTCCAGATTAGCAACCAATCAGGTTCAATATGACATTCCATATAACCTGAGTATTTGCCTTTCAAGGGATGAGGTTTGTATTCCTGGGGTAGGGTGTCGCCCGATTGCAGCATTTTAATAACTTTTTGAAGAGATTCTAAATTCTGGTTACGCCTTTTTGCTCGATTGACATCCTTAGAGAATCTTTTTGTCCATATCAGTTTCCTGGAACTCATACACCAATCTTTTCGAACATTTCTTCAACGGTATCAGCTGACTCAAGATTACGATTATTTTCAATGTCATCCATAGCATGTAGCGTTTCCTTGTTAGGCAGCCGCAAATCAAACGGAATGCCCCTGTAATTGATAACCTGTTTCAAAAAAAGATTAACGGCCGAGGAGATATTTAATCCGAGACCATTTAGAATGACCTCTGCGCCCCTTTTAATATCCTCGGTTGTTCTAACATTTATATTTGTATTTTTAGCCATAATTCAAACCCTTACCCTATAAATATTAAAAAAGCTGAATCTATATTTGCTATATATTGTATCTCAAAATTAACGCATTGTCAATACAAACGTTAACAGCATTGGAGGACTGGACGGGACGTTGTCCAAAATTATCACTTTTCCCCTTTAGACTTCCATGTATTGAATGCCCCGGCTATCAAATCCAAAAATGTTTTTATTTAACTACGTTTAACTATGCGCTTGTCTCGTGTACAAAATCTGCTTCTGCGTTTTGTACCGGGATAATTCGTTGTTCGATATCATCCCATATTTTTCGTCTTATCATTCTCAGATCATATTCAGACTGTAAATTAAGCCAAAATTGCGCTTCAACTCCAAAGTAACGCTGTAATCTGAGAGCTGTATCAGCCGTGATGGCTCGCTTGCCGTTCACAATCTCACTTATTCTGTTCGGAGGCACAGCCAGATCTCGGGAAAGCTGGTTGATACTGATGCCTAATGGTTCCATGAAATCTTCACGCAGGATTTCACCTGGAATAATCGGATCAAGAAGCTTTTTATTGCTCATAATAATACCTCAGTGATAATCGGTTATTTGTACATTGTATGCATTGTCTTCATGCCACTCGAAACAAACGCGCCATTGCTTGTTAATGCATATGGCAAATTGTCCTTTTCTCTCTCCTTTTAGAGCATGGAATCTATTGCCTGGATTAAGCATCAACGCTTTAAGGCTTGGAGCAGCATGAAGAACCATAAGCCTTTTTCTCGCCTGCCGCTCAAAAGATTGGAAACGCCGAACTCGTTGATCGTTGAACAGCTTTTCGGTCTCTCGACAGGCAAATGATTTGATCATGTGGTGATCCTATTACGTTAAACGTAATATGTCAAGCGGATAATTATCATAGAAATGCATAAAAGCACATAAGGGGACGTTGTTGAAAACTAACACTTGACAAACTTATCGGGCTATGGCAGAAAAATAGTATGCCACGACAAGCACGATTAGATGCTCCGGGAACCCTTCACCATGTCATGACTCGCGGGATTGAGGGTGCTAAGATATTTCGCGATGACGAGGATCGAAAAGATTTCCTCTCCCGCGTTGGTTATCTGGCCAAAAAGACCGGAACCCGGATACTTGCCTGGGTCTTAATGGATAATCATGTCCATTTTTTGCTTTTTAGCGGCCCGGAAGGGATTTCATCCTTTATGCGAAAACTTTTAACCGGCTATGTCATCAGGTTTAACCGAAGGCATCAAAGAGCTGGCCACCTGTTTCAAAACCGGTACAAATCCATTGTTTGTGAGGAGGAGCCCTATTTATTAGAGCTTGTTCGTTACCTTCATTTAAACCCGCTACGGGCCTCGGTGGTAAAGAACGTGGAAGAACTGGACCGTTATCCCTGGAGCGGGCATAGTGTATTAGTGGGAAGGCAAAAAACCGACTGGCAGGAAGTAGAATACGTGCTCAGTTATTTTAAGAAAGAAAAAAGCAGGGCGATTCGTGCCTATCGTAAGTTTATGGTAGAAGGGAAAGAGCAAGGGAGACGGCCGGAGTTAGTGGGAGGGGGTCTTATACGAAGTCTTGGAGGCTGGTCACAGGTAATGTCACTGAGGAAGAAAGGGGAAAGCAGTGGGCATGATGCGCGGGTTTTAGGTGGGGGCGAGTTTGTGGGAGAAATTTTAAGGGAAGCGGATAAGAAGCTAAGGAGGCAACTCCGGGATAGAGAAAGGGAGCGAATTATTGACCGGAGGATAAAGAAAGAATGTAAGAAGAGTGGAATAAGAGAGGAAGAGGTTCGGAATGGAGGGCAAAGGCGGGAAGTATCGAAGGTGCGGGGGAGGATAGCGTATTATTTAAGTCATGAGATGGGGATTTCGATGGCCGAGATAGCGAGGCATTTGGGGGTCTGCACCTCGGCAATCGCCAAGGCAATAAAGAGCATAGAGTCTGGGGAGAAGAAGTGCTAATTTTCAACAACGTCCCTCTCCTCCAGA
>JAZDOO010000211.1:0-7899 GCA_043798555.1 Pseudomonadota bacterium | reverse complement strand
ACCATTTTTTGCCTGTTTCTCAGTTTGACCAATGCGGGTTTTCTGGAGCGTTTGGAATGGGCTTATTATGATTTGAGGGTGGTGACTCGAAAACCAGTAAAACCTCTCGATAAGGTTGTCTTGGTTGCGATTGATGAGAAGAGCTTGGATGAAATTGGACGGTGGCCTTGGCCCCGGACCCGGATTGCCGAACTGATAGACCGTTTAACTGAATATGGGGCAAAGGTGATCGGATTTGATATGGTCTTTCCCGAACCTGATGAAAACAGTGTTCTAAGGGAGGTTAAATCTTTCAGGAAAAAAA
Organism: Pseudomonadota bacterium; assembly: GCA_043798555.1. Lineage (GTDB taxonomy): Bacteria > Desulfobacterota > WTBG01 > JAGOGO01 > JAGOGO01 > JAZDOO01. Next base: position 7,595 of record JAZDOO010000211.1, on the reverse strand, counting down.
TTCACGAATTTGATTTGAAGAACAAGGGGATCAGCGACTATTTAAATCAGATGGAGAAAAATGCGGACACAGACCGAATTCTTGCTGGGGCTATTGAGCGGTCTGGACGGGTAATTCTGGGATATTTTTTCCATAAGGATTTTGAGGAAGTTAAACACATCCCCAGGGAGAAACAGGAAGAGAACTTTGATAATGTAATAAGCTCAGCGTATGCAGTAAAGTTTTCGTCCCAGAAAGCGACTACAGTAACATTTGAAAAGGCGTATGCTGCGGAAGCAAACCTGAAAATTTTTTGTGACGCTGCCAAAGGATCAGGATATTTCAACGTGTCTCCTGATAAAGACGGAGTAGTTCGATGGGTTCCGTTGATCACCTCCTGTAAGGATGAATTTTTCCCGCCTCTTTCCTTGCGGATGCTTCGCTTCTATTTTGGTGAAGAACCGATTCTCATCATTGAGGAGACCGGTATTAAAGGGGTATGGGTCGGGGGTGTGGAGGTTCCCACTGACGAAGAAGGTAGGATGCTCATCAATTACCGGGGAAAAAAGAAAACCTTCCCCCATTATTCTTCCACTGATGTGATTCATGGACGGGTTGATCCTCAAGTATTTCGGGATAAGATTGTCATAGTGGGGGGGACTGCTATTGGACTTTTTGACCTCCGAGCTACCCCCTTCGAAAATGTTTTCCCTGGCCCTGAGGTCCATGCCAATATTATTGATGATATTCTTCAGAAAGATTTTCTCCATCGTCCTCAGTGGTTTAAGGTTTTTGAGTACACTATCATCCTTATTCTGGGCATCCTATTTTCTCTAATACTCCCTCGCATTCGGGCTATTTATGGATTTTTGAGTGCTTTGGTTTTTATAATAATTTATGTCTTCGTAGACCGGTTTTTCTTTCAGCATCTCAATGTCTGGTTGAATATCGTTTATCCGGTTTTGACCATTGTTTTTGTGTATATAGGTATTACCCTTTACCGCTATATTACTGAGGAAAAGGAAAAGGCGAAGATCAGGGGAGTCTTCAGTACCTATGTAACACCTGCCGTAGTGGATGTTATGCTTAAACACCCTGAAAAACTGAGATTAGGAGGAGAAAAAAAGGAACTTACTGTACTTTTCTCGGACATCCGGGGATTTACTACCATATCCGAGAGTCTGCCCCCGGATGAACTGGTAAAACTGCTCAATGAATACCTTACCGCCATGACTGATATTGTTTTCAAATATGAAGGCACGCTGGATAAATATATGGGTGATGCCATTATGGCCATCTTTGGTGCTCCCATTGACCAGGAGGATCACTCTGTACGCGGCTGTAATACCGCGCTTGATATGATCGTAAAGCTAAAAGCTCTTCAAAAACAATGGGAGCAGGAAGGGAAACCCATCATCGCTATCGGCATCGGTCTTAACACTGGTCTTATGTCAGTGGGTAACATGGGGTCATCGCTTCGATTTGACTACACGGTTATGGGTGACGCGGTCAACTTAGGTTCCCGTCTGGAAGGGTTGAATAAGGAGTATCATACCAATATTATCATAAGCGAATCTACCTATGAGAAAGCAAAACACGAATTCTTCTGCCGGGAATTAGATTATGCTCGGGTAAAGGGGAAAATGAAACCAGTGACAATTTACGAACTTATTGGTCGAAATGGAGTTCCGGAAAAACTACGCCAAGGAGTGGACTATTTCCATCAAGGACTTACGTACTATCGAAGGCAGGATTGGGACAAAGCTGAAGAGATGTTTCAAAGGGCGGTGGAGGTAAACCCTGACGATCAAACAGCCTCTCTCTATCTGGATCGTTGCAGGGCTTGTGGCACTGCAAACCTACCTTCTGATTGGGATGGGATTTATGTGTGTGAGACAAAGTAGGGGCGTATTGCAATACGCCCCTACCTAATTCAACCTTTTGTCCACCGTAATTTACTGATCTCCAGATAAAGGCTTTCAAATTCGAAGGCTGACTCACCTTGAGGGGCAAATTGAAATATGTTTTTCCCTGCCATTAAAGCATTCTGAAGGGAAACTCTCTGAGTGATTTCGGTCTTTAAGACCGGGACCTTGTATTGAGCTAACGCTTCTTTAACCGAATCCCCCAATTTTGTATTGACAATTTTCCTCGAAATAAGGAAGCGCGCTTTCAAACGGGAATTGTCAATCTGTGCTTCTCTCAGCATTTCAACCGTCGCCTTTGCGCTCCAAATATCCAAGGGAGAGGGCGTTACCGGAATAAGAGCTAACTTTATCCCTGACAGCACCGTCTGAGAAATTTTGTTGAAGGTGGGAGGACAATCAATAATAATTTGTGGCTTTTGATCTTGAAACTCTGGCATTTCATCAAGAAGTGCAGATTCGAAAATGGTTAAAACGTTAAAAGGCTGCTCTTTAGTTACTGACTGGAACCAATTTTTTAGGGAACCCTGGGGGTCACCATCAACCAGAAGGATATTTTTTCTCTGCTGAGCGATAGCCGCTGCCAGATTAATCGCTACAGTAGTTTTACCAACTCCACCTTTTTGATTCACCACCGCGATGCTTAAAGGAGTTTTTCCTTCCTCCTCTGAGGTCAGGCTTTCCTGCCAGGGTATGAAAAACTTCTTTTTAAATTTCTGGAAAAAGGTATCTGCTATCACTGAAAGTATCCTCCCTCTTTAAGTGATTATTTACCCCGTTAGAGAATGCCACCGACTCCTATCGGTGGTATAAATCATTGCCTTTTGATGGCGGTATAAAGCCGCCATCTTTATTCGTTAGAGAACTGTGTTCTCTAACGGGGTTTACTTAACTCCTATAGTCTCCTCCGCCAAAACACTTCCGATTGCATTTATTCCGGATAAAACATACTTCTTATGCACCGAAAATGCAATACAATAGTGAATTTTCCAGACCATTTTCTTATCAAGGCTCACTATAGTCGTTGATCAAGAAAGGAGTGCCCTTTATTACCCGATGGTTCAAATCTATTTGTTTGGTATAATTCATAATAAAATCAATTTATTACATAGTAATTGTCAACTTTTTTTTGCCAGCAGTTGACTAATTCATTTTTCTATGCAATGTTTAAGCGCCCTTTACCATAACGCTGAAGTTCTATGGAAACATTTCTAAGTACAATTCTTGACCAAACCAAAACACAAGGATTATACCGGAGCCTTCAATGCCTCGAGTCGGCCCAGGATGCAGTAATAACAATCAATGGGAAAAGACTCATTCAATTTTCTTCTAATAACTACCTTGGGCTTGCCAATCACCCGCGCTTAAAAGAAGCAGCGCAGGAGGCCCTGGAAACCTATGGCATTGGGGTGGGAGCATCCCGGTTAATTACGGGTAATTCTCTATTGTATGAACAACTGGAGAACCATTTAGCCACATTTAAAAACACTGAAGCAGCGCTCGTTTTTCCTACTGGTTATCAGGCTAACGTGGGGACCATAGCAGCTCTGATGGGACCAGAGGATCTCATTTTTAGTGATGCTTTCAATCACGCCAGCATTATTGATGGTTGTAAGCTGAGTGGAGCAAGAATCATTGTTTTCCCTCATCGTGATCTGGACCGGTTAGAAGAAATGATTCTGACAGCTCCTAAGACTCGAAACAAACTAATTCTCACCGATGGAATTTTCAGTATGGATGGAACGATGGCTCCTCTTCCTGGCTTGGTTGCTTTAGCAAAACGATACCAGTGCTGGCTCATGGTGGATGAAGCTCATGCTACCGGAGTCCTGGGGGAGAGAGGAGGGGGTACTGCGGAATTTTTTGGTGTGGAAAAAGATGTTGATATTCATATGGGTACCTTCAGCAAGGCCCTGGGCAGTCTGGGGGGATATATCGCTGGGAGCCGGAATTTGATTGATTTTCTTATCAATAAATGTCGAAGTCTTATTTATTCCACCGGCCTCCCTCCCTCCGTCCTGGCTACCAATCTAACCGCGATTGAGCTGGTGGAAAAGGGTTCGGTCCTCAGGGAAAACATTTGGAAGCGGGCACATTTCCTGAGAAATGAATTGAATACATTGGGTTTCACTACCTTGGGAAGTGAAACCCACATTATCCCTGTTGTAATTGGAGACCCAACGGTGACCATGGAATGTTCTCACTATTTATTTGAGCGAGGAATATTAGCCCATGGAATAAGGCCTCCCACAGTGCCCGAAGGACTTTCTCGAATAAGGATTTCCGTCATAGCTACTCATGACTGGGGAGACCTTTACTTTGCGGTGAAAATGTTAGGAGAAGCCGGAAAAAAATTTGGGATCATTTAATGAGAGGAAATTGCATGGAAGCAACAGATTTTTTTCGAGAATCGGTCAGTTCTTTGCAAAGGTGGCAACACCATTTGGTTAAAATGGATAAAGAATATCTCTGGCATCCTTTTACCCAAATGCTGGACTACGCTAAAGAAGATCCGCTTATAATTGTAGAGGGAGAAGGGAGTTATTTAATTGATATCGAGGGAAATAAGTATCTTGACGGGGTTTCATCCCTCTGGGTCACGGTGCATGGTCACAAGCATCCCGAAATAACCAACGCCATTATCTCCCAAACAAAGAAAATTTCCCATTCCACCCTCCTGGGACCGAGCAATGTGCCTGCGATCGAACTTGCCCAACGATTAGTGGGAATCACCCCCCCGGGACTCAATAAAGTATTTTATTCCGAATGTGGAGCTGCCGCAGTGGAAATTGGATTAAAGATGGCTTTTCAATACTGGCAGCAGCGGAAAGACCCTCGACCAAAAAAGACGAAATTTGCCTATCTTCAAAATGCTTACCACGGAGATACCCTTGGAGCGGTGAGCGTGGGAGGGATAGACTTGTTTCATAATATTTACAAACCCCTTTTAACCAAAAATGTATGTGTTCCCTCACCGTATTGTTACCGGTGTTTTCTCTCAAAGACTCCTGCTGATTGCCACCGGGAGTGTGTAGAGGAACTTGAGAAGGTTATTGATGCTCACCATGAAGAAATTGCTGCGTTCATCATCGAACCAATCGTTCAGGGAGCAGCGGGGATGATTGTTGCGCCCCCCGGATATTTCAAGAGGGTCCGGGAACTCTGTGACCGATACAATATTCTTATGATCGCTGATGAGGTGGCAGTTGGTTTCGGGCGTACTGGTCGCATGTTTGCCTGCGAACATGAAGAGGTTTCCCCGGACATCATGATTATGGGGAAGGGAATTACTGGAGGATACCTCCCCCTTGCGGCAACCCTTACTACGAATGAGATTTATGAAGCTTTCTTGGGAGAATATTGGGAATTCAAGACTTTTTTCCATGGCCACACTTACACTGGTAACCCAATGGCCTGCGCTGCTGCATTAGCCAATCTCGAAGTCTTTGAAAAAGAGAAAACTTTAGAAACGCTTCAAGGGAAGATTGATTGTTTAACCCAATTGCTAAAAAAATTCGACGCTTTGGAACATGTGGGTGAAATTCGTCAGAAGGGGTTTATGGTGGGACTTGAACTGGTCTTAGACCGCAGAACCAAAGAACCTTATCCCCCAGAAGAAAAAATGGGAATTCGGATTATTAAGGAAGCTCGAAAAAATGGTCTGGTGATTCGTCCTCTCGGGAATGTGATCGTACTTATGCCACCGCTTAGTATTACTACAGATGAGTTAGAACAGATTACCGATATTACCTTCGATGCCATCAAGAAGGTTACTGAACCGTAAAATAACCACTTTACTGTCATTCCCGCGCAGGCGGGAATCCAGCTTATTATCCCATTCAGGGAATGGGATAATAAAAAATGGCTGGGCAAAGTGTATTTGTCCAGCCATTACAAGAATGACATAATAGGAGAGTAATATCAATGCAAACGTGGTTATCTAACGTGGATTCGCCGATGGCAAAGAGTGCGAATATTCTTTTTCGAATTACTTGTTTAAGCGAATGCGTAATTCTTTACCTACCCTAAAAAAGGGGAGCCTTTTTGAAATCACATTAACTTTTGTACCCGTTCGTGGGTTACGTCCTTTGTACCCTTTATAACTTCTCACCCGAAAACTTCCAAATCCTCTAATTTCTATCGGTTTTTTTTCAGCGAGCTCTTGCACCATACTTGAGAAAATAAGGTTTACCACTGTTTCCGCTAAGGTTTTGCTAATATTACCTTTTTCAGCCAATTTTTGTATCAATTCTGACTTAACCATAACTCGTCCCCCCTGGTTGTTTTAATTTTATCCTTATTTTTAAAGATATTTCAAATACTTAAGAGCTTAAATGAAAGCTTTTTAAGTTCTTGTTTTCTTTCAACAAATACTACATGGTTAAAAATATATCAACATTTTTAATGCGTTGCAAGCATAATTCATATTTCGTCCTCCCGAAATAATTATGACCTAAGGACGTTAAACATTATCGAACCAGGGCGTGAATGCGGTAACCAAAGGAAACGGTTGAAATAAGGCTTCGGATTTGATAGGGTACACGAGAGAGAGGTAAAGGCGAAAAAAATAAACCTTTCAGAAAAGTCGGAGGGTTGGTTATGAAAAAGATTATTAATAAATCAACCATTGAACTTATCGAAGGTGATATAACTGAAATGGATACTGATGCCATAGTCAATGCTGCTAATACCGCCCTTCAGTTAGGAGGGGGGGTGGCCGGAGCAATACGCCGTAAAGGAGGCCCTGCCATCCAAGCTGCATGCGATAAAATCGGAGGCACCTTTGTGGGAGGTGCAGTAATCACTACCGGAGGAAATTTAAAAGCGAGACATGTTATTCACGCAGTGGGGCCCCGCATGGGCGAAGGCAATGAGGATGAAAAATTGCGCAACGCTACCTTGAACAGTCTTAAGGTAGCTGAGGAAAATAAGTTAAAGAGTCTATCGTTTCCCGCCATTAGTACCGGCATTTTCGGATTTCCCATTGACCGGTGCGCAAAAATTATGCTCTCCACTACGATCGAGTACTTAAAGGGAAAAACAAACATAGAAAGCGTAGTCTTTTGCCTTTTTGGCAAGGAGAGCCATGAGGTATTTCTTAAGGAATTATCTGGTCTGGCCTAAGCCGGTAGGGTGGATTAAGCGAAGCGAATCCGCCGGTTAAAATCGGTGCTTTTGGACTTCGTCCTAAGTCCACCCTAAGGATTAGATTCACCTCTTGTCAATTTATAATTTTATGTACGTCCCCAGGTTTCTCCCTTTATTAACTATCTCACCGTGAAAGCATCAAAGGCAGGACTAAAACTATGAAAAGAAGAAAACTGAGAAGGATCATGCAAAGCATATAACCAGGCGCTTCATGGGATCGCGCGAAACTGCCGCGCTCCCCATGAGCATTGTCGTTCGGCCAGCAAGATATGAAATATGAACAGACGAAAATTGCTTAAAAAAATAATTGGTAGTTCTAAAAATATAAGATTCTCAGATATGGTAAATCTTGTTAGAGGCTTCGGTTTTGAGCTATCGAGAACTGAAGGCATCCACCACATTTTCTTCTGTCCTGATATCCCTGAACTCGTGAACCTTCAGAATGTCAAAGGCCAGGCAAAACCGTATCAAATACGCCAGTTCCTAAAACTGGTTGAGAAACATAATCTTAAACTGGAGGATGAGTAATGCGCGATTATCATA
>JAZDOO010000204.1:0-4225 GCA_043798555.1 Pseudomonadota bacterium | reverse complement strand
CTCTTTCTGGCTCAAATGGATTACCTCCTCCTTCATATATCCCTCCTGGAATTTAGTTAATCCAGAAAGGATACCAAACCTTACGAAGAGGACATAATCACTTTGCAATAAAAGCGGACATTATCACTTTGCAACTACATTTAGTGAAAAAAAAGTTGACAAACAAAAAATTAAAGTGGTATCAATAATAATGAATGAACATTCACTCATTTCAATACACGGGTGGTCATATACTGATTTTCGTATTTCGCCCCCTCCCACTTGCAAAACAGAATGGAATCAAGTTCTGGCAAAAAAAATGAGAATCATTGTAGGAATTTCAGGGGCCAGTGGCCCTCAATATGGAATCAGGCTCTTGGAAGCCCTGAAAGCATTCGACAATGTTGAAACTCATCTGGTCATAAGTGAGGCCGCCCAAAAAAACATCCAACTGGAAAGTGATTTGACGGTGGAACAGGTCGAAGCATTGGCAGATTTTACCTATAGTAATACCAATCTCGCTGCTTCCATTTCGAGCGGCTCCTTCCGCACCGAGGGGATGGTCATCGCCCCGTGCAGTGTCAAGACCCTATCAGGCCTGGCCAATTCTTTTAATACCAACCTCCTGATTCGGGCCGGGGACGTTACCTTAAAGGAAAGAAGAAAGCTCATCCTCATTTTCCGGGAGACCCCCCTCCATCTCGGGCACCTGCGCCTGATGGCCCAAGTGGCGGAAATTGGAGCCACCATTATGCCGCCGATGCCTGCCTTTTACCATCGTCCGAAGACCATTCAAGATATTGTTGATCAAACCATAGGAAAAATCCTTGATCAATTTGGCCTTGATCATCAGTTGTTTAACCGGTGGAAGTGCCCGCCGATTTAAATAGAGTCACACCCTACTTTTTTTCGATTATTTCATTGACATGGCATTTTCTAATTTCAATTCCCGGGGATGAAGACGGGAAAAGGATACCGGCTCAGTCCTGAGTGTCATTCCTTGGAAAGACGTGCGGATTATAATGTTTCTCAACTTCTGGTCATCATCTCTTTGCGGAAAATCAAGTCTAATATGGGCACCCCGAGATTCAGTCCGGAACTTACTGCTTCGAGTAACCATCCAGGCCAGGGGAAGCATAAGCGATAACTCTAAGGCATCTATCCATTCTCCATTCCACTTCTGCTGAGAAGAAACGTTCATGTCCTTCATCTGGGCCTCTATTTCTTCCAGGGTTTCTTCTCCTTTGTTAAGCCGCCTCTCGTCTCGCACTGGTCCCGCATCATCCCACATGGCCTTCTGAAGCCGACGGATCAGATTAATAGGCCGATACCGGCCCTGAACTCCCCGCAGGGAAATAATCCTTGCTTTTTCATTATCCACCTGGTTTTGGGGAAGTGAAGGAATTGCCTTACTTTTGTAGCTATAAGCAACATGTTTTCCTGCCCTAAGGCCGAAAACAAAAATTTCAGCCAATGAAACTGAACCTAAACGGTTACCTCCATGAAGTCCACCGGAAACCTCTCCCACAGCATAAAGGTTTTGAGGATAGAGGCATCTTCCATGTGCATCAATTCGAACACCTCCCATAAAGTAATGGGCGGTAGGATAAACATCCCAAGGCTCATCCCAGTTCGCAGCTCTGTCCCCGTGAGCGAAGCGTACTGCATCGCTAAGCGCTTTTAGGGTTGTATCATAAGCCTCTTTAAGTTTCCGCCCATTTGGATCTTCCTTATTTTCCCGCAAATCCAACCTCACTCCCCCCATACGCGGTTCCCTTTCCTCCTTCTACTTCCAAAATGATAGCCCTTGCCACCTCTGCCCGGGTCTTTATCGCTGCCCCTGTGATCAATTCTTTCCCTTCCTGGTTCAAAATCTTCCCCTTGGGGCCAACCGTAAATGGCTCTCCACAAACGATGCCCACCATGCTTTTTGGGTGAGTTAAGGCAAAAGGAATGAACTGCACTTGCTCCATATCAATGAGGTCGGCCCCGGCTTCAAAGGCAAGGGTATAACCATCACCAGTAGTTGTCCGGTTAACATCAGTATGGGGATAATAGAGCCATCCTCCACCACCGGTAGCAAGAATAGTTTCCCCAGCTGCCACCGTGAAAACTTCCCCAGTAGCAATGTTTAACCCAATGGCACCTACCATCCGATCATTAACAGTGAAAAGTTTCGTCACTAAAGCGTCCGACAACGTTCGAATCCCCGATTTAACCAGCGACCCTTTGATCACTTGGCCGAATCCGATTCCAGCAGAAAAATTCATTAGGGTTCTAGGAATCCTATGCCCCCCCAGCTTTATGGCCACTTGAAAGGATAATGTCCCAGAACCAGTCCTTTCGAGTCCCAACCCTTCCCGTTCCAGAAAAAGAGCGGCCCGAGGTGCTTCCTGCGCTAAGACATAAGCCAATTCCTGATTGCTTAAAAATTCACCCCCCACCACTATGTCTCGAAAAAATTGTTCAGTATCATCTTCTGCTAACAAACCCGGAAAAGCAATCAATCCGGCAGAAATGCGGGTATTCCCATATCCAGCCGGCTCCTTGGAGATAAGGAGAACTCGAGCACCTTTCATAGCTGCAGCTAACGCCGCACTTATCCCTGCCCCTCCACCACCAATGACCAACACATCACATTCAAAGTGCTCTTCCACGTTTACCTCTTGTAATGGTCAGGCATAAGGGTTAGGCATTATTCATCAATGAACGGGGCAATCGCCAATTTATAGAGAGGTATGGCCATAACACAACGACACTTTTGACACTCACGACACTGTTCCACTCCTAAGGATCTGATTTGAGCCTTTCGGTCAATTGTGTCCCGAGGATCATAGTGAAAACGTGCCAATTTCACAAAAGCATATGGTCCGCCAAACGATAGCTTTCGATAGTCATAATGAGGGCAGGTATTTAAACAGGCCAAACATTCTCGACAGGTTTCCAAGATTTTTGCACTTTCAGGTTGCACAAACACCTCGGGCTCTTGATCAGGAAGGCGTTGACGAACTAAATAGGGGTTATACTGAGAAAGAAGACGATCGGTTGGCTCCCGATCAATGATAAGATCACGAATTCGAGGCAGATGCGAGAGCGGTCGGAGATGCATAGCGTCCTCTAATCTTGTGTTACAAGCCAATCGAGGTGTGCCATTAACCTCTAAGGCGCATAAACCACAGCTTTTAAACCTGCACCCAAATCGAAATCCGAGGGTGGAATCGATCTCCTCGTAGATATAAAGGAGGGCCTCCAGGACTGTGCTCCCTTCTTCTTTGGGAACAATATACGCTTCGATCCGTGGGGCGAAATCATTATCAGGATCAAAACGTTCAATAAAGAGCTCCACGTAGCTCACTATTTAATTACCTTAAAACCAAACCGAAGCAGTAATTAACACATTATAGTAGTGATAAACCCCGTCATCTCAGAAAGCACTGTCTCCCGGGCCTGTTGGTGAGGAATATGTGCACATTTTGGAATGAGAACAGTTTTCACCGGTCCTGACACCTGCTCAGCAATAGCCTTCACTTGAGCGAGCGTGCCATATTCGTCATCTTCTCCTTGAAAAGCGAGCAAAGGGCAGGTGATTTTAGGAAGGTACTCTTCGATGTTCCATCCCCAAGACTCGGGGGATAGCCAGAGATCAGTCCAGCTCCGGAACATCATCTCCGTGTTATCCCCATGATACCGCGCCAAAAGTTCCTTGAAATGAGTGCTCTCATAGGCCCTGACAGCTTGGAGGATACCTTCCATTGTTATCTCCTCGATAAATACATGGGCAGCCTCTGTAATGACACCCCGCACCATCTCTGAATACTGGGCAGCAAAAATAAGGGCAATAGAACCACCATCACTGTGACCGATAAGAATAACATCGCTAATGCTGCACTGCGTTAATACCTGGGGTAGACTATATAACGCTTCCTCATGCATGTAGCGGAGTGTCAGCGGTTCCGTGAGGGGATCAGAATTACCATATCCCCAACGCTCGTATACCAATGCTGGGCAGCCTGTAGCTATGCTAAGCTCACATGGAAAATCTCCCCACTGGGGGATACTCCCAAACCCCTCGTGGAGAAAAACAAGAGTAGAGCCACTATGCTTAGTCAAAGGCTCAATATACTCGGCGCAGAGACGGTGATAGGCAGCATAGAGAGTAAGCCTGCGTCGGGAAACGTGCCTGGTTCCAGCTATTGTTAACCCTTTGGCCCGGATGTTTTTAAGGTGCTCCAATGATACAGACCCC
>JAZDOO010000200.1:0-11876 GCA_043798555.1 Pseudomonadota bacterium | reverse complement strand
TTTTAAACGAATTATTTCATCTAATCCTTTCATTTTCAAGAGAGAAATGTCAATAATCCACTATCCCATTCTTACAAAACCCATTATTCCATCATTCCAGTATTCCAACATTCCAATTGTGAGCGGAGCGAACTAAGTTCTTGAAATGATTATCAATGCCGAAGGGGGGATTTGAACCCCCTTTTTCCCTATAACTATCTGAAATTCATAGAAAATAACTGATGAAAAATGAAATGGTAAAAAAGTGGTAAAGATATTAGCTTTCTACATAAGAGAAATTTTGAACTATCAGTTGAGGTTTCCCCCAACACTCGCTTAGCAGGCTATCCCAAATTTTAGCAATATATTTAATTTATTGAAATAATTAGATAATAGGGATACCAAGTGTACTGGAAATGACCCAAAAATTACTGTAAATTACATTATAGTAGTACGCTAAACAGTACACCAATTTAAGCGACTTAAGGATCACATCCTACTGTTGGATAGGCAATAAGATTTTAACAAAACCAATGCGCTATTTAATTGCAAGTTTGGATGAAATAATATATGAGTATTTTGGCGATTCAAATTTAGATTCTCTTTGAAAATATCCAATAAGACTATGATAGCCTACCAAAAAGAAAAAATCGAGAACGCAATTTGTTTTTTTGCTTACGAGCACAAAAAGAAGACGAGACAACCGCTCTATCAGACGCCGTTGTATAAGTACCTTGCATTCCTCGATTTTAAAATTCTTGAAGAAACGGGCCAACCAGCTCTCGGACTTAAATATAGAGCTATGGACAAGGGGCCTGTACCTGATGAGATTTACAAGAATAGAGCTCATTTGAAAACAGAATGTTATGCTTTTAAACCTGTCGGTGAGGGGAAATATATAATCGCTCCGCGAGGAAAGCCAAATTTAGATTATTTTTCTCCGCACGAAATAAAAAAAATGCAGGAACTAATAGAAATATATGCGGACAGATTTGTCAAAGCAGCCGATATGAGTGAGGCAAGCCACCAGGAAATTAAAGCCTGGGAACGTGCCTATAAGAAAAAACCAGATAGTATCATTGATTATTCCTTACAGTTCGATGATGACCTTCTTTCAAAGCCTGAAAAAGATTTAACCTTCCCTGAAGAGACCTATCTGACATACCAAGCTTTTGAAAGCCTCTCTAAATGAAACCGGGGACGGTATTTAGATGGAAAGACTTTCCTTATCGGAAAAGCGGAGAATTAAAAGCTCGGTGGCTTATATATTTGGGCAAAACGCCTCTATTCAGTACGCCAGTACTCGCTCACCTCTGCACTACCACAACTCATATTGAGGCCTTTAAGACAGGCGGTAGCCGAAGGGGGCACGATCATATTATTTTAATTCCGAAGAGACATCCTGTTGAAGAAGAGTGCATATTAGACCTTGACGAAAAGCCACATAGTGTTCCAGAGGAAAAATTATTGAACAACCCTAATATAGAAATTAAAGGAGAGCTTACAGAGCAAGATTTAAGGACAATTTACAACAAGCTTCGGAAATCGAACGCCTATTCAAAGGCGATCATACTGGATATGCATAGATGTTTCAATGAGATTGGAATTACCAGTCTCAAAATGCCCAAATAGGGGAAACTAACAACAGAAGTCCTTGATTTTGTTTAATTTCAACAACCCGGTTTTGACCGGGTTGTTTTATTATGATTAGACCTACCTTGTAACTACACTTCCCGCTTAGAGCTTCCCTTTTGCCTTTTTTTCGTACTTCTTGAGAAGATCCTGGATAGCCTCTTCCAATAATTGGTTTATCCTTACCCCCTCCTGAGCAGCAAGGATTTTCAGTGATCGAAGCAATTCTTTTCTAACTGTTGTGTTTATGTACTCTTTGTTGCTCTCCTCTGCCATAACTGTGCCTCCCTTGCCTCCATAAAAATCATAGTTGAAGGGTTGAAGTCAACAAAAAACTCTTAACAAGCTTATTATTAGTTGATAGATTGATAACGTCTTTACAACTAAACTACCTTTCAACCATAGGACAATGAAGTTTTTATCGGTAAATAAAACGTTTGAAGACACCTGCAACGGTGACGTTGTGGGCGGTTCCTATGGACCGAGGGACGTCTTCAAGCGTTTTTATTTTGCAGAAAGGAGGGTCACCATGGGAGAGAGACTTCCAGAATACCTTGAACCCGGAGAGATTAAAAAGGTGCTTTCTATCCCTGACAAAAGATGCAAGATAGGCTTTCGGGATTATCTCATTTTAAGGCTTTTGGCAGAGACCGGGATAAGGAGAGGAGAACTGGCAGGAATGAAGATCGGAAACCTCGTAAGCCATAACGGAGGCTATTCCCTCTTTTTCCCATCCTTGAAGAAAAGGAAAGTGAGAGGGGAGGAAAGTCACAAGGAAAAGAAAAGTAACCGGGAGATCCCCTTAAAGCATGATCTCTTTAGTGACCTCCAGCGCTATTTGAAACAGGAATACAACGGCAGCAATACCGATAAAGACCTTCCCCTTTTTCGGACTTCCGGGAAGCATGGACCTTACAAAAAAACTTCTATTACACCCAAAGCCATTTATGACCTGGTAAAGAGATACACCGAGCAGGCAGGTATCGAAAAGCGGATTACCCCTCATTCCTTCCGGCATACCGCAGCAACTAACTGGTTAGTTTCCGGAAGTGACCTTGCCACCGTTAAGGAACTCCTGGGCCATGAGCATATTAGCTCCACAGAGGTTTACCTCAATACTTCCTGGGAAAAGATGAGAGGAGCAATTGAGGGAGTCAATTATAGCGCTTAGGTGGCATACCTCTTTGCGTCGATTTAAGGAAAAGTGTGGTCAAAAAGAAATAACCAATATACATTAAAAGATTAGGAATGATGTAATAATAATAATTTAATCTGACAATCGGCAACATTACCCTTCAATTTAACTTGGCTTTCTTCGTTTTTAGTACCTCCCGACGAGTTTTTCTAATTCAAGATTTCAAATGCTAATCGAAACTTTCAAATAATATCGAAATGACTGATAGATAGCAGATGTGTCGCATCTTTTGGCAAAATGCCGATATACAATACATTGACATTCCCACAGAAGGGCAGAGCCGAAATGACTCTGCCTAACTGGCTCGGCCCAAAGGCTTGGTCCGAGCCGTTCACAATAGAGGTCTACCATTTAGTCAGCCTCCATTAGCAGGCTCTTGATTAACAATCCAGAAAGTTTGTCTCCAGAACTCCAATACCCGGCGTGAGTATCCCTCAGGCTCTGTCTCAAACCCTTTGCCATGCTGGGCTCCAGGTATCTGCCACAACATCTTCGGCTCGCGTGCTGCCTCGTAAAGCACTTCCACTGAATCCGGAGGAAAAAGCTCATCTTCTAATTCGTCGATGAGAAAGACAGGCCGGGGGCTGATGGTATCGATTACCTTTGATGGGTCCACATCGTCAAAGTTGACCCCCAGACGGCACTCGCATATGAATTTAGTAATAGGTACGAAAGGAAAAGCTGGCAGGCCAACGATTTGTGGATAAGTGTGGTAGAGAACGCCGTTTACGCTTTTGAAAGGGA
The DNA here is from genome assembly GCA_043798555.1 of Pseudomonadota bacterium. Lineage (GTDB taxonomy): Bacteria > Desulfobacterota > WTBG01 > JAGOGO01 > JAGOGO01 > JAZDOO01. The sequence goes on along the minus strand of JAZDOO010000200.1, from coordinate 8,326 downwards.
TTTGAGCTACTACACCCTTTATCTCCTGCCTCTTGGCTGCCGCCAGGATAGCCGATGCAGCACCTAAAGAGCTGCCCTGCACGCCGATACGGGTTAGGTCCACATCGGTCCGTGTTTTCAGATAGTCCACCGCAGCCTCAATATCCCACAGCTCTTTGGCACCAAGTGTTATTGTGTCGCCTTCACTTTTGCCTCGGCCCCGTGAGTCATAGAGGAGCACGGAGTAGCCGGCCTCGTTGAGATAATTCGCATGGGGGAGCATAGCGCGACGAGTACTTTCCATACCGTGTACAAGGATTACCGTTGCTCCGTTGATACCAGGGATGAACCAGCCGGCAAGCGTAAGGCCATCACGGGTATTGAAGCGCACATCTTCTGCGGGGAGGTCAAATTCTGAGAGCTTGTACGGCGATACTTCTGTCTCCGGATGGATAGCCTTATCGCAACCAATCCAGCTTAAGGTGCATACAAAAGCGACAAGCCCCATAAACAATACCACTATACTTATTATAATTATACGTTTCACTTAGTCCTCAAAAATTTAATTGCTTTAATATTTCAAAATGCCATCTTGTACTTTACTAGCTCTTTTTTCTTTTCATAATAAATGCTCTCCTATGCTGCTTTGGTAACTTCCCTTAAGTTCACAGTGACTTTATTTTCGTTTTTCGCCTTATCCTGATTCTGAAACTGTCTTTCAGATGAGGATTTAAGGACCCGTGCTTCCGCCTCTGTAAGCGCGTCCATGTCACGGCGCACACCCCCTCTGCCCGGCTCGTAGGCGTTGCTTATCCGGGACCGGGACGGTTTTTCTGAGAAAGCCTTATATCCATAAAGCTTGGCTACGAATTTCCTTTTGGCACTCAGTAAATCATCCCAGGTGACTCCCAATAACTCCATAACCAGCCACAGTGCCACAACAAGGGCTATGATTCCATAACTTACAAGATTTCCAAGAAACAGACCGTGTTCGACCAGCTCTGTCGAGACCCCATACGACTGCAAGATGATATTCGTGACAAAACTCTCTATGTACCACGAGGCAAAGAAGCACGGCACCAAGAAGGTAAGGCACGCAGCCGGCCCCATCCAATAATACTCTCCCCAATCATCATCACCACTCACCATTAAAAACGGTGCAAACAATGTTACTGCAAGCAACCTCTTCCACCTAGTGTCGTATTTGTGTCTTTCCATCGCAAGAAAAACAGGATCACTAACTCGTACTACTATCAGCAAGGACACTGTTATGAGAAAAGCTACATCTGTTGAAAAGGAATTCAGAGGAATAGGAGGGAGAAAGAACGGAAGGATCGGTATGGCAAAAAACAAAAGAATCAGGGCGATCGGTATGCCGAATATGCCGAAAGCAGTCGAAACCAAATTGGCCGCGAACGCTACCAATGCAGAGAACCATATGGAAAGCCCCAGGACACACCATAGTACGATTGACTCGACAGTGGCAACGAGCACAAGAGCAGCCAATAACCCGGTGGGCCATGAGAGCAGAGACAGGGGCAGCGCTCTATGAACATGGGCAAGATGGGCAAGATCATGTTCGCGTGGGCGGCGGTAGGGACGAACAGGACTACGACGAATAAGCTTATTACCAGACATATGATTTTTTTTATACCCATCGCATTTACCTCCCTCTGAGCTTATTATTTTGACTGGCCTCTGCCGCAATAAGAGGGCAAGGTTTGTGCCAAAATCCAGAGGTTTGGGTTAACCTGTTGTTTTCTTGAAACAAACTATATTCTTTGCCGGTTTCATTTAGTGCTTGCAATATACGGCCAATGTGCATATAATGAATGATATGTATACACTTTGTGTCACAAATTGTTCCGAAAATATGGAGGAAATATGCAGGCAAGAGCCAAGCTAAGCGCAGAAGACCGCAGATTTTTCTCCCTTGTTGTTAAAGCCATTTACACAAACCCGTTTTTAGATGAACGTGCTGAGATTTTGGAACAAATCTCTCCGGGATTTAAGAAGCAAGGAACGACTGCTCCGGCCTTAAATAAGCGCATTGACCAGTTAGAAAGTGGGGGGCTCAGCAAGATTCAGCACTTTCAAGAGGAAGATAGTCGTCTAATATTACATGCCTACCTGTACCAAGTATTTGTTCGTTTTTCTTCTGACCTCGATAATCTTATCCAGAGGCAGTTGGGCCAGAGGGATAAACCAGTCGATGTGCCCTTTGCCGAACAATTGATTGCTCAGCTTAAGTCTCGCGGTTTCTCGGACAAAGAGTGTCTGCGCTACTTTGCCCTCTTATACCAGTTGAAGCGTGCCTTTTACTTTATTACCACTGATCTGGTGGGCGAAAGCCCTTCCATGAAGCAGTTGCGACTTGCCTTATGGAATAATGTTTTTACCAATGACGTGAGGCTATACGATCAACACCTTTGGAACCGCATGGAGGATTTTTCCACACTGTTGCTGGGCGAAACTGGTACAGGTAAGGGATCAGCGGCAGCCGCTATCGGTCGCTCGGGTTTTATACCCTTTGATCGCAAAAAGGGGGAATTTGCCGACAACTTTGTCAAGACCTTTGTCGCTATTAATCTATCACAATATCCTGAAAGTCTGATCGAATCGGAGCTTTTTGGTCATTGTAAAGGGGCATTCACAGGCGCGGTAGATAACCACGAAGGTTTATTTGAGCGATGCAGTGTGTACGGAGCATTATTTCTGGACGAAATCGGTGATATCACTATTCCAGTTCAAATCAAGCTGCTCCAGGTTCTTCAGGAACGCACTTTCTCCTCTGTGGGCAGTCACATTCATAAACGCTTTGCTGGCCGCGTTATAGCCGCCACCAATCGCCCAATTACACAACTGCGCAAACAAGGCAACTTCAGAGACGATTTCTTTTATCGTCTCTGCTCAGATATCATCACTGTCCCTCCATTACGTCAGCGCATTGAGGAATCTCCATCAGAATTAGAACTGCTGGTGAACTTACTGGTCTCTCGGATAACCGGCCAGGAAAATCCGAATCTAACAGACATGATTCTGGAAACACTCAAACAGGACTTGCCGCCGGAGTATCCTTGGCCCGGCAACGTAAGGGAGTTAGAACAGGCTGTTCGCCGTATACTTCTTAATCGTCACTATGATGGTGATATTACGATTAAGGGACCGATCATGGAAGACGAATTTTTACAAAAAATTCAGACGGGAACCTTGGAGGCCAGAGAGCTGTTAAGTCAATATTGCGCACTTCTCTATAAGCGTTTAGGGTCCTATGAAAAAGTGGCGAGAAGGATAGGTTTGGATCGAAGAACTATAAAAAAATATCTTCAAAGCTCTGATAATTTCTGAAAGATTTTTTATTACTTCTAATGTTTCTAATAATTCTAATAATTCTATCAGTTTCCACTCAGGGTAGGCACCGAATGAATAGTGAACGTTAGTGAATGGATGCAATAAATAAATTCATCCTTGCATTCGTATTTCTGTAAGAAATAACAAATCGGGCACAATCTGGGGACTTGATTATTCCTGATGATTCTTCTTTATAACACCTGCAACTAAATAGATCTGTTATTTTTGAAAATTGATAATTACGGGTTGACATATACAAAATCAAAAAAGGGCGAGACATGACATCTCGCCCTCTACCTGTTGACTAAATCTTCAATCTCTTTTTGAATAACACCTCAACATGTTGTGGTCGGCCCATGTGGACACAAGGTTTCACATTCTTACCATCGGAGAAACTTATCAAGATTCAGTATGATAGCTGATTGCTTGATGTAATCAAAACCTTAGCCTACAGTCTCTGTGAAGTAAGCCGCATCCCACACTTCATTTCCTTTATCGATCTTTTCCTTTAAATCGACAAATCTTTCCAACAATGCTTTATTCGAGTCTCTCTTTATTTCTTCGATCATTGTTTCTGCAGATTTCTCAGCAGTTGACGACTCCACATATAAATGTACATGGTCGGGCGCCAACCAGAGCAGGTGTACAAATCCTCCAACCAGCTCGCCACATCCCCAGAATGTGTCCCGAACGAAATAAAAAATATCCTCGTTAGGACTAAAAACAGATTTCCGGTGAATAACATTCCAGGCAAAATGGTATTTGAGTTCCAAGATTACCTCATCTGGATTACGTTCCAGCTTCTGCAAAGCCAACGCCTTCTTATATTTAATTTTCTCCGAACGAAGCAATTTCAGGAATGATTTCTTCCGAAAAAGACCTTTTGAACCGCCAGCCGAACCGGGGGCTTTCTTCCCTGACGAACCTGCCAGTTTCAGTATTGGTCGAAATGCGTAGCACTTAAAGTCTGCTGGATCCTGTATGCACCTGTTCAGATAGCACAAAACCTCTTCAGAAAACTCTAAATCACGACAAAAATTACACTTGTTATGTATGATCGATATCGCCGACTTTGCACATTCCTGGCATTTTGTAGGCAGGTCAGTTGAAACGTCCATTTTTTCTACCACTCTCATATTCCGCAATTTAAGATCGTTTCGTCCACTACATACTATTTCAGAAGAAGAAATATGGATGTGTTTTATTATTGGTAAATTATTTTCGAATAAACTACCCCGCCGCAAGCAGCGGGGTATTAGATTCCCTGGATTCCAGCTTCCGCCGGAATGACGAACTCGCCGCAAGCGGCGGGGAATACAACCCGAAGAGAAAAAATTCAATGAATCGTTGTCAAGATTCCATTCTTTGTAGGGACCCTACATCTCTACATCTAGTGCTATGCTTCTAATGTGCGAAAGTTTCACACACTTACCATCGGAGAAACTTATCAAGATTCAGTATGATAGCTGATTAGATTCGCAAATCGGAACCTTAGTCGGTCATTTCTGAGCGTTTGATTAAAACAGCCTCATAGCAGAAATCGTTATTCTTGAAGTATCTTACAGAGACATTGCATGTGGTATTTGCTTTTGATATTGTCCTTATCCAACAATTTCCTACTCTCCAATCGTACACGTCATTCCCGCGAGAGGCGTCGGGAATTCCGTGATGTCATCGGAGACCCAGACTACCAGAATGTATTGTCCTGCCTGGCTGGGAGTCCAGGCAGCATCACTGTTTGTGTCCCAATCTCTTATGGAAGTCCAGGGGCCATTGCTAAGTTGATACCAGTATTTGTATTGAAGGGACGCATTTCCTCCGGTTGCGGTGGTGCTCAGGTTGATGGTTGTTCCAGGTGGCTGGGGATAGTCCATATCAGTAGTCAATGCGGTTATCTGAATGGGATTGGCGCTATTTCCCCTGGTTTCCACGGTCATGCCAGCTTGATGAAAAGTCGTGGTGTTTGCGGTTTCTCCAATCCAGGCCACAATTACATAATGACCATCGGTATTGGGGAGAGTGGCGGTGAAAGAAGACGCATTGGCCGTCCAGTCTTGAAGCATCTGCCAGTTTCCATAATTCGGAGTCTGATAACCAGATGCCAACCACCATCTGTAAAATCCATCGCCAAAGGAAGACTGCTCTCTTACCGTCAAAGTAAGGGCGACATTGTCTCCTGCAGCGGGTGTACCGGCTAAATTGGTGGATATCCCTACAACATTGATAGGAATTATGGTATATTCATACGCCCCGATGTCATAGGCCGAGCTTGCAGGTCTTGGATTCCCGTCATAGTCCTCTGAAGGTGCGCCCTGGGCGGTGCCTTGGTCAATGGCGATACTCCCTTCCCGGAGGTGTAAATCCCAGGCACTAAGGTTACGAAAGAGCTGGGTATTAGGGTCGGTAGAAACGAAGGAGTGTTCGTCTTCGCCACTGTAAGTGGTCCAGGCACCGGCTGAAATCTGGCTTAAGGAGAACTCATCGGTATAACCCACTGTAATCGCCCGGTCCGGATCGTCATTGTGAAAAATATTATAGTCGCCGCTGTAGCCGTTTACGCCCATCTGTTCGAAGCCGAGACCGATGTTATCACCGCCCGTAATAATGCAGTTATACATATTCAGCCAGTCATTAGCATTTTCAATCCAGACATTGAATATTTTACCATCAACAAAGGTGCAGTTCTGCAAGGTAACCGATTTTGATGTTCCACTCCAGGCCACATAGATATTGGTGCCTTGAGTGTGGTAGCCCAGACAGTTTATGAGTATTATATTATCCTCCCAGAGTTTATAGCCGGCGTTCCAGTTATTATAAGACGCACAACGATTCAAAGTGGTGTTACGGGCGCTGATGTCGAAGCCATCAAAGACATCATAAACCACACACCGGTTAAAGGTAAAATCGTGCTGGTCGCCATGGCCGAGGGCAAAGCCGTCCACATTCTGCTCCGGGTCGCGTCCGGTATAGGCAATACAGTCATTGAATACACCATTGTAGCAGGGTGGGCCGCCTGAGGGTGAGGCATCGAAACCGAGCATGGTAAAGTGATGCAGCTTTACCCGGTTTAGCTCAAAGTCGTGGGTGCCCGCGGCCATCCCGATTCCACCGCTGCAGTCGTGAATCTCGCAGTCAGAAAATTCAAGATGGTCAGAAGAATCGACCCATATCCCGCAATCGTTCCAGTTTCTGATCTCCAGTTTGAGAAGCTTGATATAAGATTTTTGATAGAGGATAAAGCCGTTGTTTGCGGTTTCGACTTCTGTGCCATCAATGATCGGTTGTTCCCCCGGATAGGCAGAATAGACGATATAGCCCGCAGTCAAATTGCCGGAATTGCTCGGCTGGACATTCTCATTGTACACACCACCCCTTATGAGGACCGTATCGCCTGCCACCATCACTTCGGCCGCATGCTGGATTGTCGCCCAAGGACTTCCTTGCGTCCCTGGGTCTGCGTCACTGCCATTGGTAGCCACATAATAGGTAGCTGCATAGGCATTACTTACTGTCAAAAAGAGTAGGGTAAGAAAATAGACTACTTTCTTCAACTCTTATCCTCCTTTCGATCAAGCGTAATATTCCAGAGAAAAGCCGTTAAACTGCAAAATAAATAAACCGAACCACCCTTCTTGGGCAACTCAGCCTATAATCTTTTCGCACGGACTCATAGGCACTGCCCCCTCCTTTGAATCCCACGAATTATTCGTTTCGAGTCAGGATCTCAGTAACTTTTGAAAACAGTGATTATTAAACTCCCTCTGTGCCAATATAAGTGAGACACTTCCCCCCCAATAGTTTAGTGTAGGGCGGGAAGGAGAAACGTAAATGGAAAAGAAAGAAGTCATGGTTATGAATCCTAATCAAAAAGTTGAGGAAATGGGAGGAGCCTGTAGGGCGACTGGAATTTTCTCAACTGCTGCTCTACGTGGGGTTCGAGGTAAAACTGTTGTTCCCAATTCCGAGGTTCCGGAGAAGGCAAACCGCCGGAGTTATACGGCGGAGTATAAACGTCTTATCCTCAGGGAGGCCGAAGTTTGTAAAGAGCAGGGGCAAGTTGGCGCACTTCTGAGAAGGGAAGGTCTGTATTCTTCCAATTTGACCGCCTGGCGTCATCAAGTAGAGCGAGGCGCCTTAGATGCCCTTTCATCCAAGAAGAGAGGCCCCAAAGCCCGGAAGCCTGATCCGTCTGTCCGCCGTATCACAGAACAGGAAAAAGAGATTCAGAAGCTGCGGGCCAGGCTGAGAAAAGCCGAACTTATCATAGATGCTCAAAAAAAAATTGCCGAGATCTTCCAGCTCCCCCTCGATCAGAAGGAAGAGGAGAACTTATGAGCATGACAGATTCCCTGGCGAAGAATGTGGGCGTCAGGCCGGCGTGCGATGCCCTTGTGGTTTCACGTGCCGGTTTCTACCGGTGGAAGAATCAGGGTGAGGATTCGAAGAAGGAATATATCCGTCCTTCGTCACCGTTAGCTCTATCTCCTTACGAACAGCAGCAGGTTCTTGATACGCTGCATGATGAACGGTTTGTCGACAAAGCGCCACAGGAGGTTTACGCCGCCCTTCTGGATGGCGGCAGTTATCTCTGTTCCGTGAGGACGATGTACCGAATTCTGGAAGCACATAAGGAAGTAAAGGAGAGAAGGAACCAGCTCCGGCACCCCGTATACACCAAACCCGAGCTGCTTGCAGAAGGACCAAACCAGGTCTGGTCCTGGGATATTACAAAACTCAAGGGGCCGGCAAAGTGGAGCTATTATTACCTCTATGTCATCCTCGATATCTTCAGCCGATACGTTGTGGGCTGGATGGTGGCATCCAGCGAGCTGGGAACACTGGCAAAAAAACTGATTGAACACTCCTGTGAGAAGCAGGGGATTCAATCAAATCAACTGAGCATCCATTCCGATCGGGGTCCCAGTATGACATCAAAACCGGTTGCTTTCCTGCTTGCTGATTTGGGGATCACTAAAAGCCTTTCCCGGCCTTATGT
>JAZDOO010000196.1:0-2028 GCA_043798555.1 Pseudomonadota bacterium | reverse complement strand
CGGTTTTACGATGAACGATTTCGAGAAATCATTGATTTGTTTAGAACAAAAAGTTCCTCTTGGTAATATAGCCCAGCTTATTGGTGTAAAGTAACAAGAAGTAGCATATGTTCAGGAGTTAGTAAACCATTCTGATAGGTTGCGAACGGTGGTTTAATGATCAGGGTTAACCTTTAACCAACGAAGGCGTTAGGATGAATTCAAAACAACCACGGATTATCTCAATAGTATTTAGTTTGGTCCTGGGTAGCATTTTTGCATTGATAGCCATGGCGATGTCAGCAGATATCACCATGATAACCAAGGACGACCTTAAAACCAAGCTTGGTAACAAGGATGTAGTCGTTTTAGATGTACGCATGGATGTGGAATGGCAATCAAGTGATTTCAAGATCAAGGGTGCGGTATGGGAAAACCCAAAAGACGTTGAGATCTGGGCCAATAAGTATCCTAAGGATAAGACACTTGTCCTTTACTGTGCCTGACCGGAAGAGGACACGAGTACCAGTGCCGGTCTGGCACGGAAGCTCATGGGAGAGAAAGGGTTTGCAAAGGTTTATGTGCTCAAAGGGGGTTGGAACGAATGGTTCGAAGGGAAATACCCAACTGAATTAAAATAACGAGCATAAAAAACCTCTGCACTACACATTGATACCCGGTAGCAGAGTGATTGTGCAAATTGACTCATTTATCAACAAGGAGGTGGAATATGACGAAAACTTCCAAGAAAAAACCGAAGGTAAGAAAAGTAGAGTTCAGTTTATCAGCACCTCAGGCAAATAGTGTTTCTATAGCCGGGGATTTTAACCAATGGAACACATCTTTACATCCCCTTAAACAGGATAAGAAGGGGACCTGGAGAATTTTACTGGGTCTCAATCCGGGGGGGCAATACGAGTACCGATTCTTTGTGGATGGAAAATGGCAAAATGACCCTAACAGTAGGTCATTTAGGGAGAACCCTTTTGGCACGTTAAATTGTCTGAAAATTGTTGAATAAAATAAGGAAAGACGGAGGTTCTGAGATGGGGGCTAAAAAGCCAAAGACAAAAGAAGGGGATATATTCAGACGTTACCAGGATCTCATAGAAATCGCCCGGTTAGTAAGCTGGTGCATGAACCGGGATTACCTTATTAAGACGTGTCTCGATCACTTAAGCCAAAGATTGGAAAAGCGGGCACGATGTGTCCTCATGGAAGGATACGAATTGAAGCTCCGTTGCTGGGTGGGTAAATATGAGCGCCCGATAGAAGAAGTTCCGGTGTGCAAGGAGAGCATTGTCTGGAAGGTGGTTAAAGACGGAGTCCCTGTAAACCTGACTGATGTGCACGAGACCGAAGGATACCGACACACTCTGCCGGAAGAGATTAAGATCAAGGCGATCATCCCCATTTGGTATGTGCATCCGCTAACTCAGGAGGAAAAAAGAGTAGGGGCATTAATTGTCGATTCTGGTATAAAAGGGGTTCCTATTTCTACCGAAGATTTCGAGTATCTGAAGGTGATAGGAGAGTTGATTGGAGCGGCGGTTGGGAGAGCGGAGTTAGTGGAGCAACTGATAGAATCTTTCAGGAAGAAGGAGGCTATTGTACGGGAAACTGCCCACAACTTTCGAAACCGGCTTTCCCCTCTGGGAGGTTTTACCCGCCGTATCGTAAAATTGGCTAAGGACACGGGTTTGGCCAACGAGGCGAGATATGTCTACCAGGAAGCAAAAGCCCTGGAGGCCCATTTGGAGCACTTTGAAAAATATATGGCTATTCTTCCAAATGAGTGGATAGGAATGAGAGATTTTAGGGTACCAGCAGCGTACAGGAAAGAACTTTAAGATGGTAATCCACACCTATTCACGTAGATCATGGGTCTTCTTTACCATCAAACCCCTGGAGACCGTTCAGTCTGAAATGGATAAATAGTGTATGTCTGGTTGAAATAGGTTTAAAATTGAAAAGAGGCTACCATGGAAATCATTATCATCGGAACTGATCCGCCCTGCCCTCGGTGCAGGGAAACGTATGAAAGGGTGA
>JAZDOO010000193.1:0-10210 GCA_043798555.1 Pseudomonadota bacterium | reverse complement strand
TTACTTATCCACCCTTCGTACCTATCCCTTATGCTTTTACTCACCTCCTTTCTTCATTGAAGACCATTGTCAACCATCACCCTCTTATTCAAAAATCCCTCTCGCCTTGGTCACGAATCCGGGCTTGAACCACGCCACCAGCATGGGAACCAAAATCATCCCGGCCAGCATGGCCATGAACATCCACAGCGCCAGCATCAACCCCATTTCTGCCTGGAACCGAAGGTCAGAAAGGAAGTACCAAAAAATCGTCCCTGCCACCAGGGTGGAGGCAGTGTAGAGCACTGACCGTCCTGAAGTGGCCATGGCAGTAACGATGGCAAGCTTGAAATCTTTGCTTTCGTGGTACTCATCCCTGATCCGGCTTACGATGTAAATACCGTAATCAACCCCCATGCCGATACCCATGGAAGCCACCGGCAGCACGTTGATGTTAAGCCCAATGCCTTTAAAGGCCATATAGGCGAAGGTAAGGAAATTACAGATAGCCAGCGGGACCATGAACAGGAAGCCGGCAAAGAGTGACCGGTAGGTGATACAACATGTCAGGAACACAAACCCCAGGGCCAGGACGATGCTCAAGGTCTGGTTGTAAAGGATTGTCTCGTTAATGGCGGCAATCACTGCCACCACTCCACCGGCCAGCATGAAATCACCTTCCTCCAATTTATTCTGGGGGTCCTTAATCCATTCCCTGCACTTTCCGATCACTTTGCGCAGAGTGTCCCCGGTGCGGTTCTTAAAGTACATGATCACCGATGCCTCAGTGTAGTCGTAGTTAGTGAAACGGTCCAAGTCTCCGGGGTCAGAACCGGCCATGAGCATCTGGAACAATTCCCCGGAATGGTCCCGGTCAATAGGGAGCTGCTCCCAGCGCGGGTTATCAGCCATAAGCTTCATATTCAAGCCAGGAATCAAGTCTGCCAGGGAGAGGGTAAGGCCAATCTCGGGCAAACTTTCCAGGTAGCGCTGGAAATCGCTAAATTTTCTGAGCACGTTAGGCCGCTTGCACACCATCTCTGCCCCGGTCTTTTTCTCGGTGTCCTTAAATTGGGGCTTGGCGTCAAAGACAATGTACATCTGGTTGGTGCCGGGGAAGTTGCTATCAATCGTCTTCACGTCGTTGTTGTAGGTCGAATCCGGCCAAAGAATCGGGGAGCCTGGCTTCGGATCTCCCACGGTGAGAAATTGGGAGTTATACACCGCCCAGATCAGAACAACAAAGGTTACCGCCACTACCACGTACTTCCCCTTTCCGAAGAAGCTCTCACCTATTCCCCGCAATATCCGTTCCAGGAATCCAGCCCTTTGTTCCTCGTCGGATTTCACTTTGGGGATAGGAAGGTAAGAGAGCAGAATAGGCAAAAGAATCAAAACGCTCACGTAGAAACTTAGTACCCAGAACGTTCCCATAATGGCCAGTTTTTTCATCAAGGGAATAGGAGTAATGATAACGATAGATAAGGCTGCAGCGTCGGTGATGATGGAGAGTGCTCCCGGTGCAAAAAGCGCATAGAAGCACTTTTCCGCCGCGAGCTTGGAGTCCTTCGCTTTCGGTGCCTCCTGGTCATAGCGCATCACCATTTGCACCCCGTGGCTGATGACCATAGCGGAAAGCAAAATCGGGATGACCATGATGAGAGGATCGAAGTTATAACCAAGCAAGTTGGCAAACCCCATACCCCAGGCCGCGCTCACCAAACAGGCAATAATGGGAAGCAGCATCCCTCTCACCGTACGAATATAGATAAAGAGCAGCACCAGTACCACCAGCATGGTCAACATGAAAATCCGCACCATCTGGGGGAAGTAATGGTACACCCACCCGTAGAGAACCGGTTCCCCGGCCATGTGGACAATGTGGTTTTCATCCGATTCCTTTTCCACGACTTCCCGAAGCTTTTTAAAGATTACCCGGTAGTCAATTGCCTTTTCCCAGAAGTCCGCATAGAGCAGAAGCATCTTGTTGTTGAGCGATACATACTGACCGTAGATAGCGCCGTTACCGAGGATCGTTTCTTTGAGCTTCTGGAGGTCCTCTTCACTTTTGGGAAGCATGGGCCACATGACGGCGCTGCGGTAGAGTCCTTCGGCATCCGACACGATATTCTTAACTTTCCGGTCAGCAATGGAGGTCACCTGCAGGTTGTTGATATTGGGGATGTAGTACATGGCCTTGTTGATGTTCTGGAGTTTCTGCAAGGTCTTCATGTTATAAATGTCCCCATCCTTTACCTCCAGCACGATGGTGGTAATGTTCGCCCCTCCGAACCGGTCCCGGTATTTCTTATGGATTTGCACATACGGATGGCCGTGGGGAAGGAGGTCATTGAAGTCCGTAAGAAAATCCACCGAGAGAGCCTGGTAGGCAAAAAACCCGGTTACCACAATAATGCCCACTAAGAAAGCGGTACGGTATTTAATCAACCCGACAGCCATTTGTGTTAACATAATCCCTCCACCATTACTAAAGTTACACTGTCATGATAAGCACTTGTCAGCGCAGTCACGCGATGACAAACTCAACTAACCCTTACTTACGAAGCAGTAAACGCGTTCGCCCAGCCACTGGCCCCATGCTCCAGAACAATCCCGGCATTGCCCACAATCACCATGCCATCTTCGCTTCCCGGGGCGGTAACAACTTTACCCAGCCACACAAAGTGGGGAACCGGAAGCTGCTCCCTTTCCCACGTCTCTCCCCCATTCTTGGTAGTGATCAGGGTACCATTGAGCCCTACCGCCCACCCATCATTTCCTCTAAAGACGGTACTGATGAGGTGACTACCCTCCACGCCACTTTTTTGCGCGGTCCAGGTTTTACCCCCATCAATCGAGTGAAAGACCTGGCCATCTTCTCCCACGAGCCAGCCGTTGGAAACATCATTGAAATAAATATCATAGAAACTCAGTTCTGATACCTGATTCTTCTCCCAGTTTTGACCTCCATCCTCAGTTCTGAACAGTGAGCCATATTCGGCCGCCACCCACCCATGGAGCGGATCGAGGAAGAACACGCCATTGAAATGAAGGTCTTCCCCACTTGACTGAGCAACCCACGTCTTCCCCCCGTCTTCGGTATGAAGAACAGTTCCCATTTCTCCAACCGCCCACCCCGAAGTGTTACTGACAAAAGAACAGTCATAAAGGGTACTCTCGGTTCCGCTCTTCTGAGGAGTCCAGGTTTGTCCGCCATTATCCGTAGTCACGATAGTGCCGAACCTCCCCACCGCCACCCCAGTGGCAGTCTTGGCATCTCCGGTACTCCACATACTTATGCCGTAAATGGTATTTGGAGTACTGCTGTTTTGCATTTCCCAGATTTTACCATTATCTCCGGAGTGTACAATCCTTCCCCCGTCTCCTCCCACCCAGATGTTACCTTTTCCATTTACCGCAGCACAGTACCACTTGTCTCGCGGATGGAGCTGATACCCAGGTTTGACTACCTCAACCGTGGCTTTTTTCATACACCCATAGAGAAAGCTCACGATAAAAAACCCTGCAACCACGCACATTGTCACCTGAATCTTCCACTTCATAACACCTCCAAATACTGTTGTTGTTACTAATAGTTTCTATGTTACCTGAGGGGAAGAGGTCCTCTGGCTATTTATCCTTCTGAAACAGACTGCACAACGTATCGAGCGAGTCTTCGGATTTCAACTCCCTCACCCGGGCTACAATGTAATTCCTTCTTTTGTCTGAATAGACCGGAGCGGTGAGGGTGTGAAACTTGGCGATCAGTTCATCCCAGGAAAGGGGATTTTCCGGATCGCCCTTGGGGTACTCAATATACGATTTATAGGTCTTTCCGTCCTTGGTCCTAATTTCCACCGTGGCTGGCCACGTCTTCGGGAAATCCTTATCCAACTCTGGATCTTGCACGCATTCCACCTTATTCATCAATTCCTTTACCGCTTTTGACTCCACCTTCTCTTGCACAAACTCATCAAGAGTCGCCTTTCCGTCCATTATAGCCACCGCGGCTCCAAAGGGCATGCTAAATTGAGCATCCACTACACTTCGGGGGGCATATTTAAGCTCCTTTGGTTCTACGATAATCGGGAATGCGGTTTTTAAAATGCCCAGCGTTACTTTCTCCACCTCTTCCGCCTTTATCCCGTTTTCTTTGGTAATTTTCAGAATCCCATCAATAGGAGCTTGAATGTAACGGCAGCAGGAATGAGGTTTAATGCTGGTTTTCATGATTTCAAAGGGGTGACCCCAGTTAGCGAGGACTTTCCCGGGATCAGATTTGGGTGAATAGGCGTGCAGAAATCCCGCCTTTCCTTCGATGATGGACGAGGGGCCGGTATATCCTTTCTTCGCTAACAGCGCGGCGATCAGGCCGCTGTGGGCTGCCCAGCCGGGGTGCATCCTCTTGGTCCAGGATCCATCAGCTAAGAATTCCATCGAACCAGCAGCCTGACTGCCAGCAATGCCTAAGGCGTTGAGCATCTGATTGTAATCGAGGCCGAGGATCTTTGCTGCAGTGATAGCCGCCCCCATGGTTCCACAGGTTCCCGTAGGATGAAACCCCTGGGCGTAGTGAGCTGAAGGGTCGAGGGCCTTTCCCAGCCTGATCATGACCTCATACCCAAGGACAACTCCTTCCATAAACGTTTTCACTGGCCCTTTGGTGAGGTAACTGGCAGAAAAGGCAGCCGGGAAAATGGCAACCGCAGGGTGCAAGGAAGCCTCATTAACAACATCATCTAATTCCAGAGAATGAGCGGACGTTCCGTTGGCGAGCGCGGCATACTGGGGCATGGCCCTCCAATCAGAGCCAATTACATAGGAACCTTCAGGATCCAGAGCCAATTCCTTTAAAAACGCATACATTACTTGAGAAGAATCGCTCAAAGACCCCCGGGAAGCAACGCCCAGAAAATCGAGGGTTAAATATTTTACTTTATCAATGACATCGTTGGAGAACGTCTCCCATGAAAGCTCAAAACAATGCTTTACTAATTCCTTGGTCTCATTCATCCCTCATCCTCCCCAAGCAAGATTCATTGTAAGAAATACTTAATACCTCCAGCAATGGAGCAGTAAAACGTATCTAACGTTTCCCTATCAGCCGTGACGCTATCTCCTCATCGCTTCCCAACTGTAATTTTAAAAACCGCTGATTATAGGATTGTACGGTATAAAGCGCCGCCATCGGGTTGTGTCCGGTTACCCGGTCCTTAACGGCAAAAACCGTAGCATATCCCTTTATGTATTTCAAGAAAAAAGAATCATGACCGACACAGAGACCAAGCATGATGTTAAAGTCAGTCTTGGCATTATTGAGAACTTCAGCCTGGGCAATGGGGTTACACATCGGCTCGAATTCTCCGATCCGAATTTTCTCCTCGTCCTTAACCCCGATTCTCTCTTTAGGGATAGCACCCACCTTGCAGGATACTCCCACTACTTTAAATCCATTTTTTTCAAGGACTTGCGAAAGCAGGGAAGCTTCGTTCGTTAATCCCCCGCAGAAAGCAATCCCTAACCGATTAAACCCCATTTTTTCACAAAACTCCATAATTTCCTGCAAGCGAGGTTTTGTGGGCTGCATAATGTAAGGTTTTATATGCCGGTTGGCATAACATTCCCCCTCCTGAATCGAGGCCTGACGGGCAAATTCCTTAACTTCCGGCTGGTCATATGTTTCAAGGGCTTTTTCGATAATTTCTTTTTTATGTTCGGTAGGGCACGTAGAAGGGCCCTTCCCGTCCTCAAAGCGACAGGCCTTTTTAATTACCGCACACTGAGCGCAATTAATCTCTTTCTTTGTTGTCATCCTGGCCTTTCTTTTGCCTCCTCTTATCTGGGGCACGCTCTTTTCTAGCTTCGGGCGTTAATCCCATTCTAACATGAATAGTTATATCGCCTCCCTTACCAGCTCGATGAGCTGTTTGACTTCTATTTTTCCTTCGTATCCCTGAGTCTTCACTGCATCCTCAAACATTGCCAGGCAGAAGGGGCACGCAACCACCAGAATATCACTACCAGCCTCGGCTGCTTGCCTCACTCTTCTATCCGCAATCCGCTCTCCGGCAGGGATATCCAACCAGTTGCCACCTCCGCCACCTCCGCAACAGTCAGCTTGGTCCCTATTTTTGGCCATTTCCACAAGCTTCAACCCTGGGATAGCCTCGAGCACTCTTCGGGGAGGATCATAGATGCTATTATAGCGACCAAGAAAACAAGGATCGTGGAAGGTCACTGTCTTTTCTGTTTTATGAGAAAAAGTGAGCTTGCCTTGTTCCAGTAAGTCTTCAAGCAATTGGGTATAATGAATCACCTCAAAAGTCCCCCCATATTTAGGGTACTCATTTTTGATGACATTATAATCGTGGGGAGACGTTGTAACGATACTCTTCACTTTGTATTTTTTGAAATTCTCTATATTAATAGTAGCTAATTCTTCAAAAAGGCCACTCTCTCCGGTCATAAGGGCGGCATCTCCGGCATTAACCTCTTCGTTTCCTAAAACAGCAAAATCAACCTTGGCTCCATTGAATACCTCCACCATTGCCCTTGCCACATCCTGGTCTCGGGTATTAAAGCATTGTTCACAACCAATAAAATATAACCATTCTTTATTGGCATCCTTTATCGGAGCAATGTTCAGTCCTTCAGTCCACTCCATCCTTTTCCCTTTTGGTTTACCGTAGGGGTTATGGTGCTTAAAGAGGTTTTCATTTAAATCTCGTATGGTTGGTGGAACTCGGGTTCCCTGCTTTTCAATAATGTAGCGGCGAAGGTCAACGATTAAATCTTTAATTTGAATTCTCTGGGGACAGTTCTGGACACAATGATTACACGTGGTACATTCCCATATTCCTTCTTTACAGCTCACCTCAAGAGATTTCTTGTCAACCCGGGTGTCCATTTCGGTTCTGAATAACTGAACCATAAATTCCGGACCTGAATAGACATAAGAACCACCCTTGGTATGAAGAATAGGACAGGATGCCAGACAGATGTCACATTCCATACAGACAATCGCCTTCCACATCTGCTCCTGGGCTTCGTAACTAAGCTCCGACCCACGTTTTGTTGCCGGAAGCATATAGAGTGCAGCTTGCTTCCTGAAGTTTTTCGATCTATCAACAACAAGATCCCTGTTTACTGGTAGATCCGGAAGTGACTCGAGAATCATGCCATCCTGGATTTCTGTCTTGCACGCCAGAACTGGAGTCCCATTGGCGCGTATAGCACAGGAACCGCACTCCCACTCCTCGCAACTATACCGATAAGCTATATTATGCCCTTGGGCATTGAGGGCTTTTAAAGCACCCAGAATGCGCATTCCAGGCTCCTTTTCTAAAGAATAAGTCTCCAACCTTCCTTCCGTGTCCACCTCTGGGTTAAACCGAAATACTGTTACGGTAATTCTCTCCGGCATTTCAATTTTTTCCTATCTATCGCTTCGCTGATGTGATGTTTTCCCCTTCAGTAATTAATAGTCCTCACACTCACAGGTGACCCTTGCGCCTGGCACATGATCTTTTCCTGGTACAGGGAATAATGGCAAATCAACCTGATCAACTGGCCACAGTGTTATAACCACAGGTCGGGTTTCCAATTTCATTTGCCCGTTCTCCTGCTTTATTATAATATTTTTATCCCATTCTCGGCGATTAATTTGAGGATAATCGCTCCGGAAAAGTGCGGATCGACTCTCTGTCCGGAAGAGAGACGCCCGAGTCATGATTTTCCCAACCACGATCCTTGTCCGGACTTCCATCGCCGTTACCCAGGCATCATTATACCGTAATGATTTATCCGGTACTGAAACAGTGGCAAAATCCTCAGCAACATCTGCAGTCACCTCAAGGCATCGCTCCAATCCCTTTCCACTTCGTTCAATATGCATTTCTTCCCACATAACATCATGCAACTTTTTTGAGAGCGCATAGGGACTGACTCCACTCTCATTTTCCAATGGCTGGCGAATTTTCTTTATCTCTTCCTCTACCTGATGCTCTTCGATCTTTGGTGGTTCGGTATTCTTTGCATATTGAGATCCATCCTCTCCCGACCTTTTTCCAAACACCAGCAAATCAGAAAGCGAATTAGTCCCCAAACGATTACCGCCATGGACTCCACCCGCGACCTCGCCGGCAGCATACAATCCTGAAACCGTGGTGCGGGCATACTCATCAATTTTAACCCCGCCATTCTGATAATGATGTTCAGGAAAAATTTCGAATGCGCAAAAACGGATATCAACTCCTGCTACCAAGCCGGTTTCCATGATTGCTGCAATTTTCCTCTCAATATGGCTCTTCGGCAGATGGGTCACTGATAACCAAACCCCACCGTGTTCTGTCCCCCGACCCTCCTTCACTTCTTTGTAAATGCATCGGGATACATAATCACGGCATGCCAGTTCCAGCTTCTCGGGATCATATTTCCACATAAATCTTTCCAAATTCTTATTTAAGAGCTGACCTCCATCAGCCCTTACCCCTTCACTAACGACCCTCCCTATTACCGCCGGTGGCCATTTCCATCCAGTGGGGTGAATTTGAAAAAACTCCAGATCAACTATCTCTGCCCCGGCTTCATAAGCTATTCTCACCCCATCCCCGCACTTCCCTTTCGTGGAAAACGTAATGGGCCATAATCGGCCTGCTCCGCCACTGGCAAGAATTACCACCGGGCATTCGAACACAATGGCATTACCCGTAGAAAGTTCAACTCCTACTGCCCCCGCAATCCTCCCATCAGTGACCAGGAGTTTCGTTAGGTAAGCCTCATCCATAATTTGAATCAATTCATTTTCCCAGCACTTCCTTTTAAGGGCCCACATCATTTCTCGGCCGGTAACATCACCGCTGATTGAACTTCGGGGTTGGGTATGACCGCCAAATTTCCGCAGGTAAATACTGCCGTCCGGATTTCTATCAAACGCAGCACCCCACTCTTCCAGCTCAAGGAGCCGCGTTCTCGCATCTTTCGTGAAAATCTCAACTAACTTCTGATTGTTAAGTGCACCTCCACCTCTCACCGTATCTTCAAAGTGGACTTTCCAGCTATCACTGGGATGACCTTGCATTCCCCCGTAGCCACCCTTAGCAACCGGAGTACAACCACTATGACCAAAAAGATCTTTCGAGGTAATCACTGTTTTTTCCCCCGATTGAGCAGCGGCAATGGCCGCCCTCGTACCTGCACCTCCTGCACCCATTACTAACACATCTGCTTTTATCCTTTTTGCAGTTACATTACTCATTACGGCATTCCTCGTTACTTTTTAGGTTTTTCAATACCTTCCTTGGTTATACGTTTAGCATCTAATCCTTAATATAATTTCGTATACTCAAAATCCTCTGGGATCTTTAAATATTCGTATGCCTTCTTCCTATTGTTTTCTATAATGACATCCAGTTCATCGAAATGATTTCTCCCTTCCGAATCAATATCAACCAAAAATGGACCTAAGTCATTCAACTCCAGGATCCAGGCAGCTTCTATACTCCCTAACTCCTCAAACCAATAAACATTTTTTATTTTTATCTGGTCCAAGAAAAGGTTAGGAGTTACTCCCAGTGGAGTAGCATGGATACAGATATTTTCTTTCATTGCCGCCTGAGTTGCTTTGCCCATGGTGGTTTTGCCCACAATGGCCTTTAAACCAAACTCTTTTACTGATCGAGCTCCCCATTTTTCAAATCGAATGCTTGAGGTGGGCATGAAGGACACAAGTTTCCAATTACCATTTTCTTTAATGACTACCGGTCCAACATGAATGAGTAAATTTCGCTCCCTGGTTGAAAAGGGCAACGCATGGCCTTCATCAAAAACATAGCGCTGCAAACGGGAACGACATGTCCATACCTCCCCAGAAAAACGGACTATATCGCCAATGTTAAGCTTTTTAATATCTTCATCTCTCAAAGGAACCTGTAAGCGGACTTCGCTCATGTTACCTCCCCTCAAACCAGTCCGGATTGTCACGTTCTTCCGTTTTTCCATCAGGATAAATTTTCGTGGTAGCCCGTCGGGCAATCCAACAATTAGCATTCATTGCCACTGCTATCCCGGCAAGGTGTGTATGGGCATATTCTACGTTCACGGCGAAAACTGAGGTCTCACCTCCCGATCCCATAGCACCTATTTTGAGCATTTCGATAGCAGTAAGGAGATCGCCCTCAATCCTGGCTATCTCAGGCTCGGGATGATGACTCCCAATGGCTCTTAAAGCCGC
>JAZDOO010000185.1:0-7081 GCA_043798555.1 Pseudomonadota bacterium | reverse complement strand
GTAGAAGCAGAGGTTGTGGAGGTATCCCCTGGCGTAAATATGGAACTTGACAGTAAAGGCAATCTTATTGGCGTTGAGATGTTTAAAGCATCTCGTATGTTTAAAGACATCCTCAAATTAATGGAAAAGAAACTCCAGGTTGCTTAACTGACCCGGCATTTTGGATGACAAAGGAGGAGTATGAGAAAGCTTAAAATATATCTTGATACTTCAGTCATCAGCTTTCTTTACGCTGATGACTCTCCGGAGAAAAGGGAAATCACCGTTGATTTTTTTGATAATTATCTTTCACAGTACGATGTCTATATATCAAACCTTGTCCTTACAGAAATTAACAATACAGCGGATAAGGAATTGAAAGATGCACTAATAAATGCCATTGAGAAATATTCTTTACAGGTTCTTCAGATACCGGAAAATTATCAGGAATTAATATTTTCCCTTGCCCGCACATACATTGGTGAAAAAGTAATTCCTGAAAATAAAATTGACGATGCCGTTCACATTGCGATTTGTACTATTTTTGAATTTGACATCCTGTTAAGCTGGAATTTCAGACATATAGCCAATATAAAAAAACAGATGCAAGTCGCCTCTGTAAATAAAAAAGAAGGATACCTTAAGGAATTGTTTTTATTTAATCCCATGGAGGTAATCTATGAAAAGGGATGAACATCGTGAATCAGCAAAACTGATCGAAGTCTGGAAAATGAAAGAAAAAGTATATAATAAAACCAGGCACATGACTGCCGAAGAATTTTTCAAATACATCAATAGCACTGCAACAAACATAATATCCAAAGTGAAAACAGAAACCAAAAGACTTCATCACCCTCGTTAACTACATCCTTGCTTCACAAATCCGCAGAAGCAGGCGCAGGTTCACCCTGTTAGATACGAAAAGTTATCTAACAGGGTGAAGGCGCTGGAGCGGGAGATTGACCAGAGGTTGTTTGATCAATCGAAAGTTGGTGTAATTTGTGTTCCAAAAAAGCAAACAGGGAAAGAGAAATATAGCTTTAGAACTAAACCCGATTGTGGTAAAGATACATTTGTTTCTCATAGGTTGAAACCCTTACCAGCCCATATCTCAACCTGATGATCACCGCTGAAAGTATTGAGGCATTAAAAAGCTACTTTGAAGGCTTCTGTAATAGAACAAAGGAGTATCTGAGGGAAAAAGGGGACAATTATTAAAGACAACCGGTAAGATAAAAAACAGAAAGGATGAGATTATGGAGGAGAAAAGACCAGAACCCAAAAAAATTTCCATGTCCAGTACCAAACAGGAAATGATTGAAGCGTACAATGCCCTTTTGAAGCAGTTGCAGGAAAGGCGGGAAGGAGAACTAAAGCCGGAAAAGAAACTCGAAGAGAAAAAGGCCAAAGAGGCAATTCAGGTGGCTGATGCCCTCTCTGCGGAAGGAATTGCCCAGGGGATCAATAATCTGAAACTGGATATCGGGAAGGTTCTTACCCAGATTTCCGATCGGCTGGAAGGAGAAGTAAATAAATATAAGTCAATTCAGTCTGCCATTGGATTTAAAGAAGGGGATCTGCAAGAACTTTATGAAATTGAAAAGTCGGCTCTAACCCTATCAGCATTAATCGAGTCGCAGAACCAGAAGCGGCAGGAATTTGAGGCAGAAATAGCCAACCAAAGAGAGACGTTAAAAAGGGAGATCGGAGCTACCCGCACTGAATGGGAAAAAGAAGAAAGCGATCATGAGGCAATGATAAAAGAACGGGAGGCTGCTGAGAAAAAAAGGCGGGAAAGGGAGCGGGAAGAGTTTGAATATGCCTTTAAGAAGGAACAACAGTTAGCAAAGGATAAATTTGAATATGAGAAGGGGAAACTGGAGAAAGACATTCAAACCAAAAAACAAGAGCTGGAAAATACCTTAAAGGCGAGGGAAAGTGCCATTGCGGAAAGAGAGGAGGAATTAAGCGAATTGCGGAAGAAGGCGGGTACCTTCCCTAAAGAAATGGAAACCGCCATCGCCAAGGCCATTAAGGAAACCTCGGAACGACTCACTCTGGAGGCAAAAAATCGCGAAGAATTTTTGAAAAAAGAATTTGAAGGCGAGCGAAACGTGCTTAAAACTCGAATTGAGTCGCTGGAAAAAACGGTAAAAGAACAGAGTGAGCAGATTTCCAGACTCTCCCAGCAGATGGAAGCAGCATACCAAAAAGTTCAAGACATTGCTGTAAAAACAGTGGAGGGATCTTCAGGCGTAAAAGCCTATACCAGCTTTCAGCAGTTGCTCAACGAACAGGTGAAAAGACAATTACCAGAAAAGTGAAGAGTTTTGGTGTTAGTTATTGTGCAAACCTTGCCGAAAAAAAAGGCCCGATAATGCATACCGGGCCTTGATTGTTCAGGTTATAACTTCACTACCATGGTGGCCTGTTTGCCTTTAGGGCCGGTTGTAATCTCAAACTCAACCTTTTGACCTTCTTCTAAGGACTTATAGCCATCATCCTGAATGGCGCTGTGATGCACGAATACATCGTCGCCTGACTCAGGGGTAATAAATCCATAACCTTTTTGGTTACTGAACCATTTTACCGTTCCTCTGACCATTATGTACTACCTCCTTTCCTGCAAAATTTAGCAATGATAGTAAATAACGTCAGAAATATAAAAACCGCCAGGCTACTCATCTTTACCGTGCGGTTCAAGACTTCTTATACCTTATTTACTACTTTACTTATGTAATTTAAATAAATACTAATTTTCCCAGCTTGTCAAGAAGATTCTTAATAAATCTTTTTACCGCCTCATCTGTTCAGCCTTTCGATCCTATTTTTCTGGGCTATTATTCTAACCATCCACCCTTGATCTCCCTCCAGGTAAATGCTCGCCAGGTGGTTAAATTCTTCTGCCTGTTTTATGTTTCCCTTTATAAACCAAGCTTCTGCAAGGTAATAATAGTTCTGGCCGTTGGCAGGATTAAGACTCATGGCGCGCTCAAGCACTTCTATGGCATCGTCCACTTTTTTGATTTCCAGAAGCTTTCGCCCCTGCTCAGTCAACTGGAGAGAAGCCACTACCCGGGGTGTAGGACGTTCTTCAGGTTTAAGTTGTTCACCAGGTATGGAAGGAGTCTCAGGCTTAGGTGGCGAAGTTGGAGGTGGCGGCGGCGGTGAAGGTATCGTAACTGTCTTAGGAGGACTTGGGGGAGGTGGTGGCGGATACGGTGAAGGCGAAGGTAGAGAAGCAGTCCTGGTGCAACCCGCCATCACTGACCATAGTAACCAAAAAAAAACTATCAGTAACCATTTAAAATTGCTTGATGACATTTTTAATCCCTTCCCTAACTTTTTCAAACAGACTTACCTGTCGGTGTATGGTACAATACTCCGTGGGTACGTTTTCCTCTAAAAAAAATTCTTCCCTTGGCTCTGGACAGACGTTGGGAATAGCGATTTGACCGCTCTCGGAACAGACTGTACTTCTTACCACTCCCGGCGGCATCCGAAACCACGCTTCAGAAACATACTCTGGTATGGCATTCATTAGATCTGTCCATATAGGCAAAGCAACCGCTGCTCCAGCAAGACGAATGGAATCGCCGTTATCAAAGCCTACCCATACCAATGCCAGAATATCTGGCGTATATCCCACAAACCAGGCATCCCGATAATCGTTAGTCGTGCCTGTCTTCCCGGCTACTGGAAAGGATACTCCCATACCCTCAAGGGAGCGAGCGGTTCCATCAGTGACTACACTGCGCAGCAGGGAACTCATGATAAAAGCTTTTGCGGGAGTGATGACCCGTTCAATGGTCATGTGCCTCCGCTCCAGAATGGTACCGTTTTCATCCACTACCTCCTTTAAAGAGAGGGGGTAAGGAAGCACCCCATCCGCAGCAAAGACACAGTAAGCACGGGCTAATTCCAGGGGTATGGTTTCAAAAGCTCCCAGTGCCATGGCTGGATAAGGCTTGACGGGAGTTGAAAAGTGAAAAGCCGATGTCGTTTTCACGATACGATCTAAACCAATCTGCATAGCCAAGTCAACCGTAGCCAGGTTTAAGGATTTTGCCAGTGCCCTTCTTACAGTCACCCGCTCTTCAGAATCTGGTTCATAATTTTGCGGTTCCCATATCTTTCCGTCCACCTCATAAGATTTGGGTGCATTGGATAAAAACGAGGCGGGCGTAAACGAATCCAAGCCGGTCAAAAATACGAATGGTTTAAAAGCACTTCCGGGTTGGCGTCGAGACTGAGTGATCCGGTTAAACTGACTCTCGTTGTAATTTCGGCCACCCACCATGGCCAATATGT
The DNA here is from genome assembly GCA_043798555.1 of Pseudomonadota bacterium. Lineage (GTDB taxonomy): Bacteria > Desulfobacterota > WTBG01 > JAGOGO01 > JAGOGO01 > JAZDOO01. The sequence goes on along the minus strand of JAZDOO010000185.1, from coordinate 2,791 downwards.
ACCCGGTTTTGGGCTGAATCACAATGATAGCACCCTGGAGCCTTTTTGCCGGCTCCGAGCGCTTGAGTCTTGGATAATCCCTTTCCAACCGGGAAAGTCCCTTGGCAAGGGCCTTTCCTGCTACCGCCTGAACCTGAGTATCTAACGTGGTGTAGATGCGAAGCCCAAGACTCGATAATGTTTCCGGGGAATAGAGGGTTTTAAGCTGTTCGGACAAGTAATCAATAAAATAAGGGGCTTTATTGCCGTAAACCGAAAGGCCGGCTGCCTTTACGGGCATGGCGGAAACAGTTTCAAGCGCTCCATCGGAAATCCATCCCTGCTTATGCATGGCACGCAATACGTTGTTTCTCCGGTCCTGACAGCGAACTTTATCAACGTACGGTGAATAATAGTTTGGAGCCTTGATCAGACCCGCAATGGTAGCACACTCAGCGAGATAAAGGTCGGTCACCGATTTGCTGAAATAGAACTGAGCAGCTTCGCCCACCCCATTGATTGAAACCGACCCCTTTTGCCCCAGATAGATTTCATTAAGATAAATTTCCAAAATTTCGTTCTTGGTATACATGACCTCCATAGTTATGGACAGGAGAAGTTCTTTTACTTTGCGGGAAAGCGTTCTCTCCGGGGTGAGAAAATAACTTTTGGCTAACTGCTGGGTGATGGTAGACCCACCTTGCAGTATGGCAAGGTGACGCACATTTATATAAAACGCTCGAAGGATTCCCTTTGGATCCAGCCCGTGGTGTTGATAAAAGCGGATATCCTCTGCGGCCAGTATGGCATGGATAAGATCCCTAGAGACCTGATCGAGAGAGACAAGCTGCCGTTGTTCCCGCTCCGGCCCGAAGAAGGACGTGATCTCTTCGGGCTCCAGTTCCACAATTGCTACTGGTTCACCATTATCCAAACGCTCAATTGAGGTGATCCAATCCTGAGAAAACTCCATCCGGACCGGGAAGCCATCCCGCTTTCGAGACGGAAGATCGAGGTCATGCAAAAAAAGAGCCATGCCATTGGCTGCAATACGGAGCTCGCCTTTGCGTTCTGGTTTGTGAGAGATCTCGCGATAGCCAAGACGACGTAGTTTCTCAAGAAAAAGTGCCCGGTTTATCTTTTGCCCAGGGTAGAGGATGATGATGTCGGACAAAACTTTCGACGGGATACTCCACCTCCGCCCGGAAAAGCGTTTCTCGATCTGGATCGAAAGATTCCAGCAGTAAAGTATCAAGCCCACGGCAAAAACAACGGCTACGGTCACAAGGATAACCAACCGCTTCCACCCTGCGCTTTTAGCATGTCTTCTTTTCTGCTTTTTAGAGCTCCGGTTCATTTATACTCCACTTAGCGCTCTTCCTCTTTTCCTGTAAGAGCGGCCTAACACCCACCCATAAACTCCAAGATTGATTACAAATACTAACACCCCCAGGGCAATTTGTAAACTCCGCGTGAGTTCCGTCGGGTAAAGTACGGGGAGAATGTAGTGTTCGATAAACCCAGTCTGATTAGCAGCTTCCCCACCTTGCTCACGAAACCAGTTCTCAAGAGGAGTAAGCGGACATATCCACCCTTCAAATTCGATTAAAGCAGCCCATAGAAATACCGGAACCTGTATCCACGCGCAACGTCTCCACCTGAGCACTAAAAAGCCTCCGAATACTGAGAATAAAACAAAAGCAAAATGCACTACCACCACAATGTCAGCAAAAAGTCCATAGAACATCTCTCTTTATCACTCCCTGGTAATTTTCTGATATTCCTGTAGCATCCTGAATCTCACTTCTATGAATTTTATACGAAGGAACAAAAAAGTGAATTGTTAAGAAAAATTCTCCATTTTTTCATAAAAACTTAACATCCGTTGTTGAGAATGTAGATGACTTAAGAGTAAAATATGCCTTACCCTCGTTTGCCTTGAACTCTCTCTCCTTCCCTAACGAGTGTAAGGCTTTTCTTTTTTAAAAATTTATGGTAAAAGGGGAAACCTTTTAGGGATGTTTGTGTATAATTTAACCGCAGGAGGGCTATGTCTTGAAAACGTTAAGATTATTTGCCGTCATTCTTGTTGGATGCTTATTCCTTGCAGGGTGCACCTGACCCTTCAGCCACCTAACGAGGGTAGGTTCTACCCCCCCACAAAATTGTATGGTTAAAGATACCAGAATGACGGCTGAAAAGCACTCCACGCAACTGACGTTAAATAACGATAAAACCGCCGTCTCGGAGCAAACGGCAAAAGATTAGGGATAAGGGGGCTTGATCACGCTATTTGATAATTACCTGTAGGGGGATTTCGCTTCGCTCGGTTTTGGTACCCACCGAACTGCCGCAGTAGACACAAAGGTAATCGTACTTATCGCCATCAGGAAGAGCGAGAAGAAGCCTTTTTCTTACCGGGACCGGCTGCTTACAGCGGGAACAATATAAGGACGAAGCCTCAAATTGATCAAACTGCCGCTGGGGATGGGAAGTTTTCTGGGAGGAAGTGTCAAAAGTAACGAAAAATTTATTCTTGTCTTTCACGTCTCAAAACCCCTTAATGAATATTCAAGAATTGCCTAACCTTTATTTCCCCTCGTGAAATTCTTTTTAAATTCTTTAAAAATTATTATATAGTTATTTCTATCAAATTTCCAATTGGTTTTGACAAAATTTATGGTAAGATTTTAACCCTACTACGCAACTTGTCTCACGTTATACAGTATATTGTAGTTTGGTAAAAATAGAACCACTACATATAGAGGTGAAATCTACAAATGACGTTGTAGGGTTAATATAACTAAGAAAT
>JAZDOO010000181.1:0-3610 GCA_043798555.1 Pseudomonadota bacterium | reverse complement strand
CCATCCTCCGGTCGATGGTAAAAGCTTGACCCCGGCACCACAGCGAGACCGGCTTTTTGCACCAACGCCATGGCCAAAGCCTCATCATCCTCATATCCCCAGCCATCAATACGGGAAGCAAGGATTCCGGTTGCTGAAAATCCAACGGCCCTTCGACCTTTAAACCCCTCCACCCTTCCTCCTTTTTGATTCCTTCCGGCACGTTGATTTGAGGGCAGACCACGGATAATTCCTCTGCTGTTCGGGTGACGGAAAAAAAATAACCGGTGAGTGCCCAAGGTGGAATGCAAGCCTCCTTGGGCAGCCGACAAATGGCCGTCGTTTCTGGCAAGAGGGAAATCTTCCAATTGAATCCCATCATGTTACCGATGAAGGGCCCCTAAGCAATTCTTACAGCGGAGGATATATATAGACCGGATTTAATCCATCAAACACCGTCAGATTTTCTCCGATTCCCTGTTACACCTACAACTCTTCACTCTGAAATAATGTTTCGGGTTGACGATTACGGGTAGAAAGCAAGCATTTCGTTTATTCCTCTAAGAACAGGGATAATATAAAGTATCTTGGTCATGCCAGGGACATTTCTTGGCGTTTTTTAAACAAAAAAGTGACAAGATGACGCGAATTAATTATCCCAATGTAAGAAAATAAAGTACCAGCTAAAGAGGAGAAAAGAAAAATGTCGCCTTTTTACATAGAAGGCGACAGATAGTAAAATGAAATTAAGTAATAATTTTTTGAGGCATCATTACTTTTTTTTCTTAAGTGATGTGCAACATTTAATTTTGCCTCTTGGTTTCAGGTAGTTACACTTAGAACAATCGTTTGGAAAATTAATTTTTTTGCCAGTTTCCGGACATATTTTCTCTCCCATGCCTCTTTACCTCCTCAATTCATATTTTTAAATATTCTGAACTATCATGTTTGTCATCCCATTCTTATCATTGACCTCTACTAACCTGCAGCTCTCTTCCTCAAGGATCTTTTGGATATCATATCCAGAAGTTTTACTCCTCAACGTATTTCATAGTTAATCCACAATGCTTGGGTATCTCCGCATACTCTGTATGTCCTTCTTTCCAACAAGGGCAGTAGATTTTGCCCTCCTCAGGGCCGAGTATGCCTGGCCCGCAATGGACAACAGGCACTTGTGCTTCAGTTTTGCACGATACACAAACCAATTTAGCCCTTTTTATCACCCCCTTAACTTTTCTCCTCAACCAGAGATAGCCGAGGGATACAAACCCTATGGTTATTAAAGTGGTAATCCGTGGAGACAGATGGGCAGAACCAGCCGTTATCCCTAATACTCCTAATATTACAACAAGAATAGGTGCCCCACAGCATGAGGTAAACCAGACAAAAAAAGCAATTATAGCGCTCCCTGCCGCCGCACCCTTTGAACGTCCTCCCATCTTGATGATTGTAAATGCCCCATATGCAAAGGCTAAGGCAAAAGAAAATCCGACCAGGTATTGTTCCATATTGAGATAGAATGTCCACCATTTAGGATTAGACTTCATTACAAATATATTGAAATACAATAGATGGACAAAGAAGACTAAGATAAAAACTACAAAGGGTATGGGCTTTTTGAAATTTCCTTTCAATTAATCCTCACTTTAAACTGAATGTTTTTCCCTTTTTTTATCACCTCGAGTATTGGACACTTTTCCTCTTTAAAAATTTCACTAGCGCAATCCCTAAAACCACTAGCGACAATTACCTCCATGATTTCACCAGACTTCATTTCCTTAATCTGACTCTTAACTGAGTCAGTCACCATAAGAGGTCAGCCTTTGTCTGAGATATCTAATACTTTGTCCGCTTTGAATGACTCTGCAAAAGCTAAAGTGCTTACGAATGCTATTAACAAAATAACTTTAACGCTAAGCCTCAACAAGGCACAAAAAATATCTTGACCGAAGGGAAGCGGCACCCTGGTGCACATTATCCTTTTACAGTATTTCACCTTGGGCAACCTAGTTTTTCTAAGTTATTGACTACTTCTTCTAATAGGGTCACTGGTATGCCCACAATCATCTCTTCAGGCGCTCTGCGCGTCCTACCGCCAAAGTCACCCACGGTGAAATTCGGGGCGTTTCTTAGGTAAGGTATCGCAGTAGCATCCCCGCATGTGCCGCCAACGCCAGCAAAACTGGGGAAAAGTCTCCCACCCTTAGTGTAATTGAGGGCAAGAGCTACCCACATCGCCTGATCTGGCCTTACATGTAGGATGATGACTTCTGGTTCGACAGGCGCCTTCTCAAGGGGAAAAACTAGCGTGGCCCGAATAGTTTCTGGGTCAATTCTCGGTATCTCGCTTACCGTCTTGCTTGCAGCAACTGGGGAGCTCAAAAGTCCTGCGCTTGAGTGAGCTTCTCCCGAGGACATTTTTTCTGGGACATTAATTAAACCAAGATTCGCTGCACCCAGAGGGCATCCATGTTTATCTTTTCCTAGAAGAACTGATTCACCCTTCCTGGCACGAACTATGGATGCACAGTAAGGAATGGACTCAGCGTGCTCAGTGATTTCTGGCAGTTCTTCACCGACCTTGATTAGCTTCACACCGACTGGGGAGTCTTCCAGCTCCAAAGTCTTCTTCAATTTTTTTGAAAGTTCTTCGAATTTCATAATTATTACCCCCTTTTGGACTCACTCGATTTTTCTAAAACTTGTCCGAATTATTACAGCATTTAGGTTGTTCAAGCTTCGGGAATAAGCTTCAATAAGTCCACCGCGCTGGTGGCAAAACAGGCTTCTGCCATTTTGCAGACCCCAGCGGTCTTCTGACAGCACGTATCCTCAGCAATACTTATCTCATCAGTAGCCTTTAAGAGGCCATCTATTTTGGCTTTGAGGTTTCCCTTGGTCTCAGCGCAAGGAATGGACTCAGCTTCTACCTCCCTCGCTAGCTTCTTTAAGCCCTTTTCTAACTTTGTTTTCACTGCTTCCAGACTGATGCATTTTCTACAGATTTCCTCAGTTAGGGCTTCTAAACAACCCAATACCGCCCTATAGCCCAAAAGCTGATTTTCAAAAACGTCTGTTGCCATATTAGCACCTCTTATCCTTTTGTGATTTTAACTTTTGATTTTACAGAACTCCATGACTCCCATGAATGGTTATAGGGATGATAAATAGGTAAGATTGGCCTCAATAATTTTTAAGAAAAAATCCAACTGCCCGCTGGATCGTTAAACTACTCAAGTGCCCCCGAATCCAACTGTGACATTTTCTCCATCAACCATTATTGGGACCAGTCTCTTTCCTGAAATTCTGACCATTTCTTCTAATACTTCGGCATCTTTAGAAACGTCGATTTCTTTATATTTTATACCTTTTCGATCCAATTCCTCCTTGGCCGCCTTACAAAAAGGGCATGTTGGCGTGGTATAGATATTTATCCCTTTTTCCACCAGGGCCTCCCCCCTTTCTCATTTGATGTACTTCATTGGTTTATCACAGTGTTTTGGCATCTCTATGTTTTCTGTGTGACCTTCTGGGAGGCATGGGCAATAAAGTTTATCTATCTCCGGACCGGAGATTCCTGGCCCTCAATGCACCACGGGGACCGGTTCCTCAGCGCCACATGCCTCGCAAA
>JAZDOO010000176.1:0-5062 GCA_043798555.1 Pseudomonadota bacterium | reverse complement strand
AATCGGGAATGCTCTGGCGAGGCTCCGTTACCGTAGTGCAGCAATTGAGTTGTTAGATTCGCTTGAACAAGATGAAAATGTTGAGATAGTACCACTTACCGAAGAACTGTACGGCATGGCAATGAAACTTTACCGCGAACGCTCGGACAAGGAATGGGGGATAACCGACTGTATTTCCTTCGTGGTGATGCAAGACCTCGGATTGGTGGAAGCTCTCACTACGGATGAGCACTTCAAGCAGGCCGGTTTTAGATCTCTGCTGATCGAGTAAAACTGAGATATCTCTGAAAGGGACGGCGAATCTGGAATTAAAGTGAACAAATCTTTCGTATCTAAGCCTTTCTTTTCCAAAATTAAGCAGAATCGTAGGGGGAGGCTCAACGCTGAAGGCAAGAGAAGCTGATACTAAGATGCAATCAAAAATATACCCGTAAAATCTCCCCTAACCCCCTTTTCCAAAGAGCCCCGTAGGGTGGGCAAAGCCCACCCTACGTGCTTAACGTCAAAAATTAGCCACAGAACACAGAGAAGGCATAGGATGCGTCATCTGATTGGCACATGATTTTTGGACTTATTACATCCATATTTCTTCGATTCCTTCAGCAGGATTGCATAATAAAACCTCCCCTACACAGGTCTATGCACTCCACTAATGACATCTGAAGATGTGACCCTGGTTACGCCCCTTCTACGCTACAGCAACTTTGGGTTTAAGAAGCCTGGATTTGGCCGGCTTGAGGCCCTTCACTTTCACATAAACGACCCTTTGGCCTGGCTCTCTTTGCCTCTCGGCTAATTGTACGCTCCATTTGTTATATTCTTCATCTCCTTCAACCTGAAAAACAATCTGGGCATTTCGCGGTATGTTGACCGCAAATTCAGGGTGCTCCACCACGTAACGGTCAAACTCTGTAACCAATATGGCATGCTTTCTCTCTAAAATTTCAATCATCTATTACCCTCCTGAAAAGCCCGTTGGTAACTTTTCCAGTTCTCTTTTATATCTTCGTCTGCCAAAGTCAAGGCTTCGCTAAGTTTCAACTGGAGATCCTTTTTAACCTTTCGTCCATCGAGATAGTACCGATCTATGTGAGCAAAACCGTGAGCAGAATCGTAACGAATTACCACTTTCCATTGATCATCAACTAAAACTTCCAACTGAACTGCAAAACTGGCAATCCGGCCTTTATCAGTTTCATAATAATGCCTTTTGCGAGCCTTTTCACCTAAAGGGAGTACATATTCGGTAACACTCAAATCTCAGGCACCTGATGTCATAAGTTGTCCTTGCTGCTCACTATACTATACCTTTGCAGTTCGGCCGGTCAACGAATATCTCTCCTCACTCATCCTCCCGACTTCCTCCCTTCTCAACCTCCCACCTTCCTAGCCATCCAGCATCCTGGCCTTCCTGTTTTCACACTTGTAACTTTCTGACTTTCAACTTGTAACTGTTTAGAGCCTCCCATCTTCCCAACCTCTATCTTTTTTGCCGCAGACCCACGCAGACAGACGCAGACAATTGTCCGGCCGCGAAGCGTCCCAACTTCTCACCTTCCCCGCTTCTCAACTTCGGTCTTCCCGCCCTTAATGTCTTTGTAGTTCCGCCCCTATCCTAAGATTTCCCTTAGGAGTAAGCGCCGCATAATAAGGCCTGGCATCCCCGGGCAAAGTATCTCTGTTCAGGTGGCTCATGATATTGTCAGCTTCGGCTGGTGTAATTCTGAAATGGCTTGCACCTGCTACAGGAGCACATTCAAAAATATAGTACGGTCTTACCCTATTCTGTATCAATTGTTCACACAGATCTATTAGAACTTTTGGGTTATCATTTACTCCTTTTAACAAAACAGTCTGGTTATAAATTACCATTCCAGAGCTGGCCAGTTTCTTAAGCGCATGTTTGGCATCTTCTGTTATTTCTCTCGGATGGTTAAAATGAGTTACCACGTATATGGGAATGTCCCTCTTACTGAAAAAAAATATTTCTACCAACTCATCAGTTATGCGATAAGGCAAAGTCACCGGCAGTCTGGTTGCTATCCTTATCCTTTTGACATGCGGAATTTCGGAAAGCTCTTTAAGTATGTATCTTATCCGTGCATCAGGGAGTGTCAAAGGATCACCCCCGGATAGTAACACATCCCAGATATGAGGTCTTTCTCTCAGTAAAGAAAAGGCTTCACATAAATCCTGTTTACTCAAGGCATAACTTCTTGTTTTCTGCTTCCTGGCGCAAAATCTACATTTCGCTGCACAAAAATAAGTAAGCTTAAGCATACCTGTATATAGGTGCTTATCTTCAAAGCCTTTTGAAAAGCTTATATTGCCCACATCTAAGGGATTAACGACTTCCCCTTGCTTAACTATTAACTCCTTTACCGACGGGACTACCATTTTGGCGATTGGATCATCGGGATCAGAGGGATCAATCAAAGAAAGATAATACGGCGTTATGGATAAGGGCTGGATTTTTACCACTTTCTTCAAGTCTTCTATGTCCGAAGGGTCAACGAATATATGCTCCCCCAATTTTTTAATAGTGGTTATCCTATTTTTAAGTTGCCATTGCCAATTTTTCCAGTCGTTGCTTTTCACCTGAAAATCCTATTCCTTGACCGGCAAATACCTTTTTTTGACAGGCGAGACGCCTGTCCTACTGGTTAAAAAGTCACCATTTGTGGTAGGACAGCCGTCTCGGCTGTCCCAGGTTCGATTTTCATTCTCCTTTGTGCCGGCCTGTCGGTATGAATGTTTCATATTTGCCCTGTTCGATTTAAAGATTCCATATATTTTGAAATGACAAACCTTCTCTTTCCTGACTTAGCCGGAGGAATTGCGGGAACAATGTTGATCATCACGCGGACATCCGGCCTAACGTGCTTCTGGATTGCATTCTTAATATGAGAAAAATTTGTCTCTTTGAATTTTTCATTCGGAACAATCTTTACAACAATTTCGTCCAATTTTTCCTGAATCACTTGAAATTGGTCTATTTCTTCCATAGATTCAAAAAGAAATATGAAAAAGTTATGGGTTAAATACTTCCCACTGGAGGTTACCAATAGATCGGGCATTCTTCCCTCTATTGCTTCAATCAAAGGCAGTCCCCGGCCACACGAACATTTCCTATCAGAAGGGATCCCAACGTCTTTAACGTCGTATCTTATAAAGGGCATGGCGTAATTATTCAGGTTGGTAACAACGATTTTGTTTAGACCTCCGCCTATAGGCAAAAATTCCACGATGCAATTATCCGCATTTAAATGAAGCCCCCCTTCTTCGCACTCCTGTGCTACAACCGCTCCTTCAACTCCGTAATTATCGTAGACTTTACAGTTAAAATGTTTTTGGATCAGTTCCCTCCATTTTTGATGCAGGGTCTCGGATGTGGTTATCACGGCCCTTGTGTTAGATAAATGGATATTTTTTTCTTCCATGTACTTTGCGATGATATACAATGCAGAGCTATATCCATAAATTACCGAAGGTCTGTATCGCATTATTCCATCGAGCGCACGCGGGATAGCTTCTCTTTGAAGATCGAATGCATTAAAGTATTTAACCCGCAGAAGCGTATTCTTGAGCCGTCCCAATAAATTAGTCTGTCCCGTTATAGCGGCATAGTTGCCCCATACAATGAAGGTTTTGGTCCCAAAATCATAGCCCGCCCATTTCCAACCCCGATAAAAAGAGGCCCACTTCAGGGCATTCTCTTTTGTACTATAAAGAAATTTGAGAGGCTCTCCGGTTGAACCGCTGCTAAAATCCATTATCAGTTTTTGGGAATCAAAACTCCGGGAAATCAGACTGGAAAGGTTCTTTCTTATGATTTCTTTGGTTAGAAAAGGAATCTTGGTCAGATCCTCCAATGATTCTATGTCAGAAGGTTGTAGACCCGAATTATCAAACAGCTCATGATAATAAGGCACGGTCTCGTAGCTGTGTGTGATGAGTTCCCTTAGTCTCAACAATTGAAACTCTCTTATTTGTTCCGGCAGCCAGGATTCTCGTTCCTCCATTTCTTTTAAACACTTCTGCACGGGCATCCCCCTTATTATCCCGGCTATAGGGAGAATAAAACGCTTCAGGACAAAAGGATAGTATTCAGACATGGTGTGATTCTTCTATATCAAACCCAAACACTTTTCGATACTTGGTTAGACGCCCTCTATCTTTCCGCCTTGGCATCTTCTTATCTTCCTCTCTTTTCGATTCCCACTTCCCACCTTCTCAACTTCTCGTCTTCCCACCTTTCTAACTTCCCAGCCTCCTGGTTTTCTATCTTTTTCGCCTCTTCCCACCTTCGCACCCTCTCACCTTCTATCCTGTCTTGCTTCCAAGCAGTCTTCTTATATTCCCCAGGTACAAAGCGAGTGCCCCTCGCACATCGCAGAGCGTAAAAACATCATCCCTGTATGCCAGCAATCCATATAGCGTTTTTGCTATGCGCAGCGCACTCGACTCGGTCAGGTAATCAAGGGGCGTCAACCCACCTTTTACAGTGTAAAGCAAATACTTGAGTAATGCCTGCTTGCTGGAAACAACAACATTCCTTATTTTTTTCTGGTTGCTGCTTTCTATTACTCCATAGACCTGCAGAGCCAAAAGCGGCTCATCATAGCCGCAGGCATAGACCTTGGCCGTAGTACCGCCCAGGCGGTTATTAAGCTCCAGGAAGTAGGTAGAACCGGTAGCCGGATCTACCAGAAACTCAAAGTGATAGTTTCCCACTAAGTTAAAGTGATCCGTAAAAGCAACGCATTTGTCGCTTAACGCCTTGTCCAGACTAGTTGGGCGGATGGTCAGTGTCACCCCCTCAAATTTACGTTCAACCAGGAATGCCTGAAGACCGATAGTCGAGCCTGTAACTGTGCGTGCGCCGTGTACCACCAGATTCGGCATATTCATAAAGGGCTGGGCAATGATAGGCTTTTCTATTTTCTGAAATGACGCAACGAAATTCTTCAATTCAGCAACGGAATTAACCAGGCGAACCTTAAAGGTTGGTTTAACCATCGCAGGATCACTGGGCCGCAAGCACAGGGGGAAGTGTTTGGGC
>JAZDOO010000165.1:0-5325 GCA_043798555.1 Pseudomonadota bacterium | reverse complement strand
GCAATATGCTGGACACCTTCCCCTCGTTTTTCAATAAATTTTGCAATCGGGCCATCGGGGGCAATTGATTCCAAAAGTTCTACTTCGGTATCTCCGATCGGAAGAAAAGCAGTTTTCACTTTTTGTTCCGCAACAACTTCTTCACCTTCTAACCTAAGCCCTAATGTCTCGGAGTAAAATTTGAGCGCTGATTCGATACTTTTTACTGCTACTCCAATATGGTCAAGTTTTATCGCTTTCATAATGTTCCCCTTACTGTTATTTCACCTGATCTTGAATAAAATTGATGATGGTTTTAAGTTCAGTGCCCGGCCCAAAAATCGCTTTAATCCCCAAAGCTTTTAATCCCGGAAGATCTTCTTCAGGAATTATCCCACCCCCCATAACCAAGATGTCAGTTATCCCCCGATCTTTTAGCAACTCCATGATTCGGGGAAATAAGTAGGTATGGGCACCAGAGAGGATACTTAGCATGAGGACATCCACATCTTCTTGTTCCACTGCGGTAACAATCTGCTCGGGAGTTTGTCGAAGTCCGGTATAAATAACCTCCATGCCTGCATCTCGTAAGGCCCTGGCTATTACCTTTACTCCTCGGTCATGACCATCCAATCCCGGTTTCGCCAGTAATACCCGGATCATCCTTTTTCCACCCATAACCTTCTCCTTATAAAATAATTCCCAATCCATTCCTGCTCTCCACTGGGTTGTCATTACGCACTTGATGCGGAATCCAGGGGTAACAATGCAAAATGCTCAATGAGCAATGACCATTTTCCATTGAGAATTTAATACGAAGTACCTCCCGTGTACTCCCCAAATACTTCTCTTAGTGCATCACAAATTTCACCCAGGGTTGCTTCCACCTTAACCGCTTCTAAAATTAAAGGCATTAAGTTTTCATCCTCTTTCTCGGCTCCCTTTTTAACTCTATCGAGTGAAGCTGTAACTGCCTGGTTATTCCTTTCCGCCCGGAGAACTCTTAACTTTTCAGCCTGGGCTTCTCCCACTCGCATGTCAACCCGGAGCAGGCCCGAAGGTGAGGGTTCTTTAATCTGAAACTTATTTACCCCTACCACAACTCTTTCTTTTGATTCCACCTTCTTCTGATACTCATAAGCACTGTGAGCAATCTCTTCCTGAACATAGCCTGACTCGATCGCTGGAATCATCCCTCCCATCTCTTCAATTTTTCTGATGTACTGCTCTGCTTCAGATTCGATGCTTTCGGTTAAATGTTCAATATAGTAAGAACCTGCCAGCGGATCAACTGTTTCGGTTACCCCGGTTTCGTAAGCAATGATCTGCTGACTGCGGAGCGCAATCTGGGCTGCCAATTCTGTCGGAAGGGCCAGGGCCTCATCATAAGAATTTGTATGCAATGATTGACATCCTCCTAAGGCCGCTGAGAGGGCTTCAAAACCGGTTCTAAGAATATTGAGCAGAGGTTGCTGAGCAGTAAGTGAGCACCCCGCGGTCTGCACATGGTAACGGAGCATCCAGGAACGGGGATCCTTTGCCCCACATTTTTCCTTCATAATCCGCGCCCATAATCTTCTTGCTGCCCGATATTTGGCTATTTCTTCCAAGAAGTCCTGGTGGGCGCAAAAAAAGAAAGAGAGCCGGGGAGCAAATGTATCAATCCCAAGTCCTGCTCCGATAGCAGCATTCACATAAGCAATGCCGTCCGCCAAGGTAAATGCCACCTCTTGCCCAGCAGTGCAACCCGCCTCCCGCATGTGGTAACCACTTATACTGATGCTATTCCACTGGGGCATATTCTTGGCACAATATTCGATAATGTTGGTAGATATTCGCATTGCCGGTTTAGGGGGAAAAATATAAGTCCCCCGGGCAATATATTCTTTTAACACATCATTCTGGATCGTTCCCCGGAGGTTGTCAAAGCTGATTCCGTCCCGGTCCGCTAATGCCAGGTACATCGCAGTTAATACTGCAGCCGGGGAATTGATGGTCATTGAGGTGCTTACTTGATCAAGGGGAATGTGATCAAAAAGCACTCCCATATCTCTCACCGAATCAATGGCTACTCCCACTTTGCCCACTTCCCCAAGGGCTAAAGGGTGATCGGAGTCATATCCAATTTGGGTGGGGAGATCAAAGGCTACGCTTAAGCCGGTTTGTCCCTGCTCCAAAAGATAACGAAATCGTTTATTCGTATCTTCGGCTGAGCCGAAACCGGCATATTGCCGCATAGTCCAGAACCTTCCCCGGTACATGGTATTCTGGACGCCCCGGGTAAAAGGGTAGTGGCCTGGAAAACCAATCTTTCCCAAATAATCAATCTGGGCAGTGTCCAGGGGGGTATATAAATTTTTAACGGAAAGTTCTGAGAGCGTTTCAAACTGGGGTTTGCGCTCGGGATTTTTGACAGTTTGCTGCTTAGTTTTTTCTTCCCAGGTTTTTACTGCTTCAGTAATTTTTACTAAGCTTTCTTTGTCATCCATAATCCACCTCGAGTATATTATTTTTTATGCAAAATTTTTTTAATCGCCCTTCCAATTTCAGCCGGGTTGTTTTCTACCACAACACCCACCTTTTCCAAGGCTTTGACCTTTTCTTCGGCTGTCCCCTTCCCACCCGCAATGATCGCTCCGGCATGTCCCATCCTTCGTCCATGAGGAGCAGTTCTCCCGGCCACAAAGGCCACAACGGGTTTACTCACGTTACCCTTAATAAATTCTGCTGCTTCTTCTTCAGCACTTCCTCCGATCTCTCCAATCAAAACAATCGCCTCAGTTTGCGGGTCTTTTTCAAAAAGCTCCAGTACATCCACAAAGGTGCATCCCACAATCGGATCGCCCCCAATTCCTATGGCAGTAGATTGACCGATCCCCAGATTCGTGAGTTGCCAGAGGACTTCATAGGTAAGGGTACCGCTTCGTGAAATCACCCCTACATTACCTTTGTTAAGGGTAAAATTGGGCATAAATCCAATCTTACCTGCCCCCGGGGTAGCAATGCCTGGACAGTTGGGACCAATAAGCCACGCGCCCGACCCTTTGAGTGCCTGCTTTACTTTTATCATATCCAACACGGGAATTCCTTCAGTCATGCAGACAATCAAGCCGATACCTGCTTCAATCGCCTCGATCATAGCATCGGGAGCAAAGGAAGCCGGGACGTAGATCCCCGAAGCATTTGCCCCTCCTTTTTCCACTGCATCAATGACCCGGTCATAAACAGGAATCCCATCAAAGGTCGTGCCCCCTTTCCCTGGAGTAACCCCGGCTACCACTTTTGTCCCGAATTTTACCGCCTCCTGAGTGTGAAAACTGCCTTCGGTACCAGTAATTCCTTGTGATACTACGCGGGTGTTTTCATTAAAAAGTATCGCCATATGCACAACATCCTTTCTTTTTTATGTTTATTTACTTAACTCCACTGCTTTCCGAGCTGCTTCATAAAGCTCTTCCGCTACCTCAAAAGTCAAACTGGATTCTTGCAGAAGCTTGCGACCTTCTTCCACATTGGTTCCCTGAAGCCGCACCACCATGGGCAGTTTTTTCTCTATTTTGGAAGCTGCCTCTATAAGGCCAGTAGCTACCCGATCACATCGGAGAATCCCTCCAAAGATATTTACTAAAATGACTTTAACCTTCGGGTCAGAGGTAAGAATCCGAAACGCTTTCTCAACCTGTTCTGCTGAAGCCCCTCCGCCAACATCAAGAAAATTGGCCGGGTCCCCCCCTGCCAGTTTAATTAAGTCCATGGTCGTCATGGCTAAACCAGCTCCGTTCACCATACAACCTACATTCCCATCCAGCTTGATATAATTAACCCCGGTATTTACCGCCTCCACTTCCAGGGGATCTTCCTCATGTATATCCCTCAGCTCTTTGATCTCCGGATGGCGAAACAATCCATCGCCGTCAAAATTTATTTTCGTATCAAGGGCCAGGAGATTCCCGTCCTGGGTAATGACCAGGGGATTAATTTCAATTAAGGAAGTGTCTTTTTCTAAAAAAATCTGGTAGAGGGCTTTAACGATAACGGTAAATTGGCTGCTCAGAGATTTTTCTAATCGTAAGCCATAAAAGAGTTTCCTGGCTTGGAAAGAACTGAATCCGGTTGCCGGGTGGACTTGTACCTTGATGATTTTTTCCGGTGCGGTCTTGGCAACCTCCTCAATTTCCATTCCCCCGGCCTCGGAGGCCATATACACTAAACATTCCCGAGCATGCGATCGGTCTACTACTAATCCTAAATAAAGTTCTTGTTTAATTGCCGGGGCTTCTTCCACCAGAACTCTCCTCACCAGTTTTCCTTCCGGTCCGGTCTGGTGGGTGACCAACTTCATCCCGATAATCGCTTTCGCAGCTTCATAGGCCTCCTCAGGGGTTCCCGCTAAACGAACTCCTCCCCCCTTGCCTCTTCCGCCGGCGTGAATCTGGGCTTTGACCACCACCTTGGTTTTTAAAGCGGAAGCAATTTCCTTAGCTTTTTCCGGAGACTCCGCAACCTCGCCTCGAGGTACTGGCACATTATACTGCCGTAAGATATTTTTCGCCTGGTATTCATGTATTTTCATAAGAACACCCAAACTCTTATTGGTTGATAATTGGAACTTAGCTCAGCTTCGCAACCACAAACTACGGAAGTCAGAAGACAGAAATCAGAAGTCAGAAAACCAAATAAACCAGATAAACCAGATAAACCAGATAAACTTGCATCTTGCAACTACACTATGAGATTCGAGGGGGGACATTTCCTATCCCCCGGGAAAAAAAATCAAAAAAAATGTCTCCTAATTGTTCATAGGAATATGACCCTTTCGGATCTATCCAGCGGAGCGAATAATTACACAGTGCAAACACACAAAAAGTTGCCATCTTGGCATCTACAGCTCTAATCTCTCCCTTCTTAATTCCTTTCTCAATTATTCCTTTAATTCCTTGCTTTAATAAATGTACGTTTCTTACTACTTCTTTTTTTGCTGTCGGAGGAAGGAATGTTTCCTGTTCCAGTAAAACTTTAAAGGACAATTTATTTTCAAAAATTGCCTTCATAAAAGTTTTAAATACCTCCCTTAACTTCTCTTCGCACGACTCCTCGTCTCCATGGAGAAACTTGGTCTTTTCAATAATTTCATCCACAAAATCCCTATGGATATCGAGAAGTAAATCACTTTTCCGCTTTAAATGGTTATAGAGACTTCCGGAAGCAAGGCCAGCCCTTCTCGCTATCTGCCTCATGGTGGTGGCAGAATATCCCTTTTCAGAAAAGAGACTGATCGCCGCCTCTTTGATTCTCTCCTTGGGATGCTGCTTGGATTTCTTAGGCATAAAATACAACTATTCGGTT
>JAZDOO010000157.1:0-2918 GCA_043798555.1 Pseudomonadota bacterium | reverse complement strand
TGCGGTGAACGATCAAGAGGAGGACTTACATGTCCAAAAAAGTCGAGAGCCGTAAGGTTAAATTTCCCGCCATTGGAGTAGACAATTTCGAGTCCGAAGTTCTTCAAGAAGAAAAGCCCGTTCTTTTAGCCTGCCTCCATCAGGGCCTGGAGTTTTATGATCAGGTAAGAGTGTTGGAAAGCGTGGGTAGTGAGGGTAACCTCTCCCTGAAAGTCTGCCTTCTGGATGAGGAATATTTCGGTGCCTTTGGAAAAAAGTTTAGCATGGCAGGGACTCCCACCTATTTTGTTTTTCATAAAGGAGTAGAAAAAGGCCGCCTCCTGGGCCGGGTGGATAGAAAAACCTTGAATGATTTTGTCATACGCACCTTGTCAGAGCACTTACGCAATTACCCGTATGAGTAACTCTGCTGAACTCGTAGTTTTTACTCTCGATGAGCAACGATATGCACTCCACCTTTCGGCGGTGGAAAGGGTTGTCCGTGCAGTGGAAGTAACTCCTTTACCAAAAGCACCGGAGATTGCTATCGGAGTTATCAATGTTCAGGGCCATATTATCCCCGTCTTAAATATTCGCAAACGGTTCCTTTTGCCGGAACGGGAAATTGAGGTGAGTGACTATTTTATCATTGCAAACACGTTAACGCGAACGGTTGCACTTGTAGTGGACGAAGTCAGTGGTGTCGCCAAATGCTCAGAAGAACAACTCACTGCTGCAAAGAAGATTCTTCCCGGTATGGAGTATGTTGAAGGGGTTCTGAAATTGGAAGATGGTATGATTCTCATTCATGACCTTGATACTTTTCTCTCCCTGGAGGAAGAAGAAGCGCTGGAAGATGCAATATCCAAAATCTGAGTAGAGGCGAGAGAAAAAGTGGGCAAAAGTATCTCTCCTATCCTTTTATCCCGGCTTAGTGAATTTATGGCTGAGCAAATGGGGTTACACTTTCCCCGAGAACGGTGGCCTGATCTTGAACGGGGAATTTGTGCTGCTGCCCGAGAATTTAATTTTGACGACATGGAATCCTGCCTCCAATGGCTCACCTCCTCTCATCTGCAAAAAAGCCAGGTTGAGATTCTGGCCAGCCATCTCACCGTGGGGGAAACCTATTTCTTTCGCGAGAAAAGAACCTTTGGAATCCTCGAGGGCCACATTTTTCCCGAATTGATTCGCGTGCGTCGCGAAACCGAAAAGCGTCTGCGGCTCTGGAGCGCCGGCTGCGCTACTGGCGAGGAATCCTATTCTCTTGCTATCCTACTTAATAAGCTGCTTCCCGATTTGAAGGATTGGAACATTACCATTTTAGCTACCGACATTAACCCCCGCTTTCTTCAAAAAGCCTCCAAGGGTCTCTACGGCAACTGGTCATTCCGTGATACACCGTTGGAGATTCAAGAAAGGTACTTCAAGAGAAAAAAAGGGGGCGGTTTCGAGCTCCTACCCGAGATTAAGAAAATGGTAACTTTTTCCTATCTTAATTTAGCCGAAGATACCTATCCATCCCTCCTGAACAATACCAATGCCATAGACCTTATCTTCTGCCGTAATGTGCTCATGTATTTCGCTCCCCATCGGGCGAAGAATGTTATTTTAAATCTTTACCGTGCCCTTGTGGACGGGGGATGGCTGGTGGTGAGCTCCGCTGAGGCCTCGCACGTTCTCTTTTCTCAGTTCGAAACTGTCAATTTTTCTGGTGGGATAATGTATAGAAAAACCGAAAGCTGCAAGCTAAAAGTGGCGAGTTTTGCCCTGCCGGCTTTCTTTTCTGACTTTATACCCGAAACTTTAAACCCGGAACCCACTATTGCTAAGCAAGAGGTGAGCGCGGCTTTACTGCAGGACTCTCCTGAACCTTTTCCGTTGGAAGTTGAAGAGCCAAAGGAATCCGAACTACAATCAGTCCGGTATGAAGAAGCCCTGACCCTCTATCAACAGGGGCGATATGCCGAAGCAGCAGAAAAACTTTTGGTACTGCTTTTCCCTGCTCAACAAAGTTCTAAAGTCAGCTCACTTTTAGCCCGAGTGTATGCCGACCAGGGCAACCTCACCGACGCGCTCAAGTGGTGTGAAGAAGCCATTCTCACTGATCGGCTCAATGTCGGGTTGTACTATCTCCGGGCGATTATCCTCCAGGAACAGGGTTTGGAGAAAGAGGCGATTACCTCTCTAAAACGGGCACTCTATCTTGACCAGAACTTTGTAGTGGCCCACTTCTCTCTGGGTACCCTGGCACAGCAGCAGGGAAAGCTTAACCAAGCAGACAAGTATTTTACCAATGCTCTTTCTCTCTTGAGGTCGTACGAACAGGAAGAAATTCTGCCGGAGTCCGAGGGAATAACCGCCGGCCGGCTGAAAGAAATTATAAGCGGGATCAGGGGTCAGGTGCCAGGGATCAGTGTTTAAATGACTCCAGACCTCGCTCGGACCGCTGATCTCCCACAGGATACAGTGTCATGAAAGACAAAGAGTCAACTTTTCTGCCAAAACAACCAAAAAACATAGATTGGAAAGAAGCCTATCATCGTCTGGATGCTCTCCAGGCAGCCCTGGAGCGAGGATTGACACCAACCGCGGAGGAAAAGAAAAAAATCCTTACGGAGAGAGCCAGGGCACTGGCCCGGGAATCAGAGAAGGAAGAGGGAGCCCAGGAATATCTTGAACTCGTGGAATTTTTGTTAGCTTACGAGACGTATGGCATTGAGTCTTCTTTTGTCCGGGAGGTCTATCCCCTGAAAGAACTTACCCCCTTGCCCTGCACACCACCATTTGTCTTGGGTGTTATTAATGTCCGGGGACAAATTCTCTCGGTCATAGATCTGAAGAAGTTTTTCGACCTTCCCGAAAAGGGGCTGACCGATCTTAACAAGGTCATTATTCTCCACAATGATAAAATGGAATTTGGCATTCTGGCGGATGCA
>JAZDOO010000142.1:0-2544 GCA_043798555.1 Pseudomonadota bacterium | reverse complement strand
ACCCAAAGGAGAACACAGAATGAAACCGATTCGGACGTTTACTATTTCCCCCTTACTGATAGAAAAGTTAAAACCATTAGAAGAATTGGCTTATAACCTCCGGTGGTCCTGGAGCCATTCTATAATAGAATTATTCCGCAGGCTTGATAGTGAATTATGGGAAAAGTGTAATCATAATCCGGTCCTCATGTTAGGAATAATAGACCAGCATGTTCTTGAAGCGGCGGTGAATGATGATGGGTTTATGAGCCACCTGAACGGTGCATATAACTATTATAAGGAGAGCTTAGAGAATAGAACCTCCTGGTTTATCCGTACCTATAGCAATGAACCAGATAATCTTATTGCCTATTTTTCTGCGGAATTTGGATTAACCGAATGTCTGTCTATCTTTGCAGGAGGATTGGGAGTTTTAGCCGGAGACCATCTTAAATCAGCAAGTAACCTCGGCATTCCTTTAGTTGGGGTAGGCCTCCTTTATCAACAAGGATACTTTCAACAACGTCTCAATGAAGCTGGATGGCAGCAGGAGTTGTATGAAGAAAATGACTTTTATACCTTACCTTTAAAAGTAGTGCGTAAGGAAGACGGAACACCCCAGACCATCACCATACCCTGTCCTGGAAGAACAGTTGAGGCACAAGTTTGGCGAGCTCAAGTTGGGAAGGTCCCGCTTTACTTACTGGATACCAATATACCAAAAAACAGTATCGAAGATAGAAGGATAACCTATCAGCTTTATGGTGGAGATTCAGAAATGCGTATCAAACAGGAGATTATCCTTGGTATTGGTGGTTTCCGGACATTAGAGGCCCTGGGATTACGGCCCACGGTGTTTCATATGAATGAAGGACACTCCGCATTTCTATCCCTTGAACTAATCCGCTGGTTGATGAAGAGATACAACCTTAATTTTGCCGAAGCTCGTGAAACAGCAACTGCTGGTCTAACGTTGACGTCCCATACCCCTGTTGCGGCAGGACATGACTACTTTCATAATGATCTTATGAACAAATATTTTTCGCAGTATGCCAAAGAACTGGGAATCACCTGGAATGATTTCATGGCGCTGGGGAGGAAAAATCCTAACGACCAGGCTGAGCAGTTCTGTATGACAATACTGGCCCTTAAATTGTCTCACTGTTGTAATGGTGTAAGCAAACTGCACGGTAAAGTTACCAGACAAATGTTTAAAGACCTCTGGCCCGGTGTCCCGGAAGATGAAATTCCTATTGGACATGTGACCAATGGTGTTCACTTCAGATCATGGATCTCAGCGGAAATGAACCTTCTCTACGACCGGTATTTAGGGCCTCGCTGGCAGGAAGAGCCCGGAGATAAAGTGGTATGGGAAAAGGTAAGAAGCATTGCCCGGGAAGAGCTATGGCGGACTCACGAACGAAGAAGGGAAAGGTTGGTAGCTTTTGTGCGAAGCCGGCTTCGCAGACGCTTAGAAAAATTAGGGGCATCGAAAACGGAAATTGAAGTGGCGGACGAGGTATTGGACCCGGAAGCGTTAACAATCGGTTTTGCCCGTCGTTTTGCCACGTACAAACGAGCAACTTTAATCCTCAACGATACCGAAAGATTAGCCCGTATCCTTAACAATCCGCAAAAACCAGTCCAGATTATCTTCGCTGGCAAAGCCCACCCCCGGGATGACGAAGGGAAAAAATTGATTCAGCAGATTATCAATTTGGCAAGGCGGGATGAATTTCGGAGAAAAATGGTGTTTATCGAAGATTACGATATGACGGTAGCCCGCTATCTGGTTCAGGGGGTAGATTTATGGCTTAATACTCCCCGTCGTCTCCTGGAAGCAAGCGGCACCAGCGGTATGAAGGCTTCGGCAAACGGAGTACTGAATTTGAGCATCCTGGATGGATGGTGGGATGAAGCCTATGGCCCCGCTTTTGGCTGGGCCATAGGACAGAGAGAATCATATAATGATCTATCTTATCAGGACAGGGTCGAAGCAGAGGATATCTATGACTTGCTTGAAAAAGAAATCATCCCCATGTATTACGATCGGGGCGTTGACCGACTTCCCCGAAGATGGATTGACCGGATGAAAGAATCGATTGCTAATCTCTGCTATTTTTTTAATACCAACCGAATGGTTCAGGAGTACACGGAAAAGTTTTATATTCCTGCCTCAAGACAATATAAAAAATTCATCTCGAACAATTTTTCTGAGGCCAGAGAATTCGCAACGTGGAAAGACAACGTTCGAAATTGTTGGCACGAAATAAGAGTGGAATCGGTAATCACAGAACAATTAACAAATTTAAAGGTTTGTGATGAAATCCGCATAAAAACAGTTGTCCATCTTGGAACATTAACCCCTGCTGATGTTACGGTTGAAATATTTATGGGGAAAGTTGACGCCAGGGGGGAACTTACTAGTCCTGAAGTAACAAAGATGGAACTCATTGAATCGTATGGAAGAGGGAAATACGTATTTGAAGGAAGATCAGCATCATGCAGTAAAAGCGGGCATTATGGATTTACCATTAGGGTGCTCCCCGCTCATCCTCTTTTAGC
>JAZDOO010000138.1:0-4336 GCA_043798555.1 Pseudomonadota bacterium | reverse complement strand
CATGCGCGGCCACGCCAGATACCAACACCACCCCCTGCCCACACCGAACCAAATGCTCTCCCAAAGGCTTATGATAATTTCCAGTAGGCTCCAAACCAAAAACAACCTTTTTAAGCCCCTCTTGAACTTTCATCGCTTCAGCCTGCACCAGAAGCTTTCTGAATCCCTCTAGGTCATTTTCAAAGACCAAACGCTTGAAAAGCGTCTTCCCTGTGGCCGTGCCGAAAAAGGCATGGTGCTTGTCTTTGGCCACATCAATGCCAACGATCAAATACTCCGCCGATTTCCGAATCTCTCTTCTGAATTGACGAAACTCCTCCAGTCTGGTACGATTTTCCTCGTTCATGAGAAACCTCCTGCTTTAGAATTTGAGTTTGGTGGAACATACTCTTATCTCTAACAGGAGGTTTCTTTTTTGAAAATATCTGGTAACATACAAAAGTATTTTTTTCTATGTCACCCTTTGGAGTGTGTCCTCTCCTTGTTTCTATATATAACGTAGCTTGGATATTTCCGTTGACCAGTTGAGTAAAGGGGGTTGGTTCCATAGCTACTTTAAAATCAGAAGGGATTAAAAGGATAAAAGGAATAATGGAATATTGGAAGAAAGGGTTACGAGTTATAAATACAGGATGTAGGGAGTTGGGGAAAAACAGTTGCGGATTACGAGTTGAAAATAATGGGAGTGGGATGGCGGGTTATGTTGTTATGGAGATTAGCCTCGATCTTCAGTGGGTTTATCCTGGATCTCTTGTAGGATTGATTCAAGCTGGTTCAACAGGAGAGGAACTTGCTCGCATACGACTTTCCAAACCTGTTCATGTGCGATCAGGTCATACCCATGGATGAGCAAGTTTCGGAAGGCGATAATCCGTGGGTAATCTCCGATTCGAGCGGCTATATCGGGATCATAGCGGACCAAGCGATTCATCGCCTCGCCGATGATTTCGAAGTGGCGTTCCACCGCCGCGCGCAGCAGTGGATCGGATTGATAGTCTTGAAAGGTCTTACCAGCTGAAGCCTGCAAAATGAATGACGCCGAGGCGCGAATATCTTCAATCCATTTAGGAGATTTTTGCTTCATACAAAAGCTTTCGCGTCCGGTTAACCTCTTTGATGAAATAAGGGTTCGTCAAAGAAGACTCCATAACAAGGTCCACCTTAAACCCTAATAATTCCCCAAGTTCATCCCGAAAATCAAAATAATGGGCCATCCAGGGACCCAAGTCCGAGTCAGGCTGAAATTTTACAAGGAAATCAATATCCGAACGCTCAGGGATAAAATTATCGCTGGCGGCTGAGCCAAAAATTTCCAGCCTGGTGGCATAATACTTCCGGCAAAGCTCTTCAATAGCACGACGGTTCTTTTCAATCAGGGGTATCATATTGATTTGCTAAAGGATTTTACTCCATATTATTAGTTATATGTTATCACATTTTTAATAAAGAAGCAAGCTAATTTGGAAGGTCGCAAGCTTCATGTCACAAGCCACAGGATATGGAAATAAGGGGGGACATAGCTCCGATAATTCCGTTGACGGGTGGGGAGGAAAGGGCCAAGGTTATAAGGTGCAGGCTGCAGGGAAAGCATAGGGAAAAACAAGGGTCATCAGGCTTTCTTCTTCCGCCTATTTTTTAGTTCAATAAAAATCGATTCAACGTCAATATCTTTTAACCATAAATCTTTTTCCTTGGGAGGCTCTTGCAAAAGTATTTTTTTGTGGTTCGACAAGCTCACCACGAACGGAAGAACTAAATAATTTCAACCTAAGCCCGTTCACCCTGAGCCTGTCGAAGGGTAAATTACGGACTTTTGCAAGAAGCTCTATAGTTTGGAGAATTTAAGAAATAGATATTTTCTGCGTGTATCTGTGAAAATCTGCGTCCTATAAAATTGAGGTAATTTGATGGTTACAAGGAACATTCTTTTTATATCCTTTAATATCCTCCTGGGAGCGATTTATTACTGCCCTTTGAAGGAATTGATAACGCTATCCTTTCGCAACGAATTATATTCTCACATTATTTTAATTCCCCTGGTAAGCGGGTATTTTTTGTTTTTAAATAGAAAAAGCCTATTGGCGGAGGTAAATTATTCTTATGTTTGGGGCTTAACCTTAATCATTTTAGGAATGGGGATGTATTTTCTCGCAATCGATCAAGGAACGAAACTCAATCGGAATGATTATTTATCCCTCATAACATTCTCCGCAGTTTCATTTTGGATTGGCGGTTTTGTCTTTTTCTATGGCATGAAATCTTTTCGAGCAAACCTATTCCCCCTTTTATTCCTATTTTTCTTAGTTCCAATCCCAACCCTAATAGTAGAAACCGTAATACTTATTCTCCAAATAGGCTCAACTGAAGCCTCCTATGCATTTTTTAAATTAACGGGCGTTCCCATTTTCCGGGAAGGTTTCACATTCCATTTATCCGGAATAAGCGTCGAGGTTGCCAAACAATGCAGTGGGATTCGTTCGACGATCGCCCTCTTTATTACCAGCATCATAGCCGGTCATCTTTTTCTTCGAACAGGGTGGAAAAAAATAATATTAATTTTAGCCATATTTCCCATTACCGTTCTTAAAAATGGGCTGAGGATTGTAACGCTAACTTTATTGGGAAATTATGTGGATGTGAGAATATTGGGCAGTGAACTTCATAAGAGTGGAGGCATTCCCTTCTTCATTGTGGCCCTTGTCCTTTTATCCCCTGTGTTGTGGGCTTTGAGGAAATCAGAGAAAAAGAAATGATGGAATGATGGGAAAATGGAATGCTGGAAGAGTGGGGGAACTCAATAAACCCAATGGACCCAAGTAACCTAACAAACTCAATAAGGACCAAAGTGTTCATTGAAGATCTCCCTGTGGGAGGAGATGATAAGCTTGAACGGCGGTTTTTTTCTGCCAAGGGAGAAATGGCTCAAATACTTAACCGGGCTGATCAAGCCTTCAAGCAATTGGTTTATTGGGAGTTAGACTCCGCCAAATCGGGTCAAGAAAGAGGACATCATTATCACGAGAAAAAGATCGAGCATTTTTATGTGCTTACTGGAAAATTAGAATTATTACTTAAAGACCTTGAAAGATCCGGCAGCAAAAAGCTATTAGTGAAAGCGGGTAATAGGCTGGATATTAGCCCAAGGGTAGCCCACGCTTTTCGATCCCTTACCTATTCTCAAGTGCTGGAGTATTCGCCGGAACCGTATGACCCTTCTGATACCCATTCCTACAAGGTGATTGTTTAGATTAGCCGAAGGCATAAAGCGATAGGCGATAAACGATTACTAATGAGTCCATAATTGACTAGACATATTGTTCCAAAATCTCCCCTAACCCCTCTTTTCCAAAGAGGGGAATTCCTCCCTTTTGCAAAGGGAGGGAAGGAGGGACTTAGTCTGCGGTGTTCATACAATTATGGACTGACTAATAACTATATGAGAAAGGCAAGAAGCAATAGGCAAGTAAAAAAAGGCGATGGTCAATAAAATAATGAATAAACAAAGATTATCAAAGAAGGTCGTTCTTTCATTAATATTATGTGGGATTTTGGTTGCCTTCCTGTTAAACTATCAAACGATTCTCATAGATGCGGGAAGGTATCTTGCTCCAGAAGGGAATGGAGAGGCGGATATCGTTATCATAGAAGGGGGGGAATTGGTAAAGGAAAAAGCAGTGGAGGTGGGATTAGCATTCTTAGTGTCCAACAGAGTGAAAGGCATTATCATCGTTAGTCAACAGAATGGGAAAAACGGGGAAAATTTTGGTTTGCCGAATTATAACTTGCTGATGGCCAATAAATGGGAAAGCCACGGAATAAAAAATTCCCAATTTCGGATTATTAATGTTCCCATAGAACATCCGATAACGCTGATAGAAGCAAGGATAGTTTTAGAGAAAATTGCCCAAGACGGCATAAAAAGAGCAATTTTAGTCGCGCGGGGGTTCCATACTCGCCGGAGTTACTGGGCTTACAAACAAGAGGGTTCCCCGGTTGGGTTAGAGATCATTCCCCATCCAATTTTTATTAAGTTTAAGAGAGATAATTGGTGGCAGCATAATCAGGGCCTACGTGAATTCGCCGGAGAATCCCTTAAATTCTTCTATTACCTTCTTAGGGGGTATATTCCGGTGAAAAGCCTCCTGGTAACTTAGTTTATGATCAACATCTTTCTTTCCATCATCGCCGCTCTTTTTAGCCTTTTCCTGGCTGGGTGGGTTCTCGTCCGGGATTGGCGTTCCTTTGTGCACCGAGTTTTTGCGGCCGGCATGATTGCCCTGGCCTGCGAGGCGGCGTTTATGGGCTTAAGTTTTGGGGCCGATTTCCCCACAGAGAT
>JAZDOO010000118.1:0-6362 GCA_043798555.1 Pseudomonadota bacterium | reverse complement strand
CCGTGAATCTGCATGGCATCCTGTATTACCTTATAGGCCATCTCACTGGTCCAGAGCTTGCACATGGCAGCTTCTTTGGAACAAGGCATACCCTTATCCAGCATCCAGGCAACCTTTCGCCACATCAACCTTCCCAGCTCAACTCCGGTCGCCATATCCGCCAACTTGAATTGGATTGCTTGAAATTTAGAGATGGGTTGTCCGAACTGCACCCTCTGTTTTGCATATTCCAGTGACAGGTCAAGGGCACCCTGAGCCATCCCCACCGTGAGTGCGCCGAAGTCAATTCTCCCTAAATCGAGGGTCCCGAGGGCATAGGAAATACCTTTGCCTCTTTTCCCCAGCAAATTTTCTTCCGGAACTCGGCAGTCCTCAAAAATCAGCTCGTGGTTGTCCAGATTGTGCCACCCGATCTTGCGAATCTGCCGACCGATGGTGAGACCCGGAGCATTCATAGGAACAATGATACTGCTTAACTCTTTCCCCCCAGTGGGACGCTGTCCGGTCATGCACATGAGCACCATCCATGTACACGTTTTAAGCCCGGAGTTGGTGATGAACATCTTGGTTCCGTTGATCACCCACTCACCATTCTTAAGTTCCGCTCGGGTCTGGATGCCGGAGGCATCAGAGCCGGCATTTGCTTCCGTGAGTCCAAAAGCTGGGTTTTCACCCGCCACTATGGTGGGCAAGTACTTCTTCTTTTGTTCCTCATTGCCGTATTGATTCATCATATAGGCCATTAAGCCCTGCATGTGAAACCCCTGCGCCACCCCATCATCCACTCGTGCCAGCTCCTCGGTCACCAGCTCCTGGGTCAAAGCACCCTGCCCTGATCCACCATATTCTTCCGGGATCATGATGCCCGTGAGTCCGAGTTCCGCTAACCGCGCGTTCAGATCGTAAGGAAAAACATCTTCTTCGATCCACTCTTCACAACGCGGCGCCACTTCCTCTCTCGCAAACTTTCTGGCTACTTCTTGAATCATCCTCTGCTCTTCAGTTAATTCAAAATTTAACATCGTTTACTCCTTTTTCTGTTAAAATATTATCATCCACATAAACTGTCTGTCATTTCTGCGAAACTTATCCTCGACTCCGATCGGGGAGCAGGAATCCATTTAATACCTGGTAACATAGTAAAAACCTGGATTCCCGCCTACGCGGGAATGACTGAAATTAATGACTACCTCCCTTTCCATACCGGTTTTCTTTTCTCGATAAAGGCATGCATGCCTTCTTTTTGATCCTCAGACGCAAAAAGCAATAAAAAGGCTTCAAGAGCATACTCAATTCCTCGGTCCCGATCCATTTCTGCCCCTATATTCACTGCCCTTTTCACTGCCGCAAGTGCTAATGGTGGCCTTCCTGCAAGTTCCCTGGCTATCTTCATAGTTTCATCCCAGAGCTGATCTTTAGGAACCACTTTGTTTGCCAGGCCTATCCTAACCGCTTCTTCGCCGCTAATAAAATTACCAAGCATTAAGATCTCCATGGCTTTAGCCTTTCCTACCCAACGAGTCAGTCTTACAGTGGCTCCAGCACCAGGCATTACACCGATCTTTACCTCTGCCAAAGCAAACTTTGCATCGTCAGATGCTATTACCATATCACAGCACACTGATATTTCTGTACCACCACCAGGGGCGTAGCCATGAACTGCAGCAATTACAGGCTTGCTTATAGTTTCTATTTTATTGAAAAATTTCATCCAGAGATACTGGTAAGGTCTCTGCTCAACTGGTCCATTATTTTTAATCTCATCAATATCTGCACCGGCACTAAAGGCTTTATCGCCAGCACCACGCAAAATAACCACGCGTATATCGTCATCTTGTTCAATCTTTTCCATTGCATCCAGACACTCTCGTATCGTTTCAGTATTAAAGGCATTTAAAACTTTTGGACGATTAAATGTTATTACCCCGACTTGGTCAATCTGCTCGAAAATTATGTTTTTATAGGGTCCGTATTCCATAACTATTCTCCTCTCTTAATGCTACTATTAATATACTTACGTTCTATGCTGTCAGAACCTCTCTAATAGCTGCTTCAATCTTAGCAGCACTCGGTAAAAACGCATCTTCTAAGGGAGAAGTATACGGCACGGGAGTAAACTCTCCAGTAACTCGCTTAACCGGGGCTTCTAAATAGTCAAAACAATGTTCAAACACGATTGCCGCAATCTCTGCTCCCATAGCACAAGGTTTTGGTGCTTCGTGTACAGTCACCAACTTTCCCGTTTTCTTAACCGAGTTAATGATTATGTCCTTATCGAGGGGGCTGAGAGAGATAGGATCAACCACTTCGACACTGATTCCTTCTTTTTCCAACTTATTAGCTACTGAGAGCGCAACATTTACCATATTGGAAACGCCCACCACAGTGACGTCAGTGCCTTGTTTCTTAATTTCCCCTTTCCCTAAGGGGATGAGGTATTCTTCGTCGGGAAGGTTAACCTTAGTCCTGAGCATTGCCTTATGGAGCCACACTATAACCGGATCATCGTCCCTGATTGCGGATTTCATGATTCCTTTAAGGTCATAACCATTGCTGGGCGCCACGAGCTTTAAGCCGGGCACGTTCACATACCATGCTTCGAGGGACTGGGAATGCTGCGTTCCCGCCCTCATTCCGCCACCTGCCATGGTGTGAATAACGATGGGCATTTTGGTAAAATTTTCGCCCGTCATGTAGCGGATCTTCGCCATCTGGTTGACAATCTGATCCGTAGCGACGAGCATGAAGTCACTGAAGGAAATATCAACGATAGGGCGAAGACCAGTAAGCGCTGCCCCGATGGCAACACCGATGAATCCGGCCTCACTGTCGGGAGTATCGAAAACCCGATCAGTGCCAAACTCGTCCTCTAAGCCTTTAGCCATAGCAAACGGTCCACCCACAGCACCGCGTGCATCCTCAGCTAAATAAATAATGCTTTTATCTCTTTTCATTTCTTCACTTATGGCTTCGTTAAACGCTTTCCAATACTTAACTTCTCTCATGGCGATTCCTTTCTCGATAGAAGATTACTCAATTTCTGATTACCAAGGATTATAGGGCGAAGCATAGACATTCTTATACATGTCCTCTACTGGAGGGAAAGGACTCTGCTTCGCAAACTCGATTGCTTCTTCAATTTCAGCATCAACCTTCTTGGTGATCGCCGCCTTTTTAGCGTCATCCAATATTCCTTCTTTATAAAGTCTCTCTTCAAATCGTTTGATGGGGCACTTTTTCATCCATTCTTCAAGCTCTCCTTCCGGCCTGAGTACCACGGGATCACCCACGTAATGACCATCCCAGCGATAGGTGATGGAATCAATCAAGGTTGGCCCCTCGCCTTTTCGTCCCCTTGCCGCTGCTTCACTCACCGCTTCATACACTGCCATCACATCATTCCCATCAACCGTAACTCCCGGCATTCCGTATCCTTGAGCCCTGAGCGCCAGGGTTTCAATACATAAATGTGATGGCCTTCGACTCAACTCTGCCCACTGATTGCTCTCAATAAAAAAGATTACCGGAAGCTTCCACAAAGCAGCAATGTTCATTGCTTCATGGACTACTCCCTGATTCGAGGCTCCTTCACCAAAAAAGGTGAGCGCCACTTGGTCAGTCCCTCTTAACTTTGCGGAAAGCGCAGCACCACAGGCAATCGGAGTACCGCCTCCTAATATTGCTATCCCCCCCATTGCGCCCACACTGGCATCTCCTATATGCATAGAACCGCCTTTACCTTTACAAACCCCATCCTTTTTCCCCATGAGTTCAGCCATTATGCCTTTCAGACTTACTCCTTTAGAAATAGTTTGTCCGTGGCCCCGGTGGGTTGAGGTCATGTAGTCATCCTTCCGCAAGGCAGCTCCTGCCCCCACCACTCCAGCCTCTTGTCCGATACATGAGTGAGTCCACCCGGGGAACATCCCGGCTTTAAAAAGCTCCTTCACTTTTTCTTCAAAATGTCTCACCCTTATCATCATTTCATACATCTCTAATAGTTTTTCTTTTGGAATATCCATTTTACAACTCCTTTCTTCGTAATGCCTGTCTCATTATTGCGTTTATATGAGGAAAATCATCCTGTTCATGGTAACCATAGTTAATCTACATCTACGTAAGCCTATGGAAAGCCATGGTTAAATAAGTGCTACTAAAATAGCTTGGTCGCCCCTTCGATCCCTTCCTCTCTTAGTTTATAACGCTGTACCCTCTCAGTGGCAGTTTTTGGTAAATCATCATGGAAAATAATATATTTCGGCCTCATAAACCGTGCTAAGTTCTTCCCCGACCATTCGAGAAACTCTTCAGGTGTCATTTGCTCACCATCCTGAAGAACCAAGTGGGCCACGATTTCATCTTCCTTAAGGGCCTCTTTTTCAGGGGGTCTGTACCCTACAATGGCACACTCGGCAATTCTGGGGTTCGTATTAATAAGATGTTCTATATGTTCCACTGAAACCATTTCCCCACGAACCCGAAGGGCCTCCTTTTTCCTGCCAGCAAAATGTAAGTGGCCTTCCTCATCAAGATATCCTAGATCTCCAGTATAAAGATCACTGCCTTTCAGGCTGTTGGCCGTCGCCTCGGGGTTATTATAATATCCTTTCATGACCACACCGCAACCGCATCGGCATACAATTTCGCCGACTTCTCCGGTGGGTACCGGATTACCGTTATCGTCCAATATCAGGATTTCGTCAGGATATTTCGGGATCCCGTCAGAGCCGGGTTTGATTTGATCCGGAGGGACTTCAGTCATAAAGGGATGTTCTGTTTGACCATAAAGGCTATGAAACCTGATGTTGGGCCAATGTTCCTTCATGGAATCATAAAGGGCCCCAAAGGTCCCTATTATTCCGAAGCTTACTTTCTCTTCGAATTCGGTTTTCGGTAATTTCATCAAATTGATAGGAACCGTACCCGTCCAGTGATCCTGTGTAATCTTATATTTCTCGATGGTTTCCCAGTAAGTATCCGCGTGGAATCTATCTTCCATGATCATTGCACATTTATAGTATAAGGATCCTAGTATCAGGAGATAGCCCCACCCATGGAAGAAGGGCAGATAAACATGGATACGGTGCGTACTGTCCGTATTCAGTGCCTCCAACCCTCTGACTCCTGTCCTGATATATGAATTGTGGGTATGGAGAACACCTTTGGGAAAACCGGTCGTCCCTGATGTGAAGATAATCATGGAAGGATCATTCGGGTTCGCTGGGCATTCAAATTCTGAGGACTTATCCTTTCCCTGTTCCAGAAATTCCATAATGGGAAGCAATTTTACGGGTTTTTTTACCCCTCCCAGCACTTCCTGAACGCCCGGTTTATATTTCTCCGTGGCGCACACAACGCTCGCATCCGAGGTTTCGATAATGTATTTCGTGCTCTCTCCAACGAGCATGCTGTTGATCGGTACCCACAGGGCCCCTATGTTTGTTATGGCCATGATGGTATATAAGAGCTCGGGGATGTTTTCAGACATGGTGCAAATTTTGTCTCCCTGTTTGACACCATAGTCCTCTGTGAGTAGGTTGGAGATTTTGTTAACCTTTTCCTGAAATTGACCGAATGTATCTTCAGACTGCCGCTGAACATAAACTAAATAAGTTTCATCCCGATGGGTTTTGCAGGCTTCTCGCATGAGGTCTCTGGTGGTGAGGTGTATCTTTGTGATATCAAAGCCTTTATACTGCATAGTTCATCCCTTTGTTGTGTGCCCTTTTGTTTTTTTATTTAAATCGTGAAGGATCTTTCTTCTTACCAACTCTGGTAAAATATTCTTCTGGTATCAATTCCGGCTTTTTATAAAAAAACCATTTACATGGCACGTTAGGATCATCTGAATACTCGGTAATTTTTACTGGGTACCCTTGAGCTTCGATGGCCATAATTTCATGCCAGATACAACAATGGGCACAATAATAAGGAACCCCCGCATTACTCCAGGTCCAAACGTACGGTTTCTTGGTTCTCCCCAGATTAAAAGGAGGGCCAGTTCGCGGAGGAGTTTGATCAAGTTCTCCAATTCTTCTCATTCTCCCGCCACTACCACAAGGGTCAAATTCCATTACATACCTATCCTTTTCCTCCCTAACAACAAAGTCCCCCTTTTCTTTCGGACCAGTCCGGTGAGCTCGCATAGCTTCACTAAAAAAGATGACCGTCTCCTCCACTGTGAGCTTGGGTACCCGGCCATAAAAGACTTTAGAGAGAATTTCTTTAGCATTTCTCAGCATGTGGTATACTTCTTCTTCGCCATATTTTTCCGCAATGTAATTTAAATCAGCGTAGGTCCAATCACAGTAAAGATCATGTAAACCCTTTCCTTCCCTATGGAGGTAATCAACTAATTCTAA
>JAZDOO010000095.1:0-3255 GCA_043798555.1 Pseudomonadota bacterium | reverse complement strand
GGCGGTTCATGATGACGTCATCAATGAGGAAACGGCCGATCAGCGGCAGGGGAAGGCTCGCGGCGGCGGTCAGAAAAACGAGCCCCATGCCGAAAAGAAAAGGTTTTCTGAATTTTACCAGAAAGGGAATGAACCGCCGGCAGAGTTCTCCGACGGTCCGCTCCGTGGATGTTGCCGAAGCTGCAAACCGATCCTTCGAGCGCCCGCGTGCGAGGCCGTTTTTCAGGTAAAGGAGCCAGTTTTTCATTTACTTCCGAGTATAGGCAAGGGAGAATGGCATATCAAGAGAAAGAGGATTAAATTTCCACTTTTACAACAGGAAAAGAATCCATCAAGCCCTGGGTTATAAGACACCATGTGACGTCTATTTCAAAGAAGCTTTTAACTTAAAAACCATGCAGGCTTGCCAGACTGTGCACCTTAAACAAGCCCATTTTTTGTCTTGACAATGGGGAGTGCCTTATTTGTCTCCATTTCCAATTACCTTCTCTCCTTAGCCTCGATGAATTTTTTCACCTCTCTAATATATTTCCGGAAGTTGGTAATCGTTGGCTCAATCTTGTCGAAAACCAGTT
Source organism: Pseudomonadota bacterium (assembly GCA_043798555.1). Taxonomy (GTDB): domain Bacteria; phylum Desulfobacterota; class WTBG01; order JAGOGO01; family JAGOGO01; genus JAZDOO01. Next base: position 2,680 of record JAZDOO010000095.1, on the reverse strand, counting down.
TATCCTTGATTTCCTCGTATTCGTGAACAATTCTATTTCTCAATCCGGCCCAGGGGGCTAACTTTTTGGCCAAGGTTTTGGAGATGAACCTAACTTCACCTGCCTTAATAAAGGTATCATAATAGTCCTTTGGCGCGGGCTGGCCTAAGCCAACAACGATATTACTATTGACGTCAGCGGCTACTTCTACGATGAGCTGAATCAGCCTCTCACAAGAGCGCTTAATGCTTGGGGTTGCCTTGTATTCACTGAATGAGCCAGCTGGTTTTACCTCCTCAAGCTCCTTTAAGAAATCAACTAACTTGCTCAACTTGGGCTTAATGACGTCAAGTTTAATCAAATCACTTCACCTCGTTAAGGTAGTCCTCAACATAATCCATATTGAGGTTGTTAAACTTCTTGTTATCGTTCCAGTTTTGAATGGCACGCCAGCGAAATCTATCGAATGAACCTTCCCCAACCTCGCAGAGAAGTTTCGCTTCTTGAGCTACTTCGTATTGCAGGAGTGGATGAGCAAAGTTCAGGATGACTACATCGAGGTTATCAGTTTCCAATAATTGAGAGAATCTACATATCAATTCCACCTGTTTTGCTTCTTTCATCCCTCCATGGAAGGCAAGAACAGCAATATCATAGTCATCCTTAAATCCCTTTCTACGCGTTGCCTTAGAGCCAAATAAAACAACGAATGAAAGATTAAAATCTTTACAAATTTTTAGCACTGCTTGCCGATTAATTTCAGTCACTCGATACTCTCCATACAAACCAATGTTTGCAATCTCTCAAGATTGGATAGGCTATTGGTAAAATTGGCGAAGCTCTGCTACATAAAATATTTATTAACTTCCCTGCTCCCTTTTTTAAGTTAAGCTTAATTCCCCATTTCTCAACTCCTATTACTTTGCCTATAACATTTTCAGGCAAGACCTCGCTGGAATCAACGAAAGTATCCCCTTTGGTCAACAGGATTTCCTTTCCATTCTTAGTTGCCTTTTTTACTAGTCTGTGAGCAATCATCCTTTTTCCAGCGCTATAAACAGCAACATCGCCGCTCTTTATGTCTTTTGCCGTTGCCGGCTCGATAAGGACAATATTGCTGATCAAGGGAAACATGCTTCTTCCCAGAGTCGGAATGCGAACACAATTTCCTCTTTTTAATATCTCCTTAGCGAGTGTCAGGGATCCAACGGTCTTATTTTCTCTCATGATTATCTATGGTTTATTATCAAATACTTTTCACAAGATCCAGCACACTCTCATCTGGCACGAAGCCCAGTTCATAGCAGGGAACTTCTCTGGTTAGCTCATCAATAAATCCTAAGGTAAATTCCATTCCTATTTTATCCCAGAAAGTGGGAAAGGAACAGACCATTAAGCGGGAGGTGGCTTCCATTGGAGTCATCTTTTTGATTTCATTCTTCTCGGCATGCTTGAGGAAGAAAATCTTTTCCAAAGGCGCCCGCTCTGGCGAACATGCCTTAGCATCCCCATGCCAGGGAGTGCCGTACATCCAGAACTGGCCATCCATCTTCCGAATAATTATCCTATCGTCACTCAATACAGTGACATCTTTTCTATCCTTCCAAAAATGGGCAAGGGTGCTCTTTCCTGCTCCAGAGGTGCCGACAAAGAGAATTCCTTGACTACCATCGCTAATTCCGCAGGCATGGATTAACGTTCCGCGATCAAGAGAAAGAAGGTTTATCATCAGGAGTTCAGCAAAGGGATACAGAAGAGGGTTTAAAGTTATAGGTTCGTTGGAACGATTGGAAATATAGACCTCACCCCTTCTAAAATCTGGTTCTAAGATTGCTATTCTATCAGGAGTTGAGTTTTCGCTAAAATAACAAATACGCAGGACATACTTTCCGTTTCTGCGGTGAAAGCTCCAGGTACTGTCAGAATCAAAAATCTTTTCTCCAAGGTCATAGTCATCAACGAGTTCGCCATAATGCAAGCGCAGGATTACTTCGGGCTCATCCTCAGTTATGAAAGATCTATAAGCATCATCGAACCCAAAACCCGGAAAAGCACCCTCAGGAACAACCGAAATCACTACACCCGCGATCCCTATTTTTACTTCCTTTGATAGGGACTTTTTATCGGACATAACACTCCACCTCTTTCACACTCTGCAAAGAACACTCGGGCTGCTAAGGACTACGATCCGACAGTGGTAATACATCTAAGTGCGGTAGGAGCAGCAGTGCAAGCCTTAGGGGGTTGTACGTAGTTTGGCTGAACTGCTGCTGTGCTAAGTTTGCAAGCCGTTAAAACCGACTCTGTAATTCTCAAATTCACCTTATTTACCAGCGGCTTTTGGTATTGTTTTTTCTCCATTTTTCATTCACCTCCTTTCTTTAAGTTCAATCTTGGGATACACTTCAGGCCCGAAAGCCTTTGCCCGCAGGTGTGCTACCCGGCAAAGATATCCTACTGGTTTTTCCGGGTTGCCGCTTTCCAGTTGAGCCAATCCGGGGCACTGACCACACAAGGCGAGAATTTCACACCGGTCACACTTATTCTGTTTATCTTTAAGTTTTTGGGCCAGAATCTTTGGAAAGAAATTGTAATATCCATCCTGAAAGGAGCCGTGGCGAAGATCATAATCAGGGTAACGGGACATTGTGCATACGCTCATCTTCCCATAGGGATCGATATGAAATGAATTCAATCCAGC
>JAZDOO010000081.1:0-2031 GCA_043798555.1 Pseudomonadota bacterium | reverse complement strand
TTACCGGTAATGTAGCCGGTTCCGAAGGAGTGGAATTGACACCGGGCCGCTCAATTGCCACGGACAAGAGCGTTTTCCCGGGGGGGGGATTGGCTTTCGTTATGTGTCAGAGACCGGTACGCAATCCGAAGGGAAGGGTGGTCAAAATGTACCCTATGCATCGCTTTGTGGTGGACCAGGATACAGGAGCCGCAATGAAGGGTCCGGGAAGAGTGGACATTTTTTGGGGAACGGGAAATGCGGCTGAAAAGATCGCCGGAGGATTTAAAGAAACTGGAATATTATATTACTTACTCATCAAAGAGTAAAATCAGTTATTGCTCAATCAATAATGTAGCCTTCAGGAACTACCACAATGCCAGATTGCGTGATAGTGAATTTTTTTCGATCTTCTTCCAGATTATACCCAACAGTGTAGTTAGCAGGAATGCTGATCCCCTCATCAATTATAGCCCTCCGAATCCGGGCATTATGACCCACAGTAACACCCTTCATGAGAATTGCATCTTCCACCTGGGAAAAACTGTTTATTCGAACAAAAGGAGAAAGGATTGAACGTTTGACACTCCCGCCATTGATGAAGCAACCGTTGGATATGAGAGAATCAATGAGGGTTGTTCCTTGGTTGGATTTCTTTCCTCGTTTAGGAAAAACAATTTTTGCCGGAGGTGATTGTTCCTGATAGGTTCTGATAGGCCACTCATTATCGTGGAGATCAAAAACGGGGTTTTCTTCGAGAAGTTCCAGGTTGGCTTCATAATAGAAATCAATGCTTCCTACATCGCGCCAGTAATTTATTTTTTTCTTACCTTCACTCTCGAAATTATACGCAAAGACTTTATACCTTTTTATCATCCGGGGAATGATATTTCTCCCAAAGTCATGTTCAGTATCACGTTTTGCGTCATAAATAAGTTCTCGCACCAGTATTTCGGTTTTGAAAATATAAACCCCCATGGAAGCGAACGCTTTTGAGGGATCGGAAGGAAGTGGTCTGGGAGAGGCTGGCTTTTCTTGGAAGCCAATGATTCGATGTTCTTCGTTAACTTGTAATACTCCCATTTGCTGGCACTCCTTCAAAGGAAGCGCTACACAGGCTACTGTAAGGTCACTGTTTTTTTCTTTGTGAAAATCAAGCATTTTCTGGTAATTCATTTTGTAAATATGGTCTCCCGAAAGAATGAAAACGTTGTAAGGCCGTTCTCGTTCTAAAATATTTAAGTTTTGATAAATGGAATCCGCTGTGCCTCGATACCACCAGTCCACATTAATTTTCTGGGGCGGGATATTATCGAGAAACTCTCCCAGCTCATGATTGAAAATATTCCATCCTAAACGGATATGTTTATCGAGCGAAGCATTACTGTATTGGGTTAAGAGGTAAATGCGGCGAATATTGGAATTTAAACAGTTGGAAAGCGTGAAATCTATGATTTTATAAATACCACCAAAGGTGACCGCAGGTTTGGCTCGCTCTTTGGTGAGCGGATAGAGTCTTTCACCCTGTCCTCCCGCCATAATCATAGTGAGGGTTTTTTCCATAATTAAAATGGAAAAACTTGTTATTGAGACTGGTAAAGAAGTTGCTTTATTTTATCTTTAAGTTCTTGTAAATCGGATGATTTAACCACATATTCTTCAGCAACCCAGGTCATAAAACTATCCTTAAAGTGCGGGTAAGCGGAATTGATAATGATGGGAATATTCTTTTTCTTTCCCACAATTTTTTGCATCGCTTCAATCCCGTCCATCCCAGGCATTTTTATATCTAACACTATCAGGGCTAATGATTCACGTTCCACTATTTCTAACGCTTCACGGGCATCAGAGGCTAAGATAATTGCATATCCTTCTTCTTCCAACTCACTCTTATAGAGAAGCCGGATATGTTCTTCATCATCAACAACTAATATTTTTTTTGGAGTTTGAGTGGCTTCCGGTTGCATATCTAAATATACAGGCGGTTTAAAATGTTAAATATGGTGGTTAAGGTTGCAAAAAACCTATCAAGAAATTTCCAAAAAATCCAGC
>JAZDOO010000059.1:0-10261 GCA_043798555.1 Pseudomonadota bacterium | reverse complement strand
GGCGAAGTGGCTCCAGCGTCTTGGTGTGGTACTGGGAAGCTCGCCTTGTAAGGAGACGGGTGGACATATTCGGGTGGTGGGGAATCGTTTCCCTTCCGGCAACACGCTGCGTGTGTATAGGTAAAGATTTTCTCGGGCAGTAATGAGGAAATGGATATGCAGTTACGATCGTTTGACCTTAGATGAGTTCCTCATCGGCGCGGCCTCGTTCAGGGCTTCGCCCCAATTGGAATTTTGGAATACTGGAATGATGGAATAATGGGTTTTGAAAGAAGGGGATAATGGATTATTGAAATTTCTCTCGTGAAAATGAAAGGATTAGATGAAATAATTCCTTTAAAACCAATATTCCAATCTTCCCGCATTCCATTATTCCATGTGCGAGGCAAAATGTGAGACCCCGACAAATCCATTTTTTTAACCCAATTTTTCTCGTATTTTCGCAAGAGAAGGAAAGTAAAAAGGGAGGGGAAGCAAGATTGAAAAATATTGTTTAAGAAGTTGCCACGATTACCGAGAAAGAGGCCAGGGCTTCTTTTACCTGTTGTTCACTTATGAACAAGATGGTGTTGATGCCCATCTCTTTAGCTCCGCCTATAAAATCTTCACGGTCATCAATAAAAATCGCCTGGTTTGGCTGCACTCCTAAGCGCTCCAGGGTAATTTCGTATATCCTCCTTTCCGGTTTCATTGTTCCCTCGGCACAGGAGAAAACCGTTACATCAAAGGTATCGTAGTGCTGCTCATGGAAAAAGTTCATTGCCGGAACCTCGGCATTGGAAAGGAATCCGACTTTGTATCCTCCCCCCTTTAATTGGGAGGCTAAAGAAAAGATCTCTTCTTTAGGGGTATAGACGCTTCGAAATGCCTCCCGCCACAAGGAAGAAACCTCCGGCTTTGGAACGTTTAGTTCACCACAAACCTTTTCCCACACAAAGCCTTCCGAGATTGTGCCTTTTTGAAATGCGGGGATGAGTTCTCGGTAGGCATTATTAAATGTTTCCATGGGTACACCCAGCGAGGTAGCAATATAACCAGCCATCTCTCGTGCCGGGTTTTCGATCAGTACCCCACCCCAATCAAAGATAACCGCTTTAATCATCCGTTATTAATCTTGCCTCCAGGAAATACGTTTCAATGTGAATCAGATTCCCTTAGGGATTTAACTACGGCATTCAAGTCGGTTTCTATAGCCGTAAGGAAATCTTTCAGTGTGGGTGTTCGTTCTCGACTAAAGGCAGTAGTTACGCCGGCAAGTTTTACCTCTAACGGGATATCCCTGACCATGAAAAGATCAGCGTATAATGCTTTCAAAATCCTTTGAAGTGCCAGGTTAGCACCTTTTTCTTCCGTCATGGGGAGGAGGACAGACATCTTGTTTTCGTCCAATAAACCAACTATATCGGTATCCCGGACGATTTTTACCAACCGCTCCAGCACCACACTTTTAACTTCATCACGTTTCACTGAGCCAGAAGGAACCGGTTTTTTTGCGATAATCTTAACCGCGGAGAACAAGACCCCCGAAAAAAGGGTATTATAGCGCAGGGACTGAGCGATTTCCCGTTTAAGAAAAAAGAGTGTGGTTCCGCGGTTAAAAGCTCCTTTGGGAAGATTTCTTTCCTCTCGTTCTTTTTGCACCTCTCGTTTACGCCCTTCGATTTCTCTAACGATTTGCTGAATCGTACTTTCATTAACACCCCGATTACGAAGAGCCGAGAGTACCTCTCCCAAGACTACTTGACGTTCCCCTTCGTCTTCAACGCTTTTCTCTACCACTCGAAGGATAGCCGTTTTGCTTATAGCCCCTGGACTCAAAGCGGAGAATTGACTGATAATCCAGTTAGATTTGAGTTTCTTACTCAACTCTTCCATGTGCTCCTTAAGCTTCTGTTCCACCGTATTGAGAACACGGTCATCCACATCCCGTTTCCGTAGCCGGTCAACAAGCTCCGTTTCCACCTTGGTAATAACGTCTCGGAGATGCCTTCCCCCTTCTTCACCGCTTTGTTTAGCAGCATCGAGTGCCAGCTCACTCCCAACCCGCTCCACGTAATCTACCAGTAAATCAGTGAGAACTCTTTCGTCACCTGCTCCTCTTCGAATTTCTGCGGCTAAGGCAATGAGTTCTGCTGCCCCCCGTGGATCGCGCTTTATTTCGTTTACCAGATCTTCACCCGAGAGACCGATTTCCTCCGCACCTTGCTCGAGCACCTGCACTAACCCTTCACTTTGCAACTCCTTTCCCAATTCCTGCACCAGGTGAAGAAACTCAGAAAGAGACATGCCTTCGGCCAGCAGTGACTTTTTCAGCACTGGAAGAAGGCGTCTGAGCTCGCCGGCTTCGGGTAGTATACGCCTAAGGATCTGGGCGAGCCGGGGAATGGATATTTTACCCTGCTTGTATTCTTCTTTTACCAATCGGACAATCACCTGGTCAGTGAGCCCATTAGCCTCATGACGTATCATCCCTTCCTCTGTGTAAACCACACCCATAGCCTTCTGAGCTTCAATCCTTTCCAGCAGGTTTTTTCTCATGTCAAATACCGCTTCCGCTAATTCCGAAAGATTTACCACTTCTAAATTCGAATCAGCACTTTCTACTTCCTCCCTGATTTTATGAAGCTGATTGGCAAGTAGAAGGCCAGGATGGGGTTCTCCAACTTGGTTGTCCTGGTACCGGGAGAGGTCGGTGTCAATCAAAACCTTCGAAAATTCACGTGGATTTTGCATAAGATTTTGAATTGACAGAGATTTTTCAAGCTCATCCATAACCAAACTCCCGGCCATCATTTTCACTATCCCTTCATCCACTGACCCCGGAGCCGTTTTGGGAATGTCTGGGGGAGCCTCTTTTAATTTGTCCCGGGAAACAACTTCATCATCCGCGGTAACCTTGCGGAAAAAAACGTGATTGATTTTAATGTTGAACACCCCTTCCTTAACCAGGGCAGTTTTCATAGCCTCGGGAGTGGGATAATTATTGAGGTCAGTGAAAATTGTTACGAATTTCTCAAGTTCGGAACTTTTCACCCCTTTTTCAAAAGATACTGATTGGATTCCTGCTTTCTTAAAGTGGGCACTCATCTTAGTAGTGTTGATCCGGGGGTCAAGAAACTCCTCCTCAATAAAAAATTGCTCTCGGTCCATGATAAGGACAAGGGGAGATAAGAGATTCAGGCCTTCAGTAACCGTTTTAGAGAACTCCTCAAGGGCTTGCGCAGTAGAAGGGTGATCCATGTGGTACATGATTGCTCGGGTGAAGAGAAGATTAAAGGATCTGCCAATCCGGTCTGAGGTTGGTTTGGGAAGTTTTGCTTGACCCATATTAGTGAAGTTCTATGGTTTCTTGCAGGTACAATTGTTGATACCATTCAAGCGATTTGATAAAATCCCGGCAGGTTGCAAACCTCTGGTCTGGGCCATATGCTGTTGCCCGTTGGAGAATCGTATCCATGTGGTTATTGAGCGCAGGATTGAGTTCGGAGGGCTTTTTTAGAAAAATTCCATTCCTATCCCTTACCTTTTGTCTGAGAAAAGAGATGGTGGATTCATATCGTGGTAAGGGGAGTTCAGGTACCAGCATTTCAAAAAGCATAACCCCTACGGCATAGATATCAGCTCGCCCATCAAGTTGCGAGCCAATAATCTGTTCTGGTGCCATATAAACCGGGGTTCCTTGAATCGCTGAATCCACATCCTCCCCCCCAAGCACTTTTGCGATACCAAAATCTGAGATCAGTGGTCTTTGGGTATGATGTTCAATCAGGATGTTTTCCGGTTTTATATCCCGGTGGATGATTCCCTCCCGGTGAGCATAATCTAAGGCATCAAGTACCTGAATGGTAATTCTCATTGCTTCCGGTAAAGGCAGCACCCGTTTGGAAGGTAAGATATGCTTTCGGGTCTTTTTCAGCATTTCAGAAAGTGCACTGCCCTGGATCAACTGCATGGTAAAGAAAAGGAATTCATTGGTTTCGCCCACTTCATATATAGGAATGATGTTTGGATGTGAGAGAATAGCTGCGGCCTCGGCTTCCTGCTGGAAGCGTTGGGCTGTCTGGGGGCTAAGAAAGCTTTTGGGCAATATTTTGACCGCGATCTGACGTTTCAGCGTCCTTTGGTAGGCAATAAAAACAATTCCCATGCCCCCACGGGCTAACTCCTTTATCAGGGTGGAGGTCCCCACCTGCTGTCCGATAAGATGGTCTACGTTATACGTCTCAACTGAGAACATAAGTGTATATTATTATAAAAAAAACTAAAGTTCAAATAAAATGTCTGAGTTTCAATTATCTTGACTTCCTTTCACAATTTTAATACCTTTTCAGGAAAATTCATTTGCACTTAATCCGTTAGCGAAAGGAGCGAGCCATGACTTTCCAGGTACCCAAAAAGAAAGTGTTTCTCACGATTACTATGGTGGGAGATAAAAAAATCAAAGGTAATATTTTTTTGAGTCCTCAGTCTGCACTTCGTTATGGAGAAGAACTGGTCATTGACCTCCTGAACGACAAAGCGCCGTTTTTCCCGTTTGAAGTGGAGGAAACCTCTGCAATCAGAATCATAAATAAAAAGAATATCATTTCCGTTATCTCCTCAGAGGATACCCCAGCAGAAGAAGGGTTGGGAAAAAGACAAAAGATAACAGCGGCATTAATTGACGGCCGGAAACTTACCGGAGAAGTTATCATTGACCAACCAGACTATAAATCGCGGGTTCTTGACTTTTTTAATTCTGAGGAGAGGCAGTTTTTCCGGCTGTTAACCGAGACAGAAACACATTACCTTAACGTTGCTCATGTGAGCGAAGTTATGCCATCATAACTAATTCCATCCATTCATTTAATCACAATTCGTAGTGGGGGGTAGCAACCATGGCTCAATTAGACAGTTTTTTTAGTTACTTCCAAAAATACCATGGGGATGAAATCTGTCTTCAGTCTGATGCTGAGCCTACCATCAAGATTTCTGGACAAGCAAAGGTAATGGGTAAACAAAAACTCTCCTCCGATCAGATCCTTCTCCTCATAAAAGAAATCATCCCTTCTGATGCCTTGGCGGGATTAAAATCAAGGGGAGCTGCGGAATTTGTCTACCCGTCACCCTCTGGTTCAGTTAAAAGTGTAGTCTCCATCCACGATAAATTTATCCGGGCAATGTTCTCACCTTACCATGAAGAAGTAGAGGTAACTTCCTTAGAAACCAAAGAAGAAACGATTGAATTGGAAGAGGAAGTAGTAAGCAAAAAAGACGTGGTTCAGAAAGATACCAAAGAATTCCAACGGGTAGACACTGAAGACGGCCGGACGGCGATGGAACACCTGTTTAAAATTTTAGTCCATCTGGGAGGGTCTGATTTGCATTTGAGTTCGGGGGAGAAACCAGTTGTTCGAAAAGATGGCTCCCTGGTGAAACTGAATGATTTTGATATTATGACCCCCGAGTCCCTTGAGAATATTCTCCTGGAAATCGCTCCGGAAAAAAGTCAGAAAGAATTTAAAGAACGACGGGACACTGACTTTGCCTATGAGATAAAGGACTTAGCTCGTTTCCGCTGCAACCTTTTTATGGATCGGAAAGGCATCGGGGGGGTTTTCCGGGTCATCCCCGCCAAGATTTTAACCGTTGATGACCTGGGATTAGGCCCAGCGATTCAAAACCTCTGCTTTCTCACCAAAGGCCTGGCGTTGGTAACCGGCCCTACCGGTAGTGGCAAATCCACCACCCTCTGTGCCATGATTGATCTTATCAATCGAAAGCGAAACGATCATATCATTACCATTGAGGACCCCATAGAGTTCGTCCACGAAAATAAGAGCTGCTTGATCAACCAACGGGAGGTGGGCGCTCATACCAGTTCATTTGCTATGGCATTACGGGCTGCTCTTCGCGAAGACCCGGATATCGTGTTGGTGGGAGAAATGAGGGACCTGGAAACCATTGCCATTGCCATTGAAACCGCTGAGACCGGGCACTTAGTCTTTGGAACCCTCCATACCACCACCGCTGCTTCCACCGTTGACCGGATCATCGAACAATTCCCTGCTGACCGGCAGGCTCAGATTCGGGTTATGCTCTCCGAATCCCTGAAAGGGGTGATTGCCCAAAATCTCTTGAGGAAAATTGGGGGTGGCCGCGTTGCCGTAATGGAAGTGTTGATTGTGACTCATTCGGTTTCAAATCTCATCCGGGAAGGGAAAACCTTCCAGATCCCTTCGGTGATGCAGACAGGAAAGGGGCAGGGGATGGTCCTGCTTAATGACTCTCTCATCCAGTTGGTCAATGACAAAGTGGTAGAACCAAAGGAGGCTTATCTTAAAGCAGTAGAAAAAGAAGTGTTCGCAAACTTATTACGGCGATACAACCATGACGTAAACTTTCTGAAAGAGTTAGAGGGGTTAGGAGGGACGGTAGCGTAAATTGAAGATTGCCCGTGCTCACGCCTCCGGCGGGACTCATCGCAATGACTTTTTGGTTTATTGACGACAAGGTGAAATAAGGAGAAGGAAAACAGACTATGATTGCTTCAAAACCAATAATTGCCCCTTCGATTTTATCAGCGGATTTCGCCCGACTTGGGGAAGAAATTGTGACGATAGAAAAAGCTGGCGCTGACTGGGTCCATGTGGATGTGATGGATGGCCACTTTGTGCCCAATATCACCATCGGGCCACCAGTAGTGGCTTCCCTTCGCAAAACTACCAAACTCCCCTTCGATGTTCACCTCATGATTGAGGCCCCTGACAAATATATTGAACAATTCGCAAAGGCTGGTGCGGATATTATCACCGTTCACGTGGAAGCATCCACCCACCTTCATCGAACCATTCAGTTCATTAAAGAACAAGGGTGTAAGGCAGGAGTATCTCTCAATCCAGCCACTCCGCTCAACGCCATTGATTATATTCTTCCTGATGTGGAGCTGGTCTTGATAATGAGCGTTAACCCTGGCTTTGGTGGTCAGAACTTTATCCCGGGTGTGCTTCCTAAAATAAGAGACCTCAAGGAGATCATAATCAAAAGGGGTGTTAACGTCGAAATCGAAGTGGATGGGGGAATTAATGTAAACATTATCGGGGAGGCAGCTAAGGCTGGGGCAGAAATCTTTGTAGCCGGGAGTGCGGTGTTCGGAAGCGAGGACTACGGAAAAACCATTAGCGAATTACGAAGGTTAGCTGAAATCGCGATGAGTGCACCCAACCCCTAAGGGAAGCAGGCCGGGAGCGAGCGTAAGCAGTAGCACACCTTCTCTCAACCCTTCCGATTCAAATTATCCCCGCAGATTTGGACTTGACCAAGCAAGCAGCCGAATTTAAATCCAGCAAGAAAATGTCTTATGCCGACTGTTTTGCCGCTGCCTTGGCAAAGCGCCCAAAATCCGAATTAGCTACCGGAGATCAGGAGTTTAGGCAGGCGGAAAGGGATATAAAAATCCTGGGGATTGGAGAGTAATTTTCTTAGAGGATACTGTTTCAAATTGGAGACGGGCAAGCTCTTAAGATTGCTATTCTAATAATGCAAGACCCAACCTTTTTCTGTTCTTGAGATTGCAGTTCTTGAGATTATCATTGACAAACTTAGCGTAAATATGAAATATTTTCAATATGATGTTTAAGGTGCGGTAATAAAAAACCGCATATAGGCTTTGCGGTTCTTTCGATGTTAAACTTCACTCTGTTACAGACATAATCATCATCTACTGCACAGGAGAATCAACATGCTCAAAGGCTACACTCTTCCGCGCACCCCGAAAGGCACCTCTAGTTTAGCTCCAATGCCTCCCTGGCACTATGTTGGCACCTGTCTCGCAGTTGAATACGAAGCCGATGCTGAAGCAGTTCAATCTTTTCTTCCACCGGGGCTGGAGTTCCATTCTCCCCAGTGTGTTGCTTACTTTGTGGAGTGGCAATACACGAGTAATTCTGGGGAAGAATACCTTGATCCAATACGCAGTCAGTACCGTGAGACTATCATCCTTGTATCCGCCAGTTACAATGGTGCTACATGCGCATACTGTCCTTTCATTTGGGTCGACCAAGATGTTGCGCTCATGCGTGGATTTGCCCAGGGATGGCCCAAGCAAATTGGCTCGACCTGGATTACTCGCTCCTACGACTTGCCATCAAAAGCAACTCCCGTTTTGGGCCCTGGTGGTAAATTTGGTGCTACACTGGCAGTGAAAGATCGCCGACTCGTTGAAGCAGCCGTAACACTTGAGAAGCAAACCTCTCAGCTACCTTCCCCGAGCTTTGCAGGAGCAGTCAATACGCGCCATTTTCCTGAGCTTGTTATGGGGCGGCATGACCTCCCGGCAGTGTATGAACTGGTACAACTAAAATCCCGTGATGTTCACATTTCTCCGATCTGGAAAGGCGAAGCTATCTTACAGATTTTTGATCATCCTTACATAGAGCTCCCTTCCCTGCGTCCCATGAAAGTCATAGCAGGTTATCGGTTCTCCTGTGCATTAACGGTGGATGATCTGGTTTTCCTTCGGGATCTTAGAGATAACAGGTGAGCCTCTTTAGGGTATCTTGGGGTCTTGGGGGTCACATCTTCATTTGTCATTTAGTATTCTTGACAGTCTTTTCTAATTCACCATCGAAAGCAAGATAGTTTTGTTCCTCATTACCTTTGATTATATGTAAACTTAGCCATTGCCAGGGCAATTAATGACAAATGAAGATGTGACCCCCTATTTCTTCCCTAAATGTCTATTGATTTGATCATCTCTCAATGTAGCTGAAACAATTTTTGTCTCAAATTGAATGGATGAAAACTTTCCAATAAGTTTTGCATCCGCTGTACTCTTGGTTTCATATCCCTCTAATACTTGAAAGTATTTATAATCATCAGGAGTATTTAATCTAAGCAAGCGATTCAAAAAATCATTCACAAAATTAGAGTCTTGAATATTTCCGAGGCTTAAAATTGAGATTAGGCCATTTGTAAAATGATTTTCTTTTTGACTATAGCTACTAAAAATATTCACCGCTTTATTTGTCTTTGACATTTTTGCTTTCTTTATTTTATCGCTGCTCAACTGCCGCATTCCCCCCGGAGCGAAGCGGAAGGGGGAACGCTCCACATCACCTGCCGCCGTCTCTGGGAATGTCACCTTCAAAAATTATAGCGTAACTTGGCTTTTGGCGCGCGCTTACCCGCGCCGTAGGCGGTCAGGTGCATGTGGTTAGGCGCGTCTTATTCATCTCAACCGCTTACCCTATTCACTCTCTGATGAGCGTGGATAACTTTTGCAATACTTCATCCAACGTTGCCTTGGGCAACTTGCATACTAATTCCGCCTGTCTTGCTTTCCAATCCAGATTTTTTACCTGATCCGAAAGGATCGCTCCACTGATTTTTAGCCCTTCAGGAATCAATACTTCAAAAGGATAACTTTTGATCTGGCTGGTAATTGGACAAAGAATAGCTAATCCAACTTTGCCGTTATATGCCGCTGGCGACAAAACCAATGCTGGCCTTCGCCCTGCTTGTTCATGCCCCGCTTGCGGATTGAATGTAATCCACACAATATCTCCACGATTCGGGATATACGCCATACTTCACCACGCTTCATTTCCCACGGCAAAGCCAGTGTCTGTTTCATGGTGAATATTATCTGTATTTACACCGGCTAATAATTGTTCCAGTGTCCATTTTGGCGTAATAATCGGCTTTACGACGATTTGCCCATCAACAAACAAGACTTCAACAACCGAATCGTTTTCTATCTGCGCATCAAGTGCAAATGTCTTGGGGATTCTGAGGGCAAGACTATTGCCCCATTTTTGAACTTTCGTAAGCATCTTGTATCTCTCCTTGCTAGTATCTACAAAAAAGATACACCAATCTTTGCCTTTCGTCAAGGCTTTTTCAGGATAATTTCGGCTATTGTCTCGGTTGCTCTGGATATAGAAGCACTATCAGGCTATGACATACAGGTTGGTTCATTGGCCGTCCCAGTATGTATTTTTGTTGACCTATTTCGGAGTTTTCTTACCAGCGCCTAACGAATTAAGAGTTTTTACGGCGCGAAGCCGACGTAAAAACTTAGTTGAACAACCCCTCTCGCGGGGGGGGCTTGCACTTCTTTGGAATTTTAATAGTCGTATGTGTTGATTTGTGAACTACTATGGGGAAATTTTTCTATGAAATCAAGAAATAAATCGAAGATATTGCGCATCATGTGGTCATATCGGATACAGATCATGGTAAGAATCGGGGCATTTGATCGGGAGACAAGGTCAGATTCCGG
>JAZDOO010000048.1:0-4076 GCA_043798555.1 Pseudomonadota bacterium | reverse complement strand
ACTTTGTGCGATCAGCACTTCATTACCGTCACCGGTATTTAAAAAACCCCCACTCCCTTTATCCCAAAAAAGATTTATCATATTTTCGTTGATGGTGAGGGCTTCTTCCAGATAACTAATTTCAAACGTAGCCTCGTATAATTCGATAAGTCCCCAGACCAGAAAAACATAGTCTTCTAGAAATCCCGGAAAAGCAACTTCATTTTCCCGGTAACGCCGGAAAATCCTGCCCTCAGTATTACGTAGTTTGGTTAAAATGAAATTAACAGCATTACGAGCAGCACCTGCATACTGCTCATCACCGAATGCCTGAAACCCTTTGGCTAACGCTGCAATCATGAGTCCATTCCAGGAGGTGAGGATCTTATCATCCTTTAGAGGATGAACCCGTTTTTCACGCACTTCAAAAAGCTTTTTCCGGGCGAGTTCCAAGGTGGCATAAAATTCCCTTACTTCTATCCCCTCCTTTTCTGCAAACGTCTCCGGAGAAATGGTGATATGGGGGATGCTTCTCCCATCCTCAAAATTTCCTCCGGGGGTGATGTCGTAAAAACGGCAAAACAGGGATCCAAGCTCTTCACCTAAGTATCTCTTTATTTCCTGCGGTGTCCATACATAGAAGAGCCCTTCTTCACCTTCGCTGTCAGCGTCTTCCCCGGAATAAAACCCTCCTTCAGGGGAAGTCATGTCGCGTAAAACATAGGTAAATATTTCGCGGGCAATCTGTTTATAGTTTTCCTCCTGGGTATTCTGAAAAGCCTCCGTGTAAGCGATAGCTAGTAAGGCCTGATCGTATAACATCTTTTCGAAGTGAGGCACCAACCACTTTTCGTCCACTGAATACCGGTGAAAGCCAAAACCAATCTGGTCGAAGATCCCACCATTTCGCATCGCATCCAGGGTCTTTTCCACCATCTTCAGTGCTTCAGGGTCACCGCTTCGTTTATACCATCTTAAAAGAAACGTAAAATTGTGCGGAGTGGGAAATTTGGGTGCAGAGCCGAACCCACCCCATCTCGGATCAAAGCTTTTCCTGAACTGCTCAAAACCAACCCCTAATGTCCCCAATTCCAAAACCGGGCCTGGCGGAGTTGGATGGGTGCTCAGTTGAATAGCATGAGTGATTTTTTCGCTGGTATCGAGAATTCGGCCCCGATCGTTTTGCCAGAGGGTGGCTATCTGCCTCAGAATCTCAATAAAACCCGGCATCCCCAAGCGACTTGTTTTCGGAAAATAGGTGCCCGCAAAGAATGGTTTCCCTTCAGGAGTCATAAAAATTGAAAGCGGCCACCCGCCTCGTCCGGTAAGCGCCTGACAAACCGACATATAAATCTGGTCAATATCAGGACGCTCCTCCCTGTCTACTTTGATGGACACAAAATGTTTATTTAAAAGTCTGGCAACTTCCTCATCTTCAAAAGACTCATGTGCCATGACGTGACACCAGTGGCAGGTCGCATACCCGATAGAAAGAAAGATGGGCTTGTTCTCATTGGTAGCCCTTTGAAATGCTTCATCCCCCCAAGGATACCAATCCACTGGGTTTTTTCCATGCTGAAGAAGGTAAGGGCTCTTGGTATTAATTAACCGGTTAAAAATGCTCTTTTCCCCCTCAAACGTTTGGCACATGTAATCCCCTTATTAACTTCCCCCTTGGAGTTCACATTTGGTAAAATCAATTTCCTTGCCACACTTCTTACAGGTGTGCTTTTTATCGAACTCGTCGGAGAAAATCTCCTTTTCTTCCCCACAGGTGGGACATTTACAGGTAAAAGATTTCAAATACTTGAACTGTTCAAAACCGGGGCAATGCTGTGGTGTTGTCATAGTGACCTCCCTCCTCTTGTTTTACCAGTTCTGGTTGTATAGACCACAAGCACTTTTGACATAAAACACCCCCTTTATTTTTAAAAGCCAGGGTTTATATGATTTCGTTTTTTAATGCCGATAGCTGCGTGCTTAAAAGAGCGACGTGCTTCATCTCCTCATTGATAATTTTCTCAATTCTATCTCGATCTGCCTTTTTTGGAACCGCTTCTTTAAACCCCAGATAGAAAACGATTGAGTCCTTTTCCAGTCCTATAGCCATTTTTAGTATATCTTCCATTGTTTCTTGCCCGCTCAGCTTCTCTACGGGATCCGATCGCACATCAAAGATATGTCCATCAGCCCACGCCCGCAAGTATGGGGAAGCTTTCTCGTCAAAGCTAACGTCCCTCACGTCTTTCTTACTATTTAAGTAATCTGCTCGCATGCGAGCAAAAACTTTTTGGTGCTTATCTTCCCAGGAGGCAAGCTCCGTGAAGAGAGAGCGCGCCCCTGGGCTTTTGGCGTCCGCTGCAGCCCGGCGATAAAACCTGGCTCCATTTCTTTCGATTTGTTCCGCCATTTCTAATATTTCATCAATGTTAAAAAAAATGCTCATTAATCCTCTCCTTTGCAGTTCAACTTTTTTGATTCTTCCCTCCTCTAAATCCCCATCTTGAACTTAGGGGCTTCGCCCCAATTGGAATGATGGAATGTTGGAATAATGGGTTTGGCGGAATGGGTCTGTTTTTAGATCCCAATATTCCATTATTCCACTATTCCATTATCATTTCAGCCGGTTGTACAATTTCCGAGATCTTTTAATTATCCTTGAGTATTTCTTCGTCCCAAATTTTTTCAAAGTATAACTTATGTTTACTTTCTTCCGCCACCAGACTTTGAAACATCTGCTTCGCGGTCGGATCAGTCACCAGCTTGGCTAAATCAGTGTAAAGATTCATTGAGGCAAGTTCCCGTTTCATAGCTATATGCAAAATATCTTGCCAGTTCATATCCGGACTGGGTTCCTTTTCTACCAGGTAATCCGCAATCTTGAGGGTCTGTACTGGCTTGGGTACATTTTGTGCCACCGCCTTTACATCCATATTTTTAAGCCAGTCCCGGTGACTTTGCTCGATCAACGCCATCTTACTTAATTCTTCAGCGATAGCTTTTTCCTTCACTTTCACAGCGAGCTCATTATAAAAATCCATCGCCTCCTGCTCTTTATCTATGGCGAAATCAATAATATCCTGCAATTCAGTGAATTCCATAATCCCTTCTCCTTTTTAAAAAATCCTTTCTTTTAGTTTATTAACTCATAAGGCTTTGCCCTTAATGTCCATTCACTATGAGGGAATTCTTTCCTCAGCCGCTCAAGCCCTTCTCGTAACATTTTCGGATTATGACCCAGTAAAAACTTTGCCACTGAGAGATAAAAAATCGCCTCGGGCACAGCAAACGACCCCGCATACTTTTCGATTACGTCATCGAAACATTTAATTGCCAAGTCATAATTATTTAACGTCAGCTCGGCTTTGGCCCCGTCTAAAATTACCCTTGCACATAACTCAAGGGGCGACAAAAACCCGGTAAAACGGTAGTGCTCTCTCCCTTCAGCATCCAAAATTGCAATTGTGGGAGTCCATGCTACTAAATACTTTTTAAAATAATCACTCTGTTTTTCTTTATTTATCCTTAAGGGGATCAGCCAATCCATTACCACCTTAATAACCTTTTCTTCCTTCCAGGTAACAGCATCCAGCTGTTGACATCCCAGTCACTGAGGATTAAAAAAGTCTATAAGTACTAACCTTTTTTCATCTTTCGCTTTCCCGACCGCAACGCTAAATGATTCATTCCAGGTAATCATGGTACCCTCCTCCTAATCCTTTATAATAAAAGTTTATAAATAAAAGTTGACATTATGCTAAATTCTAATATCTAAATCCTAAACAAATTCAAAATCACAAATTCAAATCTTCAAAACCACATCAAGGGAAGCCGTTGCCTATTATAGTCAATTACATTAACTACTGACTGAGCGCCGCATCAAGCCGGGCAGAGTCAAAACCAACGATCACTTCATCACCCACAGTAATAACCGGCACACTCCTCGCCCCGGAAACTTTTATCATTTCTTTTGCTGCCGCTGCATCATTAGCAACATCAAACGCCCTATACGTGACCCCTTTTTGCGAAAGATACTCCTTCGCTCTGGTGCAGTGTGGTCAGGTGGAGAGGGTATAAATCTTTACTTCCTTTTGCAT
>JAZDOO010000400.1:0-13915 GCA_043798555.1 Pseudomonadota bacterium | reverse complement strand
GGCACGCAGACAGGAAGCGAATCCACCTTCAAAGCTAGCGATTGGATGGGAGGGGGGGGAGGATGGAGGCTGGAAATAAAAGTAATAATAGTGGACAACGTCCCCTCATCCATTTCTGCAGTTTGCGCATGTCTTTCTCAGTAATCGTTTTTGTTTTCGCAAGCTTATAGAGTAAGTCGTACGCCTCACTGTGCCCGATTGCCTCATAATGGTCTTTAAGCGGTTTTCCCCCTATGGTAATACCCTCCTCGATTACGATTTTGGTTTCGGTTTCGGTTAAAGAGTTACCTTCTAAGGCGTTACTGGAATAGGTAAGCCCAATCCTGAAATACTCTTTAATTTGCCTGAGTTCAGGCTTGCTTAATGGTCTTATCCGGTCTATATCTGTTTTGAGCTTGTCTATTTCCTCTAATAGGTCTCTCATGGATGAATTTCCTTATTGTCAGGAGTGAAGAACACTTTCCTGGTTTTTGCCATTACGCGTGGCTTCAAATAATTTGGAGAGAATGCTTAAGGCAATGAGTCTAATTGGGGTATAATGGTTTTTAGCTGAGTGTTCATAATGTAATCAATGATTTGCTCTTTAGTGTAGTGGGGCTTAAACACCCAGCGCCGAAGAATTCCGAAAGTAGAACAATAAATCAGAAAATTCGCCACCATGTAGGTATCTTCAATTTCTACCGGGAATTGAGATTGAATTTCATCCAAGATGTCTTTGAAATAATTGATCAAATCTAATTCCAACTTTAGAATTTCTTTTAAGTGACTTTTTTTCATGTTTTTGGCTTCTGTCCAGCCAAAAAGAATCTCATCCTCCAAGGAAAATCCTACCTCAAGCAACGTCTTAAAGGCTACCTTGAATCGCTCTACAGGGTTACTTATGTTATTCGTTGCCGAAACTACGGTTTGATAATAGGTAATGATAAATAATTGATAAAACAGATATAGTATGTCTTCTTTTGAACTTATATAGTCATAAAGGCTCCCCATACTTATTTCGGCCGCTTTCGCAATGTCCCGTACCGTGGTTTTGTGGTACCCTTTCTCTTTAAAAACCGACAGGGCGCCCTTGATAATTTGTTTCCTTCTGTCGTCAATCAATTCCCGGCTCTTTATTTTTGTGGGAATCTGAGAATTTGGACTACCGACTTCATGCGAAGATTGCATTAGCAAGAAACCTCTTTTACCGTTCTTACAAAAAAATTAATAAGGTTCTAATCCGAAATCGTTATAAAAAACCTCTTAAAGTGGACAAAATAAGGCAAAATTAGTGAGCGAGCGCTCACCTTTTTAATCCAAAACTTTTTAATTGTCAATAGTTTTTTAAGAAAAAGAATTATATTGATATTTAATGCTACTAACAGTATAAATAACCTTTTTTATTTTTTACCAATTTATTGGAGAAGCTATGAACGATCTTGAGAAAATGTTTATTGAAAATCATCCATTGTCGCAAAAGTGGCATGAACAGGCTTGTAAAGTTATCCCTAATGGAGTGACCCATGATCTGCGCAACCTGAAACCATTCCCTATTTATGTGAGCCGAGCTGAAGGGTCGAAAAAGTGGGACGTGGATGGAAACGAATATATAGATTATTGGATGGGCCACGGCTCTCTCATGTTAGGACATCTCCACCCGGCTATGGTTAAAGCGGTACAGGAGCAAATGTTAAAAGGAACCCATTATGGAGCCTGTTCCGAACTGGAGGTGCTCTGGGCTGAAAAAATTATTGAAATGGTCCCTTCGGCTGAGAAAGTCCGTTTTCTTTCTTCCGGAACCGAAGCCACTATGATGGCCATTAGTCTGGCTCGGGCTTTTACTCACAAACCGAAGATAGTGAAATTTGAGGGACACTTCCATGGCTGGCATGATCAAGTATCAATAGGCGTTGTTCCTCCGTTTGATGTTCCTACATCTCCGGCTATTCCAGCGGAAATACTCCGGAACACCATAGTGGTTCCCCCTGACAACTTAGATGTGCTTAAGTCTGTCCTGGAGAAAGATAAAGACATCGCCGGTGTAATTATGGAGGCTACCGGTGGATCTTCAGGGACTCATCCCATGTTTGGCAAAGAATTAAAGCGAATTCGGGATCTCACTCAGCACCATGGAGTGGTGTTGATTTTCGATGAGTTAATAACTGGCTTTCGAATCGCCCCCGGAGGGGCCCAGGAATATTTTAATGTGATTCCTGATGTAACCTGCCTGGGGAAAATAATGTGCGGAGGTCTGCCGGGAGCAGCAGTTGCCGGGAAAAAGGAAATAATGGAATTTTTAGAAGCTAAAGGAGACCCTCACTGGGATCGTTATTCTAAAATACGACATTTTGGAACCCAAAATGCCAGTCCTTTATCAGTGGCAGCGGGTTTAGCCACACTGGAAATCATCTCCCAGGGGGAAGTGATCCCCAAAGTTAATGCGTTAACCCAAAAACTTCGAGAAGAGCTGAATGGGGTTATTGGCCGAAATGGAATCAATAGCTGTGTCTACGGCTTTGCCTCGATATTTCACGTGTTCTTTAACCATGAGTGTAAAAGAAGGGGAGAATGTGATTTTGAACACTGTGACTATGATTACCGGAAAATCTATCGTCGAAATCCGCTGCTGATACAGCGATTTTGGAATGCAATGATTATGAAAGGCGTAGATTCTATGGTAACCAAAGGTACAGTTTCATTCGCCCACTCTGAGGAGGACATTGATAAAACTGCAGATGCCTTTGATTACGCGGTAAAGACGATGAAGGATATGGGCTTATTAACCTAAAATATCTATTGCATGGCAAATGAAGGCTGATGCGCAACGTAAAGTTTGTGGTTCAATATGACGGTACGAATTACCAGGGCTGGCAGAGCCAAAAGAACGCTCCTACGATTCAGGATACCTTGGAAGCTTCGCTTTCCCGCATCGTGAACCATAAGGTATGCCTTATCGGTTCTGGTCGTACGGATAGCGGTGTCCATGCACTGGGACAGGTGGCAAATTTTAAGACGGATTCGAATATCTCTCTTCCCTCACTTCTCAGAGGCGCAAACAGTCTGATCCCTCCGGATATCGTGATAAAAAGCATAGAAGAAGTTGAGAGTGACTTCCATGCCCGCTTCAGTGCTAAAAGTAGAATCTATGAATACCATATTTGGAATGCTCCCCAGCCTTTCGTATTTTTAAGAAAGTATACGTGGTGGATAAAAGAACACTTAGAGATCGCCTTGATGGAAAAAGCTGCCCGCTCTTTGGTAGGATGGCATGATTTTTCATCGTTTCAAGGAGCTGATCATAAAATAATTTCCCCCCAAAGAGAAGTCATGGAGGTAGGATTCAGGCAGGAAGGAAGTAAACTAATTTTTTCCATCCACGCTAATGCTTTTTTGCGTCACATGGTTCGAAATCTTATGGGAACGTTAGTTGAGGTGGGAAAAGGAAGGATCTCTCCCGATAAGTTTGTTGAGGTTTTTCATGCCCGAGATCGAAAGAAAGCCGGCATCACTGCTCCCGCCCAAGGCCTCTTCTTGATATCGGTTTACTATTAATCCCTTTACCATCCCATACCAATCCTTTCTGCCAGTATCGCTGGAAGGCCGGCAGCTACTATTTTTTTCTGAGCGCTGGCGATATCATAATGTACCCGCCGAAGGGAGAAAACCTGCTTTTTCGTGTCAAGGATACCGTAGGCAGCAAGGGTATTACTATCCCGGGGTTGCCCCACGCTGCCAATATTAATCAGAAAGCGTTTACTTTCTTCTAATACAATGTTTGTGAGGTTTTCCGTATAGAACAATTTCCCGGATTGGTTGAGTACAAAAACAATGGGGATATGAGAGTGTCCGATAAAACACAACGTTTGGTCTAAGGAGTTAAGATTTATGAATGCCTCATACGGAGAAAAAATATAGTTCCATTCCTGGGGATTTATCGGGGTGGAATGGGTGTAAGCGAACATACCTTCCCTCCCTTTCAAGGGGAGTTGAGCCAAAAAATTTTTATAATCAAGGGAAAGTTGAGTGATGGTCCATTCAATTGCAACTTTGGCGACAAAATTGAAACTAAGGGTGTTAATTTTTCCTGCTACCGCCCAATCGTGGTTACCTGCTACAATGGCCTGGGTTTTTTCCTGGAGAAGGTCAATGCACTCCTTGGGATTTGCCCCGTACCCCACAATGTCTCCCAAAAAGATGATCTTCTCAAGCCCCTCCCGGGACAGGTCCTTTAGAACCGCCTGAAAAGCTTCCAGGTTTCCATGGATGTCGGAAAGAATGGCAAACTTCAATGTTCCTGTCCTGAATGAAAAGGAAAGCGTTTCCTTATACTCATAGTTTAGAATGCTAAAGCTTGTCAAGGGAGAAGAAGCATTCTAAACTTGATTCATTTGTCTTTGTAAGAAACATTTTATCTGGTATTTTTTTTTGAAAAGTCCCATAGTAACTGTTGATTTTCCGGTTGTGGGTGTATAGATTTCAGGGACGGTGGCATCAAACATGTGGATACCGATAAGATTTAAAAGGGTGAAGCGAACTTTTTAATGACATTCACTATCAGGTGCGTACCATGTATTGTAAGAACTTTGAACTGACCGAAGAAGATGTAATCGTTCGGGGAAAGACCTGCTGGCCTTCTGAAACTCAGGAAATGTTCCGGGCGTGGGTTATCCTTTGTCATGGCATCCCTGGAGGAACCAAAGATCCATATGACCCGGGGTATCTGCAATTGGCAGAAGTTTTGTGTGCAGCCGGGTACCGATGTGTAGTGTTCAACTTTCGGGGGGCTGGAGAAAGTACCGGAGACTTTGATTTAAAAGGATGGGCTCAGGACCTTAAACACGTATTAGATTATGCGGAATCTCTCTCCCCTGATTCTTCCGGGATGGTTCTCTTTGGCTTCAGTGCCGGAGCAGCAGTGTCAGTGTATACTGCTGCCCATGACCATCGGATTGTTGGTTTGATCCTTGCCGCTGGTCCGGCTGATTTCGATTCAATCTTACTGAACGATGGCCCGGACCAATTTTTAAGGCACGCCCGAAGTATCGGCATCATTAAAAACCCTAATTTCCCGTTTGATCAAAACGCCTGGATCGAAGGGTTTCAGGTGCTCCGGCCGGATAAATGGATTAGCCGGATTGAGGCTTCCCCTATCCTTATTCTTCATGGCGACCAGGATGAAACCGTTCCCGTGGAACACGGCTACCGACTCTGTGAAAACGCTCCTGAACCAAAAGAACTTGTGGTAATTAAAGGTGGAGGGCATCGTCTGCGTCTGGATGACGAGGCAATGAAAGCAGCATTGAGATGGCTTCAGAATACCATTACTTAACCAATTACATGGAATCGTTAGCGCAAATTTCTCCCCAACCAGTAAACGCTTTTGAAACATTAAAATCCCTGCTGCTCCTGGGAGCAAAGGAGATTTACCTTTCCGGCCTCAGGGGTTCTTCTTTTGCTTATCTCCTGGCAAAATTAGGTCTCCGTATCCCCCGGACTTTTCTCGTGATTACCTCTGACAACGATGCAGCAGATGAGCTCTGTCAGGAACTGCGATTCTATTTAGGGGAGGAGGAAATTAACCGCCCAGTGCTGTTTTTTCCCGCTTGGGAAACCCTTCCCTACGACAGTTGCGATCCACATCCAGAAAAGACAAATGCCCGACTGGAAACCCTGTATCACCTCCAATGCGATGAAACCTTTCCTATCGTCGTGTCACCGCTTCGGGCTTTGATGCAGCAGTGCATTCCTCCGGAGTCATTAAAAAGAGCGGTGCTGGATATCCATCTTCTGGGTGAAATTGACCGGGATTCATTGGTAAGAACGCTGGTAGAGGGCGGGTATCAAAATGTCCCCCTCGTGGAGGAGCGCGGAGAATGTAGCGTTCGCGGAGGAATTGTAGATGTATTTCCACCTTTATCTGTTTACCCAATCCGGATCGAGCTTTTCGGGGATAAAGTTGAATCAATTCGTCAGTTTCATCCGGTCACCCAGCGCTCTATCTCCACCCTGGAACGTTTTTGTATCCTGCCGGTCTCGGAAATTATTCTCAATGAATCCACCCAGACGCATGCTCTTAAAGCAATAGCGGAGCGACAAAAAGCAGGGGGAATACCCTCTCCCCTCGCCCGGGACTTGAAAGAAAAACTATCTCCAGCAAGGCCTTTCTCAGGCATGGCCTTCCTTCTGGAGTTTTTTTATGATCATTTGGGCACTTTTTTTCAGTATCTTCCTTCGGATTCGCTCATCTGGGCCTATGAGTTGTCAGAACTCCAAGAAAAAATTGCTGATTTTTTTGAAGCAAAGAATCAAAGCCTTGCCTCTGCTCTGGCAGAAGGAAAGGTGAGTAGCCTGGGGACCCAACTGTACCTTACGCCAGATGAAATTGCAGGGGCTTTAGAACCTCTTTCAAAGGTCTGGATAGAACCGCTTGATATTTTAAGGCCAGGAAAACATACCCTCCATTTTTCCACCTCGGACAATAAAGATGTGTACCACCACATCATGGAGCGCAAAAGTCAGACCCGACCTCTGGCAAGATTGGTCCAAAACCTTCGAGAGTGGCTTAACGAGTACTACAGTATTCACGTAGTTTGCCATTCGGAGACTCAAAAGAAACGCCTTCATGACCTACTGGAAAGCTATGGGTTTTTCATCCAACCGCAGATCCACTTCAGCCTCTTTGATTCCAGTGTGCAAAAAAAAGAAACCTTAACGCTTTTGCTGGGAAAGATCAACCGGGGATTTCGATCCCGTTCGGATCGCCTGATAATTCTTACTGAGGCTGAGATCTTCGGGGAGAAATATTTTCGGTGGGAAAAACCGGACATTCCCGAAGGGTATGCCATCTCTAACCTTGAGGATCTTCACCCCAATGACTTCGTAGTTCATGTGGATTACGGAATCGGCCAATACCAGGGGCTTCATTCTTTGGAGATTGGGGGAAGTAGAAATGACTACCTTCTTATTGAGTACTTGGGTGGTGATCGACTCTATGTCCCCGTATATCGCCTTAATCTTGTCCAAAAGTACCGGGGGGTAGAGGGGGAGCGCCCGGTCCTCCATAAGCTGGGAGGAAAAACCTGGCTTCAAACCAAGAAAAAGGTAACTGAAGCTATTCAGGCTCACGCCAAGGAACTTCTCAAAGTCTATGCTACCCGCCACGCCTTAAACGGATTTTCTTTTTCTCCTCACGACCAATATTATCGGGAATTCGAAGCTCGCTTTGAATATGAGGAGACTCGAGATCAAACCAATGCCATTGAAGATGTTTTGGCTGATATGGAAAACCCCCGTCCGATGGATCGCCTGATATGTGGGGACGTGGGATATGGCAAAACTGAAGTAGTCCTGCGGGCATCCTTCAAAGCGGTTATGGATAATAAGCAGGTAGCAATTTTGGTTCCTACTACCATCTTAGCACATCAACACTATCAAACATTTTCTCATCGCTTTCGGGATTTTCCAGTAACGGTTGCAATGCTCAGTCGTTTCCGGACTCCCCGGGAACAGAAAGAAATCCTTCAGCAATTAAAAGAGGGGAAAGTGGATATTGTGATTGGAACCCACCGCCTCCTTCAGAAAGATATCGGATTTAAAGACTTGGGATTGGTGATCCTTGATGAGGAACATCGCTTTGGGGTGAAGCATAAAGAAAGATTGAAAAAGATGAGGATGTTGGTAGATGTTTTGGCGCTTACGGCCACCCCAATTCCTCGAACCCTGCAGCTTTCCCTTCTTGAAATTCGAGATCTCAGTATTATTAATACCCCTCCGGAAGATCGTCTTGCTGTCCAAACGTACATTACTCATTTTGATGGAAAGATAATTCGGGAGGCAATTATCAGGGAGTTCATGCGAAATGGGCAGGTCTTTTTTGTCCACAATCGGGTTCAAAACATTGAGGCCATGGCCCAGTACCTGAAAGAGCTGGTTCCTGAGGCCAGATTGGGCATTGCTCATGGTCAAATGCCGGAAAAGGAATTGGAAAGGGCTATGTGGAATTTTTATCAAAAGGATGTCAACCTGTTACTCTGCACTACGATTATTGAATCAGGTCTGGACTTTCCCCAAGCGAATACGATTATCGTTAATCGGGCGGATAAATTGGGGTTGGCCCAACTCTACCAGCTTCGGGGAAGAGTTGGGCGCTCGGTCCACCGAGCTTATGCCTATTTCCTGATTCCCCGAGAAAGTTCCCTTACCAACGAGGCTAAGAAGCGCCTTCAGGTGATGGGAGAGCTGAGTGACCTCGGTTCTGGTTTCCGTTTGGCTAACTATGATTTAGAGATTAGAGGAGGAGGTAATATTTTAGGACTTTCCCAATCCGGTCACATGGCGGCGGTAGGGATAGAGCTCTATTATCAACTTATTGAAAAAGCGGTCAGAGAGATAAAAGGGGAAAGACTTACTCCGGACGTAGACCCTGAGATCCGCCTTCAGATTCCAGCGTATATTCCTGAAGAATACATCCCGGATATTCATCAACGCCTGAGGATTTACAAAAAAATGGCTGGAGGTATTGAGGATGAAAACGTACTGGATATGAAAAATGAACTTCGGGATCGCTTTGGCCCGCTTCCTTTGCAAGTAGAAAATTTATTGCTCATAACCAACGTAAAGCCAATGTTAAAAAAATATTTAATTACCACCCTCGACTATAATGGCAAAGATATTATCTTAACATTCCACCCAGAAGCAGATAAATCACTGGACAAAATTCTTGCGTTGATTCAAACTCAAGGAAAGAAAGTAAGGCTTTCCCCTGACTACAAGCTCTATATTTCTTTTCAGGCTGCTGACCACCCGAAAGAAGTTATTGAAAAAGTAAAGAAAATCTTGCAAGAATAAAAGATTTCTTGTTAGAATAATAATTTATCTATAATTCCATTAGGGCAAGAATTTTAAAAAGATTTCTACTATGAGAAGACGCATAGCCTCCTTTCTCAGGTCATTAGTTTACATAGCTATTCTACTTTTCCTTCTTTCACCTTCGGTAAAAGGAGAAATCATTAATCGAGTCGTTGCCATCGTTAATGAAGAAATTGTTACTCTTTCTGAGCTTCTAAAGATCGCACAGACTCAATCTCCCGAAGCAACCTCTCCTTTTTCAACCGAAAAGTATCGGGAATTGCTTAGTAGGATAATTGACCAAAAACTTGTTGACCAAGAATCTCTCAAAACCGAAACCAATATAAGCGATCGAGAGGTAGATGAAGCGATTGAAAGATTAAAACAGAGAAATGGACTGAGTACCGAACAGTTTAATGAAGCATTACAGCAGCAAGGGCTAACCTGGGACGAGTATCGAGAAAAAATGCGAGAAGAGATGAAGCGGAACCAGTTCATAGCTCAAAAGATTCAGTCTCAGGTAAATATAAGCGAAAAAGAAATGAAAAACTATTTCCGGAAGCATCGCAAAGATTATTTTGAACCCGCTCGGGTGAAAATCGAACAGGTTTTCTTTCCCTTCCCTTCAAATGCTACCCCGGAAACAAAAAATAGCCTTGCCGTCAAAGCAGAAGAGGCCTTAAAACGAATAAAAGCTGGAGAGAATTTTCATAACATTGCCCAGGAATTTAACCTTACTGAAGAGAAGAGTTCCTATGATCCGGGTTATTTTAAAAAAGGCGAATTGATGGCTGCCCTGGACGAGACAGCGTTTAGCTTAAACATTGGAGAGTTGAGTAACGTTATTACTACAACTAAGGGGTACTTTATTATTCGGGTTTTGGAGCGAACCGAAGACAAAAGCAAGACGTTAGATGAAGTTCGGGAGGAAATAACGAATTCTCTTTTTCAACAAAAAATGGAAAAAAAGCTCCAAGAATGGATGGAAGAACTTCACAGTAAAGCGTATATTGAAATTAAAATTTAGTGTCCGATAATTCCCAATTAGATTTTTTCCTCCGAGCCGCCAAAACATTAAGTATTCCACTTTCACCAAGAACCGTTCCCCCCTTCCAGATTTATTTCCGGGAGTTACGCGCCTGGAATGAAAAAATTAACCTTACCAGTATTATCGAAGAAAAAGAGGTATATATTAATCACTTCATCGATTCATTAATTCCAGAAAGACTCATACCCCAAAATAGCAATGTGATAGATATCGGCTCGGGAGGTGGATTTCCCGGTATTCCGCTAAAAATTATTCGCCCGGATATTCAGGTCACCTTGGCTGACGCTTCTCAGAAAAAAGTCTTTTTTCTGCGCCACACTATCCGGACTCTCGGGCTTAAGGGTATCGAAGCGATTCATGAACGGGTTGAAAACCTCCCGTCTCTTAATTGTTCTTATCAGGTCTGTATCAGTCGGGCTTTTGCTTCTTTGCCGAAATATTTGTCCACTGCCATGGCGCTCCGGGCTCCGAAGGGAATCATCATTGCCATGAAAGGACCCAATGTTCAAACTGAACTTAACGCAATCGAATCTCATATTTCCCTCCTGGGCATTTCCATTATTCATTTCGAAAGCTACATTCTTCCTTTTACTAATAAAAGGCGAACCATTATTGTGTTCGGACAGGGAAAACGTTTCACGTGAAACGTACATTTTGCTTCCCAATGTATTTGAAATATGATATAATTGTAAAAAAAATTAATAACGAGTTTCACCTAATACCCATCGGATTGAACGCTTAATTACTACCTCCCCAGACCCATTTATTTTTCTCCCTATAAATGTAAGAGGAAATTAATTAACCAGGGAATAATGAGCAGAGTAATCAGTATTGCCAATCAAAAAGGCGGGGTTGGGAAAACTACAACCGCAGTAAATCTATCAGCATCGTTAGCGCTATTAAACCAGAGTACCCTTCTCATTGATTCTGATCCTCAGGGTAATGCCACTAGCGGTGTGGGCTTATCCAGAGCTAAGCTTAACAATAACCTTTATCACGCTCTTCTGGACAGCGTAACGATTGACGAAATTATTTGCGGGACTGAATTACCGTTACTAAAGGTGGTTCCATCGCACATTGACCTCTTCGGAGCTGAAGTGGAATTGGTGAACATGCCTAAACGAGAAATAAGGCTTCAAAGCCTTATTGACCCGCTTCGCTCTAAATTTGATTATATTATTGTGGACTGTCCGCCCTCATTAGGATTACTAACAATAAATGCGTTAACCGCCTCTGATTCTGTCCTCATCCCGGTCCAGTGTGAATATTACGCCCTGGAAGGGCTGGCTCATCTTTTTGAAGCCTTACAAAGAATAAAAAAGGCACTTAACCCCCACCTCATTATGGAAGGGATTTTACTTACCATGTTCGATGTAAGAAATAAACTTTCCCATCTTGTGGTGCAAGATATACAAAAACATTTTAGCAACCGGGTCTTTGATAGTATTATTCCTCGCAATGTCCGCTTAAGTGAATCTCCAAGTTTTGGAAAACCGGTATATCTTTACGATAAAAATTCTCGGGGAGCACAGTGTTATCTTCAATTAGCACAAGAAATCATTCAGAAAAGGAGCACGATTCATGGGTAAAAGAAAAATATTAGGAAAAGGATTGAATGCTCTTTTTCCTGATATTACTTCGGTAATAGAAGAAGGAAGGAAGGAAGTGCCCCTTTTTCATTGTCCGATAGAGGCAATTAGTCCCAATCCCTATCAGCCACGAAAATCCTTCGATCCCAAAAAAATTGAAGAGCTGGCGGCTTCTTTGCAGGCAAGTGGGATAATCCAGCCCCTGATAGTGAGAAAAATTTCCACTGGTTATGAATTAATCGCCGGAGAAAGGCGGTGGAGAGCCGCCCTCAAAGCTGGGTTAAAAGAAGTTCCTGTAGTGGTCAAAGATGTTCCTGATGATCAGGTTCTAAAACTATCTCTGATTGAAAATCTGCAGCGAGAAGATCTCAATCCCATTGAGGAGGCCGAAGCCTATCGCCGGTTAACAGAAGAATTCAAGTTGTCCCAGGAAGCGGTGGCGGATATTGTGGGCAAGGATCGCTCGACAATTACCAATACGCTCCGCTTACTGAAACTGCCAGAAGAAATTAAGGGAGATGTGGCCTCGGGCAAGATCTCCCCAGGGCACGCCCGGGCAATTTTAAGCCTTGATTTGAATGCCAAGAAGATACAATTACACCGAGAAATACTGAAGCGGGAATTTTCAGTACGACAAACCGAAGAATTAGTGAAAAGAATGAAGAGAGAAAAGCCTGTTTCCCCCCATCGGGATGAAGATGTTCAGATAAAATTTGTTCAAGAAAATCTTCAGCGCATTCTGGGGACTCAGGTCCGAATCGTTCGCAAGGAAAAAAGAGGCAAAATAGAGGTCTATTTCTTTTCAGATGATGATTTTACGCGCATTTTGGAAAAAATCCAAGGAGGACAGGGATCCAATGACAATGAGAGCCGATAACGAGTCAGTTAATACTCTTTCTTCAGACAGCAGCGATTATGGTGCAGATAAAATAAGAGTTCTTGATGACCCCACGGCAGTCCGTAAACGCCCAGCCATGTATATTGGGAATACGGGAAGCAGGGGCTTACATCATTTGGTCTATGAAGTGGTTGATAATAGCATTGATGAGGCATTGGCAGGATACTGTGACAATATAAAAGTGACCATTCATATTGATAATAGCGTTACGGTGGAAGACAACGGACGTGGTATCCCGGTAGAAATTCACCCCACAGAAAAAAAATCAGCGGCGGAAGTAGTAATGACTACGCTCCATGCCGGGGGCAAGTTTGATAATCAAACCTATAAAGTTTCCGGAGGTCTCCATGGTGTCGGCGTTTCAGTAGTAAATTATCTTTCTGAATTACTCGTATTGGAAATTCGCCGCCAGGGTCATGTTTATCAGCAAAAATATGAACGAGGAGTACCCAAGGAGCCTTTAAAAGAAATCGGACAAACAAAACGCTCGGGAACCAAGGTCACTTTTAAGCCAGATCCGGAAATCTTCGAAGAATTAGAATTTAGTTTTGACATTCTTTCTCAAAGGCTCCGAGAGCTTTCTTTCCTTAACAAAGGGGTTGAGATTTTCATCTCGGACGAGAGAACCGATAAGCAACACACCTTTCACTACAAAGGAGGAATTGTTTCATTCGTTGAGCATTTGAATAAAAACAAGAACGTAATTCACCCCCAACCAATTTATTTTCAGGCTGAAAAAGACGCGGCAAGCGTTGAAATAGCCCTCCAGTATAATGACGGCTATTCGGAAACCGTTTTCTCTTTTGCCAATACCATCAATACCTCTGAAGGAGGAACCCATTTAAGTGGATTTAAATCTGCGCTCACCCGCTCGGTGAATAATTACCTCTCTAAAGCCAATTTAACCAAAGGCCTTAAGATCGCGCTTGATGGAGGTGATGTCCGGGAAGGGCTTACGGCAGTAATAAGTGTAAAACTCCCCAATCCTCAATTTGAAGGGCAAACCAAAACAAAATTAGGCAACAGTGAAGTTAAGGGACTGGTGGAAAGTGTTGTTAATGAAAAGCTCTCTTCATATTTGGAGGAACATCCTGATGTAGCCCGAAAGATTTTGGAAAAAGCGGTTGAGGCAGCCAGGGCACGGGAAGCGGCCAGAAAAGCTAGGGAGCTTATTCGGCGAAAAAGTTTTATGGAAGGGAGTTCTCTACCGGGTAAACTGGCAGACTGCGAGGAAAAGGATCCTTCTTTGAGCGAGCTTTTTCTGGTAGAGGGTGATTCGGCGGGGGGCTCAGCAAAGCAGGGAAGGAATCGCCATTTTCAGGCAATCCTCCCCCTTAAGGGGAAAATATTAAATGTTGAGAAAGCTCGTTTTGATAAAATGATCGAAAATTCTGAGATTATTACTATTGCTACTGCCTTAGGAACTGGAATGGGTAAAGATGAATTCGATCCGGAAAGGCTTCGTTACCACAACATTATTATCATGACCGATGCTGATGTAGATGGTTCCCATATACGAACGCTTCTCCTCACCTTCTTTTACCGTCAGATGCC
>JAZDOO010000395.1:0-9197 GCA_043798555.1 Pseudomonadota bacterium | reverse complement strand
CCGGGATACCTTAGCAGTGCAAATTGATCAGAAAAGGTTGGCCTTAGCCAAGATCTTGCTTCAGCCAAAACCTGATCTTGCCGCTATTGATACCCTGTTAGAGGACATTGCAAAGCTTCAAACCGAACTGGAAAAGAAAACCATGCTTCATATCTTAGAGGTCAAAAACCAGTTAGCTCCTGAGCAGCAGGAGCAATTCATTAGACCAATTGTGCATGAGCTTCGGAGACGCTGCCAACATAAAGGGAGTGTGGAAATTCAAAAATAAGATTGAACTATAGGAGGGACATTATGAAAAAATTAGCGGTAATTACTTTAATCGTGCTGGTAGTAGCAAGTATAGGATGTGCAAAAGGGTATGAGGTAACCAAAAATGCAGGAGAGTACAGCGTTTCGTTGAAGATGGAAAAAAGTACTCCTACTGTTGGCGATAATCTTGTGATGATTGCGGTCAAGGACGCAACCGGCAAACCGGTTACTGATGCCAGCATAACTGTTGAATATTCTATGCCTGCCATGCCCGGCATGCCGGCCATGAATTATTCAACTGAAGCAGCATCGCATGGAACTGAGTATCATGCAACCTTGAACTTTTCCATGCCTGGTGCGTGGAATATAGCAGTAAAAATAACTCGCGCTGAAAAAACCGAAACGGTGAATTTCAATGTGGATGCACGATAATTTTATCTGAGTCTTATAATATGAAGGCATTAAATACGTTGACATTAAAATGTCTTTGCGAGCGAAGCGAAGCAATCTCATGGGATTGCTTCGTCGTCCGCCTTGAGCGGACTCCTCGCAATGACAACTTTCTTTTTACCATCACTATAGTTTTATGCTTAATCTTATATCCGGGTTCATTCGCCTTTGCTGAAGATTTGCAACTGCAAGATTTGATCAATGAAGCCTTGAAAAATAATCCTGAAATTCTTGCGGCTCAATCAGGAGCAGAAGCAGCAAAATACCGAATCCCTCAGGCAAGAAGCCTTCCTGACCCCATGGTAATGTTCGGTTATCAGAATGAAGGGTGGAGAAAATATACCTATGGTGAGATGCCCGACGCCCAATGGATGTTTTCTGCCTCTCAGATGTTCCCCTTTCCTGGAAAACGCTCTTTGAAGGGTGAAATGGCGGAAAAAGATGCGGGAAGTCTGCAAGCCTCGTACGACGCCACCCGATTGGAAATTATTGCCAGGGTAAAAAATCTTTACTATGACCTATTCCTTGCCTATAAAGACATTGACCTGATCAAAGATAAAGCTTACCTCTTTGCGAGGATGGAAGACGCTGCCTTAGCACGATATTCATCCGGGATGGCGCCCCAGCAAGAAGTCATAATGGCCCAGACCGAAAAGTACATGCTCCTTGAGAAGGAGGAAATGCAAAAACAGAAAATACAGGCTTTAGAGGGAATGCTGAATACCACCATCGGCAGGGATGTTAAATCTTCTCTCGGCAGACCACTTGAGACCAATAGCACTGAATACCGCTACACCATGGATGATCTCCTTGAAAGAGCATATGAACATTCTCCGGAAATAAAAGCTAAAGCAAAGATGATTGAAGGAGCAGGGGCAAAGGTTCGGATGGCGAAAAAAGAATACTACCCTGATTTTACTATCAACGCCGGGGTAGCTAAAAAAAGAGGAATGTTTGACGATATGTGGAGCCTTACCAGCACCATCAATATTCCTCTTTATTATAGAACAAAACAAAGACAGGGGGTTCTGGAAGCCGAGTCTTCTTTATTAGAGGCAAAGAATGAGCTTGAGTCAACAAAGTTCATGATCTCTTCCGCCTTAAGGGATAATTACTCCATGCTCAAGACCGCAGAACAATTAACGGATTTATATAAAAATGCCTTGATTCCCAAAATCTATCAGGATTTTGAATTAGCCCTCGCCGGATATGTAACCGGAAAGGTTGAAGCAATCACGGTTATTAGTAGGCTTAAATCTCTGCTTGATTATGATTTTCTCTACTGGGGACAATTTATGGAGCGGGAAAAGGCAATAGCGAGACTTGAAGCAATTACAGGAGCCACGGATTCTGTATTGGGGAGTGAATGAAAAATGAAAACAAGGAATCTGCTTATCATTGCCGGCTTAGTTACCACAGCATTTTTTGTCTTGTATCTTTCAAACATAGGTCCACGGAGTATCTTTAAAGTCAGCAATACGACGCAAATCGCTTTAGCACAGGCGCCAGACAGCATGCCCGGAATGCCTGGCATGCCAGCCGAGAAGCCTCAGGGCCAGACACCCCCAGCGACTGAACAGAACAAAACTGAAAAGGCCCCAACCATCCAAATTCCTCTCGAAAAACAGCAGTTAATCGGGGTTAAAACCGTGGAAGTCTCGGTAAGACCTCTTGAGAAAACTATCAGAACCGTAGGCCGCATTGAATATGATGAACGGAAGCTTGCAACTGTCAATACCAAATTTGAAGGCTGGATTGAAAGACTGTATGTGGACTATACTGGGAAGTATGTGAAGAAAGGAGAGCCGCTGGCTGAGATTTACAGCCCCGAGCTTCTTGCTACCCAACAAGAATTTATTAATCTCTTACAATGGAGTAAAGCGCAAAAGGAGGAAGGTCTTGCCGGAATGCTCGCCAAGGATGCACAAGTGATTGTTGAGGCTGCCAGGCAAAGGCTGCGGCTTTGGGACATCACTGATGCTCAGATCAACAAGGTCGAAGAAACTGGCAAACCCATAAGGACACTGACTATCTATAGCCCGGTGAGCGGCTATATTGTGCAAAAAATGGCATTGCTGGGGATGCGGGTCATGCCCGGGGAGAAACTTTTTGATGTTGCTGATTTATCCACCGTCTGGATCATCGCAGACATTTATGAGTATGAGTCGCCTCTGGTAAAAATAGGTGAGACTGCGAAAATAAGCCTTAGCTATTTCCCGGGCAAAGCGTTTGAATCCAGGATTGATTATATCTACCCCACGCTCTCGGGGGAAACCAGGACCATTAAAGTTAGGTTCACTATCCCCAACCCAGGAGGAGAACTCAAACCTAATATGTATACTGATGTGGAAGTGAAGATTTTTCTTGGCGCCAAACTTGCTATTCCGCAAGAAGCTTTAATTGATACCGGCGAAAGGCAAATCGTGTACGTTGATAAAGGAGATGGATATTTTGAACCGCGAGAGGTTGTTCCTGGTCTCAGGGGAGAAGACATGGTGGAGGTAATTAAAGGGCTTCAGGCGGGAGAAAAAGTTGCCTCAGGAGCTAATTTCCTCATTGATTCCGAGGCACAGCTTAAAGGGGTAACACCTCTCCATCAGCATTAAAAGAAGGGGGCAGTTTTCAGGGGTCAGGG
Source organism: Pseudomonadota bacterium (assembly GCA_043798555.1). Classification (GTDB taxonomy): domain Bacteria; phylum Desulfobacterota; class WTBG01; order JAGOGO01; family JAGOGO01; genus JAZDOO01. The sequence continues at coordinate 5,863 of JAZDOO010000395.1, read as the reverse complement.
ATCGGGGATCAGTCTAAAACCTAAAACCTATCGCCTATAGCCTATAAAACTATGATCGCCAAAATCATCGAATACAGCGCTCGCAACAAATTCCTCGTCTTCTTGTTTACCTTTTTTGCCATTGCCTGGGGCTACTGGGCATTGAAACATACTCCGCTTGATGCCATACCCGATTTAAGCGATACCCAGGTCATCGTCTATACTGAATGGGCGGGAAGAAGCCCTGACTTAGTAGAAGACCAGATCACTTACCCCATCTCCTCTACCCTCCTTGCGGCACCTAAGGTACAGGCAGTGCGCGGTTTCTCTTTTCTCGGGAGTTCCTTCATCTACATCATTTTTCAGGAGGGTACTGATATCTACTGGGCACGGAGCCGGATATTGGAGTATCTTCAGGGAGTGAAAAACAAACTCCCGGCGGAGGTGAATCCGATCCTCGGCCCTGACGCCACCAGTCTTGGGTGGGGATTCTCCTATGCCATCGTAGATGAAACTGGCCAATATGACCTGGCTGAGCCTCGCTCCCTTCAGGACTGGAACCTGAAACTTGCCCTTGAGAGTGTTCCAGGGGTTTCTCAGGTTGCGAGTATTGGCGGTTTTGTCAAACAGTACCAGGTAACCGTGGACCCTAACCGCCTCCTGGCATATAATATCCCCATAACAAAGGTAATGGAGGCGGTGAGGAGGAGCAACTTAGATGTGGAGGGGCGGGTTTTAGAGTTTTCCGGTTTTGAATATATGCTGCGAGGAAGGGGTTATCTAAAGACCCTCAAAGATCTTGAAAACATCTCGGTGGGAACCAATGGCGCAGGAACACCTATCTATTTGAAAGATGTCGGACGTGTCCAGTTTGGGCCTGAGATACGGAGGGGACTCGCCGATCTCGATGGGAAGGGAGAGGTGGCAGGGGGTATTGTCGTTATTAGATTCGGTGAGAATGTGCTCAATGTCATTGAACGGGTCAAAGAGAAAATTAAAGAAGACATTGAGCCCAGTCTTCCCAAAGGGGTAAAAATTGTCACCACCTACGACCGCTCTGACCTGATCCACCGGTCCATTGATACTCTCAAAGAAGAAATCCTAAAACTTGCCTTAGCAGTAAGTATTGTCTGCATTGTTTTTCTCTTTCATTTACCCAGTGCCCTGGTCGTTATTCTCACGCTGCCGGTTGCTATCATTATCTCCTTTATCTGCATGTATTATTTAAAAGTCACTTCCAATATCATGAGTTTAAGCGGTATCGCCATTGCCATTGGAGCAATGGTAGATGCCACCATCATCATGGTAGAAAATGCCCACAAGAAGCTGGAAGAAGCCGGGGATCAGGGATCAGGGATCAGGGATCAGGGGTCAGGGGGCAGGAGAATAGACATCATTATTGAGGCGGCAAAAGAGGTGGGGCCATCTTTGTTTTTCGCGCTTTTAGTTATTACGGTGGGATTTCTTCCGGTGTTTACCCTTCAGGCTCAGGCAGGAAGGCTTTTTAAACCCTTAGCCTATACCAAGACCTTTGCCATGCTTTTTTCTTCCTTCCTTGCGATAACGCTCACCCCAGTCTTAATGACCTTGTTTATCCGCGGGAAGATACGGCCGGAGGAGAAAAACCCCATAAGCATTATCCTCCATAGGCTCTATGAACCTGTTGCTTCCTTTGCCCTGCGATTTAAGAAGACGGTTATTTTGCTTGCAGTCATTGTGCTTGCCATTACCGTTTATCCCTTTATGAAACTTGGCACCGAATTCATGCCCCCCCTCTATGAAGGGACTCTCTTCTATATGCCAGTGACTGCGCCAGGGCCTTCTATATCCGTAGTGTCAGAATTACTTCAACTTCAGGACAAGATTTTGATGAAGATTCCTGAGGTAGCCCAGGTCTTCGGAAAAGCCGGTCGTGCGGAAACCGCCACTGACCCGGCTCCGCTGGAGATGTTTGAGACCATTATAAACCTTAAGCCTGAATCGGAGTGGCGCCTTGGAATGACGGTGGAAAAGCTGAAAAATGAGATGAATGATGCCTTAACCATCCCCGGGGTAGCGAATTCCTTCACCATGCCTATAAAGGCCCGAATAGATATGCTTGCTACCGGCATCCGGACTCCAGTAGGGATTAAAATTCTGGGGCCAAAGCTGGAGGAAATTGAAAAAATCGGACTGGCTATTGAACATCACCTGAGAGACGTTCCAGGTACACGGAGTGTCTATGCCGAAAGGGTAACTACCGGTTATTTCTTAGACTTTAATATCAAGCGCGATGAGGTTGCCCGATATGGCTTATCAGTCGAAGATGTCCAGGAGGTGATCCAGTCGGCTCTCGGGGGGATGAACATTACCACTACGGTTGAAGGAAGGAAACGTTACCCAGTGAACATCCGATATCCGAGGGAATTAAGAGATGACCTGGGTAAATTGCAAAGAGTGCTGTTGCCGGTGATGATGGGAAATGCTCCATCAGGGGGGGGGATGTCATTGTCTCCTGCCACCTCTTCGGGCCTCATTCAGGTTCCTCTCGGTAATCTCGCCGAGATAAAGATTGTAAAAGGCCCAACTGCGATCAAAAGCGAAGAGGGGCAACTCACTTCCTATGTGTATATTGATTTTTCTGGTCGGGATGTGGGAGGCTACGTAAATGATGCGAAAAAGCGGGTTGCTACGTTAAAGATTCCAGAAGGCTACCGTTTGCAGTGGAGTGGAGAGTATGAATACTTGGTAAAAACCCACGAAAGACTTAAACTGGTCATTCCCCTTACCGTGCTCATTATTTTTGTGCTCATTTATTTTAATACCAAATCAATTGCCAAGACCCTGATTGTTCTACTCGCAGTTCCTTTTTCTCTGGTGGGGTCGTTCTGGCTTCTTTATCTTCTTGGTTACAATATGAGCATTGCGGTATGGGTGGGGATAATCGCTCTTGCCGGACTGGATGCGGAAACCGGAGTGGTTATGCTTCTCTATCTGGACTTAGCGTATGAGCAATGGAAAAAGGAAGGAAGACTAAATAGTACCAATGACCTCAAGGATGCTATCATGCATGGCGCAGTAAAGAGAATAAGACCAAAAATTATGACCGTGAGTGTTATCCTTGCCGGTCTTATCCCGATAATGTTTAGCCACGGCACTGGTGCGGATGTAATGAAGCGAATCGCTGCACCCATGGTGGGTGGGGTGATCACCTCCACCATCCTGGAACTCATTATCTATCCTGCCATCTACCGGTTATGGAGGGGGAGAGAGTCAAATCCTGACTTTTTGCAGTAAGGAAATCATCCCTTTCAGGCTGAAGACCTGTCAGGCACCCCCCCCTCATTATTACTCCCTTTTCCATGAAGTGGAACCATTTGGAAATTGCTAAAAAATTAAATCTTTGGTATAAATAGGCCAACTTCCGGGGGTGATTGAAACGGGCGTAAAAGATTTCAAGATTGGGGTTGAAAACGAACTTCGTAAAGACCAGCTTTTCAGGGAAGGAATTTGAAGGAAGACTCGATCAAGAAAGGTACGAAAAAATACTTCATTACGATTGTCTGCCCCTCTTTCTTTGCTCCATGGGCAGGGGTAAAGGGAAGTGAAAGAAATGAACAACGTCCCGTCCGGCCCTTAAATTAGAAACAATCATTCACGAAATCAATAAGGCTATTGCTGCCTAACTCCCACAAATATACATCAAATTTGATGTTGACTATTTATGGAATTCATTGTAGAATTTTATGAGACCCGTTCAGGGAGATGTCCTGTACGAGAATTTTTGGACGAACTCAAAGAAGGTGATCCAGATGATTTTGCAATTGTCATGGCAGGGCTTGCGAGATTGCGAAACAGGCGGTATCACAGACCACCTCTATCAAAGTTCATCCGAGAAGGCCTATTTGAACTCCGTCATATAGGTAAACTTAATACGAGAGTTTTGTATTTCTTTGCCAAAGGTCACAGAATTGTTCTCGTCCATGGAATCCGAAATAAGGCGAGGACGATCCCTAAGAGGGACCTGAAAGTTGCTTTGGAAATAAAAGAAGATTGGGTTTCGAGGAATCCATTATGAAAAGACGAACAAATTTTGATCGCTATCTTAATGAACAGTTAAAAGATCCGGAGTTTGCGAAAAGGTTTAAAAAAGCGGACGAAGGCTGGGAGGTGGCCGTTCAATTGACCTCTCTTCGGAAAAAATCCGGAATGTCTCAGAAGGAGCTTGCCCAAAGAGTGGGGACCTCACAACAACAAATCAGCCGCCTTTGAGTCACCATCTTACGAAGGTCATTCTCTGAATATGCTACGGCGAGTCACCGAAGTTCTTGGGGCAAGGCTTCATGTCATCATTCAAGAGAATAAGCGTCAGAGAACTCCAATTGTTGCCGAGCCAAAAGCTATTTACAGGGTAGGAAAAAAACGGTAATAATTCCATCTCCCCTCCGCGGGAGGGCAAGGGTGAGGGGAAACAAATTCATGACCGACATCGTTGGAAAACTCTGGGGATTTTGTCATACACTCCGCCATGATGGGATTGATTAGGGGGATTACATTGAACTTTTAACACCAACGGTCGGCGAGATCAGACACATAGAGCCAGAATTTAAGAGACTAATGGGGGGATGAGGTGAAGAAATTAGAAGAGATAAAAAGCATACTTGTCCAACATAAAGAGGAGCTAAGGGAAAGATATGGGGTAAAAGAGATTGAAATTTTTGGCTCATATATAAGGGGAGAACAAAAGATAACAAGCGATCTGGATATCCTCATAGATTTTGAAAGACCCGTAAGCTTGCTTCATATAGTAGCTCTTGAGAACTATCTTTCTGATATCCTTGAAGTTAAAGTTGATGTCGTTCCTAAAAAGAATATCCGTAAAGAATTGAAAGAGATTATTTTAAGCGAGGCAATTTTAATATGAATAGAACCACAGAACTTTTCATTAAAGACATTCTTGAATATATGGAAAGGTCAGAGGAGCATCTTAAAGGACTTAGTTTTGAAGAATTTCTTCACGACAACAAAACATGTGATGCGGTTATACGATGTATTGAAGTGATAGGGGAGGCGACCAAGAATATCCCCGCTTATATCAGGGATAAGTATCCGTCCATTCCGTGGCGCGATATGGCGGGTATGAGAGATAAGATTATCCATGGTTACTTTGTAGTGGATTTTGAGGAAGTCTGGCTTGTTGTAAAGGAAGAGATTCCTAAGTTAAAACCGATGATACAGGAAGTTTTGGATGATTTAGGAACGAGAAAGTAGCTTTAACCTCGATTGAAATTTTCCAGAAGACAGATTGGCTTCGAGGTCAAAGAAGGACGGTCCGCGTATGCTACGCGGCGCAATAGAAAAAGGGCCTGAAATAGCCTACATAGTCCCTCTCCCTTTCGGAGACTGTGTCGCAATTTGCCGTTGGCCCTTCGACGTGCTCAGGACGAACGGCTAAGTAATTGATTTTTATTGTGGCGTGGTCCGTTCGTGGTGAGCCTGTCGAACCATGAACGGACTTGCGAGACAGCCTCCCGCGGGAGGGCAAGGGTGAGGGGAAACAAATTCATGACCGACATCGTTGGAAAACTCTGGGGGTTTTGTCATACATTGCGCAAGGAAGGGAGGGGGCCAAATCTTTTCCTTGACTTTTCGCGATCAAAAGATGCCATACTTTTTGAAAATAAGACCAATTGTCAAGATTAAGAGGGAGGGGTCATGGGTAAAGCATGTTATAGGAAATTGCACAGATATAAGTACCAATTGGTGCAACCATATATTCATGACATTGAGATTAAAGGATATGAGGTTGATTCGCCTTATCTCAAGCTTGGACCTAATGGAGTACTGGAAATGAGTAAGGGATATGCCTGGGATGGTCCCAGTGGGCCAACGATAGATACCCTGA
>JAZDOO010000361.1:0-2628 GCA_043798555.1 Pseudomonadota bacterium | reverse complement strand
CTGATGGCCAACCAGAGGAAATTTTATCCTTTAGTGGATGATAAATTCCTTACCAAACGCCTGGCCATCCAGAATGGGATAAAAGTTCCTCAGCTCTATGGGGTAATTCACTATCACCATCAGATTCCTGACGTGCTTATGGTCGCAGGGAAACATCAGCACTTCGTGGTAAAACCCTCTATGGGATGTGAAGGTGAAGGTATCTTGGTGCTTTCGGCCCTTAGCGGTGGCGGGTTCGAAAAGGCAAATGGTCAGGTTATATCGTCCGAGGACTTGATGCATTACATTTCCGGGATCCTCTCCGGCCTTTACTCCCTGGGAGGGCAGGATGATAAGGCACTCATTGAGTATAAGGTGGAAATGGCTCCCGTGTTTGAAAGTATTACCTACCGGGGAGTTCCCGATATTCGTATCATCATCTACCAGGGGATACCTGTCATGTCAATGCTCAGGCTTCCCACCAAAGAATCAAACGGCAAGGCAAACCTCCACCAGGGAGCCGTAGGGGTTGGGGTTGACTTAGTGGAAGGCACTACCCTGCACGGGGTTCACCGTGACCGGGTGATCCGCATCCACCCGGATACCGGCCAGGCAATAGAAGGAACAAAGATCCCGTTTTGGCAAGAAATATTAAGAATCGCAGTCCTTTGTCACGAGATGACCGGACTCGGGTATCTTGGGGTAGATGTGGTCATTGATAGAGAAAAGGGGCCCATGATCTTAGAATGCAATGCCCGGCCAGGACTCAGCATCCAAATTGCAAATCAGGCCGGGCTTCTTCTACGATTGGACGCTGTGGAGGGGGAAAAAAGAGAAGGCCTCACGAATCAGGAAAGAATCCTTTTAGGACAAAATATTGCCCGGAGACTTACAAAATCTTAAGGAAGGAGAATCTGAACGTGGAAAAACACCATAAGTTTTCCATCTGGTATGTGCTTATCGCAATCTGGGCGGTTCTTATCCTTCATCAATTAATCCTTGAGATGTTTGGGATCGAACATATCCCTTACAGTGAATTTATCAAGGCTCTTGAATCAGGAAGGATTGTGGAGCTTGCGATTATGCAGGATCGAATTCAGGGAAAGATTAAAGAAATGAAAAACGGCCAGGAGGTAGAGAAAATGTTTACTACGGTACGCGTTGACCCTGAACTCTCGCAACAATTGGAAAAGTATAATGTCACCTTCAAGGGGGTCATTGAGAGCAACTTTTTGAAGAACCTCGCTTCCTGGGTAGTCCCGGTATTTCTTTTTGTTGGTATCTGGTATTTCATGATGCGCAAATTAGCCGCTCAGCAAGGGAGTTTCCTGATGCTGGGCAAGAACAAGGCCAGGGTGTATATGGAGAATGAAGTAAAGGTAACCTTTGCTGATGCTGCCGGGGTAGATGAGGCGAAGGAAGAGCTGGTAGAAGTGATTGATTTTTTGAAGGCACCGGGGAAATTTACCAAATTGGGGGCGAAACTCCCCAAAGGGGTCCTCCTTGTAGGCCCTCCAGGAGCCGGAAAAACGCTGCTCGCCCGGGCAGTAGCCGGGGAAAGCAAAGTCCCTTTTTTTAACATGAGCGGTTCAGAATTTGTAGAGTTGTTTGTCGGTATGGGGGCAGCGCGAGTGCGTGATCTTTTCTCTCAGGCTAAAACCAAGGCCCCTTGCATCATTTTCATTGACGAACTGGATGCCCTTGGGAAAGCCCGCGGTATGGGGTTGACCGGAGGGCATGACGAAAGGGAACAAACACTGAACCAGCTTTTGGTAGAAATGGATGGCTTTGATCCTACGGTAGGCGTAATTCTCATGGCTGCTACTAATCGTCCGGAAATTCTTGATCCTGCCCTCTTAAGGCCAGGACGGTTTGATCGCCACATCTTAGTGGACCGGCCCGACAAAATAGGTCGGGAAGAGATACTCAGGGTGCACATGAAAAACATTGTGGTAGACCATGAGGTAAATGTTGAAATTATAGCTGGCATGACCCCCGGGTTTGTGGGAGCTGATTTAGCCAATCTGGCGAATGAAGCCACGCTCCTCGCAGTGCGCCGTAACAAGGATAAGGTGGGTATGTCCGAATTTCAGGAGGCGGTGGAAAGAATTATTGCTGGTCTTGAGAAAAAGAACCGCCTCATTAACGCAATGGAAAAAGAGATTGTAGCCTACCATGAGGCGGGGCATGCTTTGGTGGCCATCTCACTTCCCGGCACTGATCCGGTTCGGAAAATTTCTATTGTCCCCCGGGGAGTAGCTGCCCTGGGATTTACCCTCCAGGTGCCTACTGAAGACCGGTTCCTGATGACCAAAAATGAGCTCTTAAATAAAATCGCCGTCATCCTCGGAGGGAGAGCAGCGGAGGAAATTCATTTTGAGGATATTTCTACCGGGGCTCATAACGACCTCGCCCGGGCCACTGACATCGCCCGAAGCATGGTTAAAGAGTATGGGATGAGTAAAGAATTGGGCCAAATTTACTTTGAACGTGAACGCCAGCAAAAATTTCTTGAGGTTGGACTGCAATTGGGAAAGGATTACAGCGAACAGACTGCCCAACTTATTGACCATGAAGTCAAAGACATCATTGATTCTCAGTATGAAGTAGCCAAAAAGATTTTGACTTTGCACAAGAAGGTATTGGATG
>JAZDOO010000314.1:0-5950 GCA_043798555.1 Pseudomonadota bacterium | reverse complement strand
CGCTTATTTTCATTAAGCTGAGACGTTGCACTGGATTTATCAAAATCAATAATATAGATATTTATTTCTTGAGGATCATTGATTTGAAGGAGAATGTTTTTCAGGTGAAGGTCACCGTGGGAAATACCCACCTCATGCATCTTTCTGATGATTTTTCCCACACTTTGGATAACTTTACGTTTTTGCAGGATTTTTTCCTTAGTCAACGGTTGCAATAGCCCTTGAAGATACCTGATCAGGTCTATCCCGTTTTTGATTTCTCGGGAGATAAGGTCTCCCCGGTGGAAGAGCCAAAAAACTTGGGTATGACAGGCAGCGATGATTTCAGCAGTGGGTAATCCTTTATCCATTGCCTGGTATCCAACCCACAGCTCCCGAAGAGGCCGGGAGGCACCCCAATAAATATCGGCAGTAAACTTCTGCATCCTCCCCCCCCGCCGGTAATGTCTGATTATCATTTGCTCTTTTTCATTCTCTGGGAAAGGCATGGTTTTTAACGCCCCCCTCCCTTGATAGCAGTCTGAGTTTTCAGTAAATCGGCTTAAAAAACGCTCTGGCTCGTTGATCCCCATTTTGATAAACGTTTTCCGGTAAGCGTCCTTAACCACAATGGTGGTTTTGCCTTTTTTAATCAGATCATAGGTGGGGGGAATGTTTCTTTCGCTGATCATTTTTCGGCCTTCCCTAAAAAGCTAAGGTTTTTGCCAAGTCAGAAATAATTAACCATAAATTCTACCAGGTTACAAGTACTTTTAAGGGTTGAAGACATGGTGCTCCGTATTGACAAAGCGGAAGACTCGGGTAGAATAGTTTTCATGGAACTATCGCAAAAAAGAATCCTCATTGTCCGTTTAGGCGCAATTGGTGATGTTATTCGCACTCTACCAGCCCTGAGGGCGTTACGTGCCAACCTTCCTGAGGCGTATATTTCTTGGGTAGTTGAGGATAGGGCTGCATCTATTTTAAAGCATCATCCCGATCTCAATGAGGTTTTGGTGGTGCCCCGTAAAGGGTGGGAGCACAACAAATGGAGTTTCATGACGATAAAGGAGATACAGAGGTTTATCCGGGTCCTCCGGAAAAAAGCTTTCGACGTAGCCCTCGATTTCCACGGCCTTTTTAAGAGCGGCCTTATTACTTTTTTCAGTGGCGCCAAGGAGCGGATCGGGTTTAGTAAAAGCTTTTCCCGGGAAGGAAACTTCTTATTCACGAACCAGCACGTCTCTCTTCCAACCCAGAAGATGAATCGGGTAGAAAGAAACCTCTTCCTTGTAAAATCTTTGGGCTTGGAGGTTAATGGCCATGCCCCCATTATTCCCATTTCCCAATGGGACCGGCAGTATGCCGACACAGTTATTCCCCCCGAGGGGCCCCCTTTCAAAGGTCCTCTTATTGTCATGCATCCGGGGAGTAGTCCAAAGACTCTCTATAAACGATGGGATTACCACAGATTCGCCCAGTTAGCGGATATTCTCATCCAGAGATACAGAGGAAAGATCTTTTTTACTGCCGGGCAAGAGGAATGGGGGCTCATTGAAGACATTGCGGGAGAAATGGAGGAATCTCATTATGTTTTTTGTCACACGGAGACATTAACCCAATTAGCGGAAGTGATAAGGCGGTCTGACCTTTATATCGGTAATGATACTGCTCCAATGCATTTAGCTGCATTTGTGGGCACTCCAGTGGTTGCTCTTTTTGGACCTACGGATCCTATTGAAAATGCTCCTTACGGAAACGCCCCCTCGGTCGTGATTAGAAAAGACGTTTCGTGTAATCCTTGCCGAAATCGCGAATGCCGGAAACTGCTTTGCATGGACGCTATTGAAGTGGAAGCTGTCCTGGAACCAGTGGAACATATTCTTCGTGATCGGGGTTTTGCTCTCACCCAGAACTCCCTTCACTCATCGTGTAGCTCTGAGTAATAGGGGATGAGAGATGAGAGATGAGGATGGACGGATGGATAATTGCTTATGAATTGGTTGCTCAGTGAATAGACCATTGGCATATGGATGAATGGATAAAGGTATCATGGGACGGAATGGAGTGGGTGGTAAAAAAAGGGTACGAGCAATTCATTCCCTCTGCAATTTGGGAAAAAGCCACACGGCCAACGCTTTTTCCCGAATGCCATGTATTAAAAGACAATATCCTCAGGACTGCCCTTCTCATTTCTCTTTCAGCCCATGACCAGCAAACCATTTTTTTTAAACGGCACCGCCGAAGAAGTTGGAAAGATGACCTAACGAGTTTGTTTATCCCCTCGCGCGCCTTTTCCGAATGGAAGCTATTAGTGCACTTTAAGCGGCTTAACCTTCCTGCTCCCAGCCCTATCGCTTATGGAGAAAAGCGACATCATGGCATTTTGAAGGATAGCTGTCTTATCACAGAAGCTATTCTGCATGCCGAGCCATTAACTTTCTACCTTTCAAAGCAATGTGCGTCAGAGAAAAAGGAGGAAACAAAAATTGAACTATTATCCCGGTTGGCGCAATTAATTGCCCAACTTCACCAAAAAGGAGGATATTACCGTGATCTCCATGGGGGAAACATCCTCTGCCAAACTAAATCCGGGGGCAAGGTAGATTTACTTTTTGTGGATACCGATAAAGTTAGGTTTGTGTCAAAAATGACTTGGGGAAGGAAAAGCCGGGATTTGGCCATGCTTTACAATTCCATTCGTTGGGATACAAAGTCAACGTGGGTCCGATTTCTGCAAGCCTACCTTGCGGAAACAAATCACCTCAATGTTCGTGAGGAAAAAATCTTTTCTAAAATTGAAGATACTGCCCGAGGGTTGACGGAACGCCACCTTAAGAGCCGAAGTAAACGGTGTCTAAAAAAATCCACCTCGTTTGAAGTTACAGTAAAAGGAAGACAAAAACGATACGTGCGAAAAGAACTTTCAGAGGACATCCTCGAACAGGTCGTGGCAAAGGTGGAAAAGTCCTTAGGTACCAGTCAAGAAAAAAGCTTCGGGAAGGCCGTTAAGTTTAAAAGATTTCGTATCAGCCCCCCTCAAAACTATCCTTCTCTAACCCTTTGGGTAAGATATTATCATTACAATTCGTGGGAAAGGGTAAAATCCCTCATTGGTTTTTCTCCGGGGAAAGCCGCTTGGTTTAACAGCAATGGCTTAGGAGTGAGACAGATCCTTACGCCGAAACCATTAGCCTTAGTGGAAAAAAAGGAGGTTTGGGGAATAAAATCCAGCATTTTTATCACTGAAGATGTATCCTTTCTGGACCGACTTAATGATTATCTCCTGAAACACTTCATTCCAAAAAACCGGGGTAGCCATTTCGTTCGAAAAAGGACCTTTCTGAAATGTTTTTCTGATAATCTCAGCCGAGTCTATGAAAAAAAGGTATATTTTGAAAACCTGAAGGCAGAAAAAATCCTTGTGGAGGAAAAGGGAGAAAACTCCTGGCGCTTTTATTTTGAAAATGTTGACCGAATAGTTTTCAACCATCCGGTTTCAGACATTAAAAAAATGAAAAATCTTCTTCAGCTTCATGCCACAATCCCATCCACTATCGGGGGAAAAGACCGGCTCCGCTTTTTATGTTATTTCCTTCGTCCCTTATCCAGGGAAAAAGGGAAAGCATTTATTAGAAAAGTTCTTGCTCAGATAACCTGAGTGTTCCGCTCATAGCGGCGATAAAGGAAAACAATTGAAAGTTCTTCAACTGTTTAACAATTGGAAATGGACCGGACCAGCCGAATATGCCTTCAACCTTGCTTGGATGCTCAATAAAAACGGCATTGATACGGTTTTTGCCTGCAGCCCCCCCCCAAAAGAAGCGAACGAATCCTTGTATACGATAGCAAAAGAACGAGGGCTGGTTCCCTTCATGGATTTCACTATCAACAAGCATTTTCGCTTTTGGGATAATGTTCATGACTTCCGGCAATTGGTAAGATTTATTAATGAAAAAAAAATCACCGTTATCCATGCCCACCTTACCAATGGTCATTTGCTGGGAGCCCTGGCAGCGAGGAAAACCCCTCTTTATCCCGTAGTGGTAAGAACCTGTTATGATAATAATGGAGGCGGGATGAGAGATCGCCTCCTTTATAAGCGGTTAACCGATGGTATCATTGCGGTCGCTCATTCCACCAAAAGGGCCATCCTTGATAAGTGCCCGATCCCTCCAGGTAAAGTCAGGGTTATATCAGCGGCAATTGACACTCATCGGTTCAATCCCCGTAAAGGATTGAAAGATAATCGCATCCAATGGCAAATTGAGCCAGATATGCCGGTGGTGGGCATTGTGGCGCGGGTTCAGCAACACCGAAGATTTAACCTTTTTCTTGCGGGGATGGCGAAAGCAATAACAAGAGTTCCTAATTTGAAAGTGATGGTGATTGGCCGGGGAACCCGGATTAAGGAGCTGGCGATCGAACCAGTTAAAAAAATGGGGTTAGAAAAGCATTTTATCTTTACTGGTTACCGGAAAGATGATTATGTGGAGACCCTCAATTGCTTAGATATAAAGGTTTTCCTTGTTCCTGGTTCGGATGAGTCCTGCCGGGCGGTGAGAGAAGCCATGGCTTTGGGAAAGCCGGTGATTGTATCCCGGAAGGGGATGCTGCCCGAGATAGTGGACGATACGGTAAATGGCCTGGTGATTAAGGATGATCCGGATTCTCTGGCGCAGGCAGTTATTGAACTGGTAGAAGATAAGGTCTTACGGGAAAAACTGGGAAAGAATGCCCTCCAGAAAGCCCATACGGAATTTTCCCTGGAAAAACAGTTTAAAAGCATTGTGGAGTTTTATGAAGAACTTATCCGCAAAAAGAGCCAATTTAGAGAAGTGCGGTGAGTACGGAATAATTCGGAGCTCTACCGTTTCTCAGGTTGAGGTGCTTTCTATCATTCACGCCCATGAAAACCGAAGCAATAATAACGAAGTAAGGGTGCTTAAAGAAGGACGAAAATCAACTGTTTATCTTTTACCGGTTTCCCTGGGTGAAGAAAAAAAAATGATTTGTCTAAAACATTATCCATTTCAGGGCGGGGTTACCTCTCTGAAAAACATTTTTTTGCCCTCCCGGGCCATGAGCGCTTTTAAGGCCGCGGAAACTTTCCGGCATTTGGGGATAACCACTGCCAAATCCTTGGCAGTGGTTGAGAAAAGGCGAGGATTACTCTTAACTGAATCAATTCTGGTGATGGAGGATATTTCCCAGCACCTCGGTTTCCCGGAATACCTTGATAAAAACTTCTTCCCCACTTTATCCAAGAATCAGATCAAACAAAAAAGAGCGTTTATCAAAGAGGTTGCCGGTTATATAAGGCAATTACATGCCAAAGGAATTTATCCGACTGATCTTAAAACTACAAACATTTTTGTGGAAGAAACTTCCACAGAGAAAAGGACGTTTTGGCTGATTGACCTCGATCAGGTCTTCTTTCTAAAAAGAGTATCTAAGCGGCGAAGAATCAAAAATATTGGGCAAATCAACACCTCCATTCCGGGACACATTACTCTTACTGACCGACTGCGGTTTTATCATCACTACACTGGTAAAAAACAGTTGGAACATGAAGACAAAAAGATAATCCGGGCGATCATCCGGCTAAGCTGGAAAAGAAATCCCCACTGGCATCCCCGTTTCGGGATGGATGCCAGGCTGATCCGAAACTGGGAGTAAACGGGCTGTTGCCCAAAGCAGTTTTTTAGCTATTTCCCCAGGAATAAGCTGTCCCCTTTTTATATTTTTATATGAAAGATGAACGTTTCCGGGTCCTGAGTGAGAAGTTCCATTTCTCCGGTTTCCGAAAGTGGCAGGAGGAGATCATCGATACACTCCTGACCAGGCGCGATGTGGTCGTAGTTATGCCCACAGGAAGCGGCAAATCGCTCTGTTACCAGTTGCCGGCGCTGCTCCTTGATGGGGTGACACTGGTCATCTCGCCCCTGATAGCATTGATGAAGGACCAGGT
>JAZDOO010000336.1:0-3891 GCA_043798555.1 Pseudomonadota bacterium | reverse complement strand
TTAATTGTTCAGATGTGGTATGTCTTACACGTATGGTGCATGAAAGCTCAGAAAAAATCTTAATCCACTGTCCCAACTGGGTGGGTGACTTGGTAATGGCTACCCCGGCATTACGGGTGATAAGGGAAAATAACCCCCGGTCGCATATTGCAGTGATGGTTCGTCCCCAAATCCGACAGGTAATTGAAGGGCTTGCTTATTATACTGAAATCATCGAATACGACTCTAAACGGTATAATCGTGGGTTAAAAAGGAAATGGGATGTGTTAAGAACCTTAAGGAAATCAAGGTTTACCTTATCCATCATTTTACCTAACTCCTTTAGCTCAGCGGCGCTATCGTTTATGGCCGGTATTCCGAAGAGGGTGGGATACAGTACTGATGGGAGAGGGTTCTTGTTGAGTCATGCGCTTTCTCCCCCGAAAGAAGAGGGGAAGATTGGTCCCCTCCCAATGGTAGAACGGTATTTAAGGATATGTAGCTATTTAAAGTACACGATTTCTTCCGAGAGCCCTACGCTCGATTTTGCAAATGGCACGCGGGAGTCGGTGAATACGTTTTACCAGCAATGGGGAATCAATCGAGGCAAGCCCATCGTCAGTATTATCCCAGGTGCCAGTTTTGGATCTTCCAAGTGCTGGCCGCCAGAGTATTTTGCTCAGGTTGGCGATAGACTGATAGAACGATATGGAGTACAACTTTTGATAATCCCTGGGCCCGGGGAAGAAGAAATCGCTTTATCTATCGAGTCCTGTATGCGCCACCAGCCGTTCACTTTTGCCCAAAAAATCATTTCTTTGGAATACCTTAAGGCCATCATCAGTGACTCAACCTTGGTGGTTACCAATGATACTGGCCCTCGACATTATGCGGTCGCTTTTGGAACCCCGGTAGTGGTCATTATGGGCCCAACCGATCCTCGGTATACCAATTATAATCTGGGGAAAACAAAGGTATTAAGAGAAAATGTGGACTGCAGCCCTTGTCATCGTAAGGCTTGTCCAACCGATCACTGTTGCATGAAGAATATTTCGGCTGATCGGGTTATAAAGGCCTGCGAGGAATTTCTTGGATAACCCTTCTTAACCGACTATGATGCATTATGCAGGAAGGAGACAATGATTAAAGAAGTTAATAAACCTATAAAAGAGAAATCACCGGGGGGAAACAAACAACAACGTCACGAGCGGGAAAAGTTTCTCCAGGGGATCATCAAAAAATATCCTCAAAGCAAAGTACTGGTTATCGGTGATTTCATTTCGGATGTTTATATTTATGGGAAACCATTTAAGCTTTCCCGGGAAGCGCCAGTGGTGGTCATCCGCCATGAATGGGAAAACATTGTCCCCGGTGGCGCTGGCAATGCCACCAATAATTTAGCGAGTCTGGGTTGCCAGGTTTATGCCGTGGGAATTTTGGGAAATGACGGTCTGGGAAATGCTCTTATTACTCACTTGAAGGAGAAAAAGGTCAACGTTGATGGCTTACTGCTTTCCCATATTGTGAATACCACCGCTAAGACCCGGATTATGGCGGGAGATGACCATACTTCGAAGCAGCAGGTCATCAGAATCGACAAAATAAACAATGACCCTGTTCCTGCCCGTTTGCAGGAAAAAATCTACGAACACTTCACCCGGTTGTCAAAAGAGGTGGATGCCATACTAGTGTCTGACTATGGATACGGAGTGATTTCTCAAAGAATTATCAGTTCACTGAAAGCTTTGGACAAGAGGAAAATCATAGTCGTTGATTCCCGTTACCAGATGATGCGTTTTCGCGGGGTTACCGCGGTAACTCCTAATGAATCAGAGGCTGAAAAGGCCACTAATATAAAGTTGGGAGGAAATCAGGAAGTGGTGCGAGCAGTTCATTTACTAAAGAAGAAATTGGAGTTGGATGCGGTTCTCGTCACCCGGGGAAATCGCGGGATGACCCTGTTAGAAAAATCGAACAAGGTATCCCATATCCCCATTGTAGGTAAAGATGATGTTACTGATGTAACGGGCGCGGGCGATACGGTGGCGACGATTTTTACCCTGTCATTAGCTTCCGGAGCCAGTTTTTTCGATTCTGCCTGTCTGGCTAACTATGCGGCGGGGGTTGTGGTGATGAAGAGTGGCACTGCAGTGGTTACCCGAAACGAGCTCTTGGAGGCAGTGAAAAAGAACCATGCGTGAAGCGAAGATTCTTCTTGAGCAGCAAGCGTTATGCTCGGTTATCAATGAGCATAAAAAGAGAGGTGAAACCATCGTATTCACCAACGGGTGTTTCGATTTGCTCCATGTTGGCCATATCCGATGTCTTAAAGGGGCTAAAGAAGAGGGTAATATTCTGGTGGTGGGGGTCAATAGCGATGCTTCCATGAAGGCATTAAAAAAGAAAGGACGCCCTTTAATGCCAGAAAATGAACGGTTAGAAATCCTGTCTTCAATTATTTATATTGATTATCTTACGCTTTTCTCTGAACCCACGGTTGAAAGGCTTTTAAAAACAATCCGGCCCCATGTATTTGCCAAAGGAACTGATTATACGGTTGAAAACGTGCCCGAACGAGAGACTGCCCTCTCCATCCAGGCGCGGATTGCTATTGTAGGAGATCCGAAAGATCATTTCAGCACCGAGTATTTTAAAAAAATTCACCAGCTTTTTCAATAAGTTAGGATGATACGCGTTCAGGATGGAGTATTCAGTATTGTTGGCTATTTTCTCTCTGGTAAGTCTAACAAGTGAGGATAATTTTTCTTAATTTCATTAAAGAGGATATCATCAATTTTAGCTTCGTACAGGGTGTGAACGTGGCTCATTTGCTCTACGCTTACATTGAAAACACCAGCCAGATTAGCTGCTGTAAGGTTGGCATTTTTTAAATTTGTCCACATCACATTAGCTTCCCTTAGGTCAGCACCTGTCAGGTTGGCTTCCACAAGACAGGCAAGTTCAAGGTTGACCTGCCGAAGATCAGCGCCCTCGAGGTTAGCACATCTGAGGTTCGCTCCGGTAAGGTTTGCCCCTGTCAATCGTGCCTCCCTAAAATCAACATCACGCAGATCAGTATCCTCCAGGTTAGCCTCCCATAAATCAACCTCGCTCATGTCAGCATACCGTAACATGGCTCCCCTCATGTAAGCCCTGGAGAGGAGAGACTTTTTCACGTTAGCGCCCCTCAGGGTAACATTGAGAAGGTTAGCATCTCCTAAGTCCACCTCTGGCAAAATAGCAGCCCTCAAATCGGCATATTCTAAGTTGACTTCTCGGAGACGAGCACCCTTAAGAACGGCTCTTTCTCCGTCTAACCCTTTCGTTTCTACCCACCTTTTGTGGTTTTCCAAGAATTGTTCCAAGGGTATTCCGTTCCAGGAATAATCCAGTATTGGTTTAAACCTTACCATTGGTTTAGTTCCTTTCCTGGCTAATCGTAAAGCGTGAAGCGTAAAGCGTGAAGCGTAAAGCGTTAACACCTTACACCTTACGCCTTACGTTTGCTTTTCAGGAATTCCGGATTCTGTAATTGCGAAGCTAAGTTCGTGCCTTTACACTTAAAAATACCATATGGTTTATTGAAAGGGGTAAAAAAACTTTCGATACCAAGGATGAGGCAAAATAGCAAGGATTATTTATTGGATTCTCACTCCAGTTCATTACAGTTCATTATTTTAACCCAGGACAGGTTTTTCTAATAGAATTTTTTATTTCGCAACATTATTTGCTTGACAAAAAAAACCCCCTGTGATAGAAAATGAGCGAATGCTCGTTCATTTTTTGTCATCTTAAATTACAAATAGAATTAATAACTTGCAATGATGGGTATGTTTGACACTTCAAAAAATCATACTTGTACAGAGGTTAAAAAATAGAAGGAGGGTGATTCGCTAAAGTTATTAATTCGAA
>JAZDOO010000325.1:0-4371 GCA_043798555.1 Pseudomonadota bacterium | reverse complement strand
AACTGCCAGAAAGGCAAAGAAAAAGAAGACCGTGAGCAAAATCAACGAAAAGTAATCATCCGGAGTGCTGATGGCACGCATGTACTTATTGCCGAGACGGTGAATAATGCGCATAATGCCAACTACAAAACCGCCCCCGATGAACACTCGGAGGAGAAAAATCAAAGCCGATGATTCTAACAGCCCTGGAGCGTACGGGATTATGAATGACAGTCCGATAGCGCCGGCAGCACCAAGATGAAAAACTACAAACTGGAGATACATGAACCATCGCTGCCGGGTACTTTCCATCGCCCAGGGCAAACCAACGTTTGCAAGCGAATAGACGATGCTGGTTGTTGGCGTTACAGTACCCTTACCGGTCGGAGCCTGGCGTTCTTTCCCGGCCTTGAACCGGGTAAGCCACCATAGCCTGATAATGTATATGGTCGCCATCCATAGTAAAGCGACTTCCTGAAGGCGATGTTCGACAAAATGTAATGTTTCGCTCATTTGTATCCTCCTAAAGTTTTACAAGACGCTCTTTAAAAGCCTTATATTGCTTAGAATCAAGCATGCACAGAACTACTTCTTTGAGGTTGGTTTTATTTTGTAAATACTCCCTGAGACTATCAAGGGTGATTTTGGCACTGGTCTCAATCGGGACGCCGTAGAAACCAGCACCCATGGCTGGTAATGCTATACTATTAATACCTTTCTTATCTGCTTCCTTAAGTGCGTTGCGAATAGTAGCGGCAAGTTTCTTTTCCATATCTTCTTCTTGAAACTTTGGTCCTACCGCATGGACAATATATTTAGCCTTCATCTCTCCGGCGGAAGTAATGACAGCCTCGGTAACTTTTGCGCTGCCTATCTTTTTCAACTCCTCCTGAAGAGAAGGTCCTCCGCGTATTGAAATCGCGGTGCCAAAACCCGACCCCAAGGTAAGGTCTTCACGCGCATAAAATACAAACGCGTCAATGGGGAGGTCCGTGATGTCGGTTTTTTTTATTTGGATTTTGGTTTCGTTGAGTACCTTCTCATCTGTCATGAATATTCTTCTCCTAAATAAAATTGGAAGTTGCTAATTTTTTAATTAAAAAGTAAGTGTTAATTGGGTAACAGGCCACTGGCTGCAAATGGTCAATTATATTAATGAAAAGATTTAGCTAATCAACTTACTTACCTTTAAAAATAAAAACTACCAATCCAAATTAATATTGTCAAGATAATTTTTCATTTCGCTCCCATCCTGGGGGACCTAACTTTCTTTCCCTTCTTAAGGATATCTGCTAAAGTCGTAGATTGCAGGTAATTGTTGATAAGATTGCTAAGCTCTAACCACGTTTCCCGGGAAACGCATTCGCTCGACCGATAGCATACCCTGGATTCTTTTACACAATCAATAAGGGACATGTCCCCCTCTACAGCGTATAAGATATCGCCCAGCGTAATTTCAGAGGGTGGACGAGCAAGAACGAATCCTCCCTGCTTCCCTCGAACAACTCTTACAAGACCGGATCTCTTCAGAGGGCCCATTAGTTGGATCAGGTAGTTTTTCGAAATGCCCTCATTCTTCGCTATGTCTGTTAATGGGAGAGGTAACTCCCCACGGTGTAGCGCCAGCTCGACCATAGCTCGAGTGGCATATCTTCCTCTACAAGATAATTGCATCTTATTTCACCTCAATCGCTGAAAAACTTATTTAGGAAATCACCGCAGGAATATGGAGACACATCTTGAAGAAGGTCTAAGAAATGGTGGGAAGGAAAAGTATTGAAGAAGAAGATAGAGTCTCTCACGTCCCTTGCAAAAACTTCCAGAGTCGAATCAGAACTAATAGGAAAACAATGACCAGTAAATACTCAATACCCTTGGTGGCAAAAATGTCTACATAAGTGAAGCCTTCCATCGTGGTATCTCCTTTCTTGCTATTTTGTCCTCTATCCTCTACCTCATACACCAGGTATTAACTTGCCCATTCAGGGGGTCGCCGGAGTATTGGCATCCTGTTTACAACCCACCTAAAAATCCATATCACGGTAAAAACAATAGCCAAAGTGGTTACTATCTCTATCCAGGATGGAATATATCGCTCGCCAAAAGGTATAAACCATTTAAAGGCAATAACAGAATAATTAATTCGGTTGATAATAACCCCCACCATCGTGAGGATAGCAGCTCCATAAATGACCGGTAGGTTTCTATGTCGGGCACCTTCGATGAACATGATGCAGGGAATCAGTACTAAACCCACCACCTCAGTAAGATACCAAAAACCCATGGAAGTATTGAGAAGAGACCATTGCTTTCCGTGAATCAGTATGAGAAGTTTCATAAAGAAATAAACAAACATGCTCACGGCGCATACCTTCCCCAAACCCACGGCTATATCATTCCACGATGTACGACACTCCTCGTCTACCTGACCATCTCGAAAGACCCGCAAGCTTATCATTCCAATAAATAGGACCACGGAAAGTCCGGCAAAGATACTGGAGACAAAGAAAAGAAGAGGAATGAACTCAGTATACCAGAGGGGGTGGATTTTCCACTTAGCCATCATAAAGAGTGCTCCAAGACCGGACTGATGGAGGGTAGAAAGGGTGATGCCGAACACTACGGCTCCCAAGGTTAAGGAAGCGAGGATTTTCCGCGCCCGCTTAAGCCCCAGCCATTCAGCAAAGGCGGGAGAGATTTCCACCAGTTGCGCCAGCATGTAGAGCAGGAAATGCCACGCTACTAAGAATAGCACCGAGTTTACCCCAAAGTGTTTTCCAATAATCGGGTTAACAATGTTCCACCATCGGCCGCAATCAATAAAGATGGCTCCCGCATAAAAAACGTAGGCGAGAAAACCGTTCAACACCGCCATGCGCACAATGGGATGGTATTTTTCCGCTCTGAGCACGTAGACCATAAAGGCCACCACATAGGCACCTCCGGCAAAGGCCACGCCTACCATGACCACCGCGCCGATCCAGATTCCCCAAGGGAATTCGTTGGAGCTGTTGGCCACGCCCAGTCCCACCACCAAGCGGTATAAGAGCAGCGCTCCTCCCAGGAGGATGATGGGAAGGGAAAGCACATTAAAGAGGGTGAAAGGCTTTCCCTTGGGTTTAAACTCATTTTTTAAAAATACTGATACCGTGCTAACGTTAGCTATTTCTTGTGCAGCCGTTTTTTCGTCCATGATCAGTGCTCCTTAT
Source organism: Pseudomonadota bacterium (assembly GCA_043798555.1). Taxonomy (GTDB): domain Bacteria; phylum Desulfobacterota; class WTBG01; order JAGOGO01; family JAGOGO01; genus JAZDOO01. The sequence goes on along the minus strand of JAZDOO010000325.1, from coordinate 1,183 downwards.
CAACTCAAGGTTTTTCCTCTTTTTTAGTAGCGCGGCTTATTCCCAGTAATACGGTCGGCCAAAGCAGCAGAATAAAGGGAACTGCATAAAGGAACCCTTTGGTGTATTCGGGGTAGGGAGTGGTGCCCAAATCGCTCCGGAAGCCAATCTGATCGAACGAAACCGCGGAAATATAAACCCAACTCGTGCCGCCGGCTTCATGTTCGCCAAAAAGGTAAGGAACATAAGTATCCGCCGGGTGTTGATAGATTCGCCGGTTGGCTTCAGCAATGACATCCCTTCGCGTGCCAAAGAGCAAGGCTTCTCGCGGGCAGGCTTCCACACAGCCGGGGAATTTTCCTTCTTTGAGTCGCTGGGCGCAGAAGCTGCACTTCTGCAGCTTGGGGACTGCCTCATGGTGCTCAAACTTGGGAATGTCAAAGGGACAGGAGACCATACAGTACCGGCACCCCAAACAGTTGGTATCCCAGGTAACCGGCCCTTCTTCTGTTTTTTTCATTGCCTTCACTAGGCATGCTGTAGCACAGGCAGGCTGATTACAGTGCATACACTGCCGTTTGACAAAGACCACGCCTTTTTCAGTCTCATAGCGGCTCACCACGGTCCACTGCGTCTCTGAGGTTTTCCGCTCTTTTTTAAATACCTCGGTATCCGCAATATCAGGAATCGGCAGATTGTTTACCTCGGCGCAGGCCTTTTCGCAACGCCGACAGCCGATACAGCGGGTTGTATCAACCAGAACACCAAAGAATTCCTTGCTTTCAACCTCAGTTCCTTGAGCTGCAACTTTTCTTGGCGTCAACAAGGTCCCTCCGGCAGCCGTTGTCAGCCCTGCTCCTACCATCTTGAGAAAAGTTCTTCTGTTCATAGTTGCTCTTACCTTATAACGATTATTAATCAAGGATAAAGAAGTTGTTTGTTTTTCTTCATCATAGTTCTTAGAAAGAGGTCGTTTACTTTACCTACTGCTTCCCGCTGTTATTAGATCAAGGATCTCTAACTTTCGGGTCTCTTAGAAGCTACTTCATCTTTAGGCTTTTCAGCATGGCAGTCAGTACATCCTTGTTTAAGCTTCATTTTCTCGTGGCATCCCAGACATTCAAGATGATACACCGCCAGAAGCCTTGGTTTGATTAGGTCCTCCAGGTCAAAGGATACCTTGTGACAGCTTCCGCAGCGCGGC
>JAZDOO010000313.1:0-11796 GCA_043798555.1 Pseudomonadota bacterium | reverse complement strand
CTTTACGCCGTAACGGCGGGCAAGCTCATCTTTTTCCTCAGCAAGAACGGTTTTGATTTCTTCGAACGTTTTCACATTGCGCACCTTTCATAGGTTATTGCGTTTGAACAAATTATACGGTATTCCCACAAACTCAATATTCTTCTCCTGCAGATATTCCTCTTTCAGAAAGCACGCCGGAGCATACACAATACACTTCTTTCCCGCCTGCCCCTTGGTAATTCTCTCGCCAATGGTGAGATTGAGGGCAAGCCGGGTAAGGGTGTCGTAATCCTGTTGGTAGACCGAGTATCCGGAACGTGTCCTTGGTTGATAGGATTGCCCCCTCTGTATCCCTTTGTACGAAGGAAATGGCTTTCTTCATGGCTCGATGCCAAGGATTACCAGGGGAACTGCTGGAACACCCCGACCCTGTCGGACAACATTGTAAATTTCTCCCTCATAATAAGCTACACCCGAACTCATTTGACTTTGGAGTGATTTCATTGGAAGTATTTCAACCCCGACGTCTATGTGATCCCCGACAAAAAATGCAAGATGCTTTACGAAGAGATCGTAGGCAACGAAAAAATACTTGCCAAATTGAACCTCAATCGCAACCCTCTCTTTGACAAAATCAGTCTGGTTATAGCTGTAAATAGGAATCTCGCTGGCTGCTTCGATTTCTTTTTTCTGGTCCTCAGGGCTCAAAGACAGTGTCTTCCGAATGAGTTTCTCACTTTTGGTCACCCAATAACTGACGCGGCTTTCATGCCAGTCCTTGGTGCGCAGTAGATTTTTGAAGGCTGCATTCATATCGATGGGGCTGTATAAGAGATTTACAAAACGATTTGTTTTACAAAGATATCAAGTTCATCATAGTCAGGATTGAAATCAGCCATTAATGCTTTTTTCCTCTTATTAGCAGTAAGCTCATCGTAGAAGATTTCCGGTTCTTGAATGAATCCTCTTTTGACTATCGCCAATATCCATATTTTTCTCATTTCATTATCCCTCTTGTTCTGTTAAACCAACTGTATACATCTTTGTACTCTAAGAAATTACATAAATCATTTAGGCCACTCATCTTAAAGGTCGGACGGTTAATTTGCCTCAAAAAGAGAGAACGCCTAATTTCATTAGATACAATGCTGAATTTTAACTTCAGATTAGGCTCAATAAGATGGAAATCGTTAAACCTTAACAGGCCTGAGTAAATTGGCGTCGAATGTTCCACTTCAAACATAGCTCTCAAATCACTTGAGCCTCTTTGTAACCATACTACGTCCACTTCTCTAACAATGTCATCAATCTTTTCATATCTTGATGGCAACTCGTTTCTACAGGTAAATCTTTCTGCAAACTTCCAATCCAATTTATTAGTATCATTTAGTGGTATCCAAACATCATATTCTTTTATTATCCCGATTGAGCCAATTAGGGTTTGAATTTGTGAATGGCTTAAATCAGGCAAGATCGTAAAATTATTCTTATCTATTAGATTGTCTAAATTATGCCATCCATAAAATCCTTCTATATTAAAACGCCCAGCATTAGCAATATAAAGCTCTGTTTCATCATCCGGATAAATCTGAACCTTATATTGACCGTCAGAAGCAGGCGTTAAGGCATTAAATATATCCTCAAAATCAGCAAACGGTATAAAAATGGGCTCCGTCTGAGTATTCCACAAAAAGCAAATGACTGAGTTAAATCCTTCTAATTGTTTTAGGTCATCTTGTCTTAATCCAAAAAATGTTCTGTTTCTTCCGTGTAACTTTGAGTATCTTATATATAATCGTGCTAAACCGCCGCCTATCTCAAACAACGAGAGGCTGCCCGGCAATTGTTTTGGTTTACCATATTTACTTCTTAATTGTTCTAAGAAAGTTACTTTAATTGGATTGGCCATAGGTTTGACACATCTTCTTATCAGTTTACTCTCGCGCCAGCACCCCGACGGTTGTGGCGTATAGCTGCAATAATCGATGTTCCCGTGCCCAAACAAGGATCTAATACCCAGTCGCCTTCGTCCGTCAAAGATAGAACCAGTCTCTCAATTAGCTCTACAGGAAACTGACACGGGTGATTTGTTTTTTCCACATGGTTATTTTTCACGTTGGGAATCACCCAAACGTCTCCCGGATTTTTGCCCAAAGGATTGCAGGAATACTTGCCAGCATTCGGACCCTTAAAATATTTTTTCCCAGGGTATTTTTGGGGCACTCTCACAGGATCAAGGTTAAAAACGTAATCGCCAGATTTTGTGAACCAAATTATGGTCTCATACCTTCCTGAAAAGCGCTTAGAACAATGAAGCCCGTGTTCGAAATGCCAGACAATACGGTTGCGCATTTTTAGACCTAAAGCGGTAAAGATAGGGTATAGGATTGTATCAAGTGGGATAATTGATCCATTCTCAACGTAATTGCCGACTTGCCAGCAAATACTACCATGTGATGAGAGTGTCCGAACGCATTCCTTTATGACCGTCGTCTGTTGTTCCAAATAATTGTTCAATCTCAACTTCTTCTCATATTCCTTTCCAATATTGTAAGGGGGCGACGTCACTATAAGTTGCAGCGACTCATCGGGAATGGACAGGTGATGATTCCAGATTATGTTTTTTTTTGAATTACAGTGTTTGAGTTGTCTTAATCCTTCCTTTTTTGCTTGCACGTCCAGGAGAACGTTTAATAAAGCAAAGACGTTAGAAGAGGCTAATGGTCACGCTTGTGATATGGAGTGCCAAATAGCATCCTCTGCCTGGGTAACCTAACTTTTGGTTGTTCCTTCTTATCGATTTCTGTCCTTTTTACCAATCTTTTCCTTCCCCCATCCTCAGGGAGGTGGTCACGTGGTGTCCCATTCCAAAGGGCTGCAGGGTGGTGTAAAGCATACTGCTCGCAAACCGAATACGATTATTGGGGCCTTTTTCGTCCTCTCTTTCGTTTTTGTGAGGCGCTGTAATTTGGTTCTGGTTCGTGAACTGATGGAAAGCCGTCCATCCAAGCCAAGTCCTTTCCAATCACTAACTCATTCATTTCTGCATGATGGGTATTTTTCATGCTAATCAAACGCATCTGGAAGCCATGCCGTCTGGCCATCTGCTGAACTTCTTCTGCGTTATCGTATGTGATGAGGAAATTCCCTTTGAGTTCTTCACAAATATGGAACAATTCTTCGTGATTCAATTCGAAGTACCTGTAGAGTCGTTTGCCAGCCTTTTTTCCTCCTGCTGTATAGGGGGGATCAATGAAATAAACAACCTCCTGCCGTGGAGCAAATTCCCGTAACACCTTGAGGCCATCGTCGCGACGGAAGTCGATGCGATCCATTACGAGCTTTAGATTCAATAACCTTTTCGCTAACGTTGCCGGATACCAGCGAGAACGAATTCCTTTCCCATTTTCACCATATTTCAGGAAACCAGCGCCTTCTGCGAGGATACCGCCGTGAAAGGTTCGATTTTTAAGGATTGTTTGAAATGCCATGTGCTTGCGGTCTTTTGGTTTCCTTTTGGTCTCTTCGATGACGGTTTCCCTGGTAAGATGGAAGCTCACTATTTGGTCAGCAAGCCACTCTGCCTCGCCAGCGACTACGGCTTCCCACACCGCTGCGATGTCCTCATCCAGTTCAACCATGACTACCTTATCAACGAGGTCTTCAAAAAGGGCCGTAAGGCTGATGATTCCACCGCCGACAAACGGCTCGACCAGCAAATTTGGCTTAGGATACATTCTTGTTATCCACTGCCTAAACGTAGGAACAAACCATGTCTTGCCTCCTGGATAACGGAACGGGCTTCGTTGTGGAACCGAGGCTACGTTTACAGGCTTAGGTATAGCGCTTTCGCTATCTATAGCCTTCGGAAATAGTACTCGCTGAACATGTACAACCATTGTCAAAAAGGTTCCTCGATAGTCTTGTTGACAGGAGGGGTCTCAAGTTGCACGTCGAGCTTCTCCTGGAGAAGGTTCAAAAAATCCTCTATTTTCCCTGGTGATGGAGTAGTTATTGCCAAAAGCGCCGGTTCAAATTCCGTAAACACTTCATTCACTTTTCGAAGGGTGAACCGTGAATGATCGCCACCTCTTCCTTCAACCAGTTCCAGTTGATAGATCATCCACGTAATATCCGCCTTCTCCCTAGCAACTCGTTTTAATGGAGGAAGGGTATCGAAAAAGCATTTGTTCAAAGCTACCGCAATCTTTTTACCCCAGCTATTGAGAATACCCCCTTTAAAGAGCAACTGGGGCGCAAGCCTCTTGCGGGATGACGATAGGTAATCAGGGCGGGGATAATTCGGCTCGTTTGACCAATCCATCTTGGTCCCTAATGCGGGGTCCTTCATGTAACACTCAAATGGGTCTCGAACATTGCCGGAGATATACACCGCTTGAATCTCCAGTGCGCCGAAGTCGTAAACTTTCCCCTGATCATCGTACGCAACCAGAACGACGTCGATATTCCCGGCTGATTTGTTATTGGAGTCATTGAGCCGGATTTCTGTTAGTGAACTCCACGTTGTCCCCTCGGAAAAGAAAAATGAGGCGGCATCATCGGTAATTATCCAGTCTTCGCGGAAACGGATGGGACAGGTGATTACTGGTTGATTCTCGTAATAAATACTGCAGACCCCAAGGGGATTCTTCGCCTTATCTTTCGTGCAGTTCGGAACCTTATTGTTGAATGGGCATAAACGATGAGATCGGTATCGAATTGCCTTTTGGGTTTGGTCCGTGACCAAATGGCCAAATACTTCTGCAAGCGGTTGCCTTTGATTCGTCATAGTTACTCTTTTCTATTAGGTCCCGACGCTTGAGGCCACCGACGCGATATATCGGGTTCGCTGATTGACTGTTTGGAATCCTTTACTTGCTCTGTTCGTTGTATTTTGGCTGGCTCCTCTTGATGACGTTGGCCTCCCCTTCTTCTTTGTATCCTCAATGCTGCCAAACTGCTCAATCTGGACTGTAGCACCTGGAATTTCTCCAAGATGTTCTGATATTCTATCTCGAACTCTGCTACGCTGCGCAACGCCCGCATAGTTGAGCGTTCCTCCTTCAGTCTTTATCTTGTAAAGAACTGCTTTGTTATTTGGTAGTTGGCTAATGCCCTTCTTATTAAAATTGACCTTTCTCGTTCCCATCTTGACCCCCTTTTATTGGTTATAGCGCGTTGTTCGGGAACTCGCTAATAACGGAATTCTTCTCTAACAGCGCTAACGGTGTCACCCGGAGAAATATACATTGTTTTTAATTCTCTTGTTAAAGAGTCTCTTCCACGAATTATGCATCCCTCCACACTAACCTGACATTTTGTATCTCCCATGAATGCCCTCGGAAAAGGAAAAAAAGAAAGAAAGTTGAGTAAAATGCCCAGACTTTGCTTTATTCTATATGGATCGTTCTTCCCCTCAGCGACCCTAATAATTCCTGGCATTTTTGAAAACGGATATTTTCTATCATCCATGAAGTCATCATCCAAAGTGACCAACGTTAACCGTTTCTTCTTGCAGTAATTAAAGTGAAAATTATCATCTTTGTTCTGATTCTTGTCGTCATAAGCTGAGAATATCTTACACTTCTTTTTCCAATAGTTATCAGTTTTCAACCACTTGACAATATCTTTGGGAAAGTTTGAGTCGAAATACAGTTTAAGTTTTTGTTTTAGAAAGACATGTCCTTTTTTCTTCATCTATAGTGTGGGCAAAACAATCTCATTAATATTTAAAATGCCTCTTACTTTAAGAAAGGCGATACGGCCAAGCTGAGTGATACACATGGAGTAGTAGCTTAATGCGCACCCCTCCAAACAGCCTGATGAGCACTTATTTCTGATGCTTCTTCATCGCATTGTTTACTGAAAGGTTGCCAAGTTTCACAATGGCGACAGAACGGTTGTATTTATCTCTTGCTTTTGTATCAATAATCACCTCTTGGCCCAAGATTAGCTCCGAAAGAATCGTTTTCGCCCCCTGATAACCGGGTTGCCTCACTTCCGGTGTGTTTACGTTAGCCAGCCTAATAGGGTGCTTTCTCCGATCTGTCAGGAATGTATCTCCGTCTATTACCTTCGTTACTTTTTCTTTTCGTGGCATATTGATCTCCTTTTATATGCTGGACATTATTCTTATAAGAAAAGCGGATAAAGTTTCTTTTGTTTTAATTTACTCTTGGGTCTTTCGGAATATTCAATTGATTCAATTGAATCATAAGAAAATTGGTTTGTCAAGAAAAAAATGAAAAGTGAGGGTTAAATTTTGGGGAGGAGGATGCTGATTTGATGGCTGGAGTGAGGGGGCAATATGCTGATTATTCTGAATTTTTCACCCCCATCCTGACCTTCCCCCGTCAAGGGGGAAGGAATATTAAATGGATTCTTTCTATTTTACAATTAGCTGAATAGATTGGGTAAATTTTACATTTCTGGCAGGAGGATGTTGATTTGGGCGCCGGGGAAAAGGTATTAGTTAAACAAATTCAAATAATTTGCTAATAGAGAAGGCGTCACGGATAAAAACTGCTTGACAAATATTCAGGATGTTGAGTAATTTTACTCAGGATGTTGAGTAATTTTGATCAAAGTCAGAAACAACCTATTTCTTGGTTTCCTCATGTTCAAAAGACCTATCGCCCACGCTCTTGAAAAAAGGCTCAATGAACCGAGACGGTTTATCCAGGCCCTCATCGGGCCACGACAGACTGGAAAAACTACCCTTGTCCAGCAAGTCATGACCGGCCTCAAAATACCCACTCATTATGCCTCAGCAGATGAGCCGGTTCTTAAGGATACCTCGTGGATTGAACAGCAATGGGAAACTGCACGTTTCAAATCCAAAACCGATACTGGTTATAAACAGGCATTGCTGGTTCTGGACGAAATCCAGAAAATTTCCGATTGGTCTGAAACCGTAAAGCGTCTCTGGGACGAGGATTCAGCCGCGAGTCGGCCTCTCCACGTGGTTATTCTGGGATCATCTCCTTTACTGGTTCAGCGTGGTCTAACTGAAAGCCTTGCAGGGAGATTTGAGATCATCCCAATAACCCACTGGTCATTTCCGGAAATGCGGGAAGCCTTTGGCTGGGACGTGGATCATTATATATTCTATGGCGGTTATCCAGGCGCGGCGGACATCATCAAGGAGCCGCAATGCTGGCGGCGTTACATCATTGATTCGCTTATCGAGACTACGGTCTCGCGGGACATCATGCTTATGACTCGCGTGGATAAGCCCGCCCTTTTCCGGCGCCTTTTCGAGCTCGGATGTCTCTATTCCGGTCAGGTGCTCTCGTATCAGAAAATGCTCGGCCAGCTTCAGGATGCCGGCAATACTACAACCCTCGCTCATTATTTACAGTTACTTGAAGGCGCAGGCTTGCTTAAAGGTTTACCCAAATATGCCGGGCACCAGGTTCGGCAAAGAGCCTCCAGCCCAAAACTTCAAGTCTTTAACACCGCCTTGATGACTGCTTTATCAACCCTTGCCTTTGAAGAAGCAAAACAAGATACTCAGTATTGGGGACGGCTGGTTGAGTCAGCAGTTGGTGCAACTCTTATAAATGGGCTGAGAAAAATTGATGCCCAGTTATATTATTGGGCCAGCGGAAACTGGGAGGTAGATTTTGTCGTAGGCAGAGGTAATGTGGTAGTGGCAATCGAAGTAAAAAGCAGCCAGAAAAAGGCTCGCCTGCCAGGAATAGAAGCATTCTCGAAGCAATTTAAAGTAAAAAGAAAACTACTCGTTGGCGCTCAGGGAATTCCGCTCAATGAGTTTTTGTCCATGCTCCCGGAAGACTTGGTGAGTTAAAAAACGCCTTCTGTAGTAATGGCAATTTATGAATTGCCCCTACCCAGCCAGCGTCGTTAAGAAAACGAGTATTACACTTCTGGGAGGAGGATGTTGATTTGGGTACCGGGGAAATAGGCAAGGTTATATTCTTTTTCTTTTCCCCAGGCCCACTTAGGAATGATGGAACACTTTGCGGTTCCGGAGCGGAGTGATAACTTCCCGTTCCATTGATTAACGAATCGCCTTACGGCAGCGAGTCCATGACCCCTTCCCTCATCTACATATCGCGATGCTCCGCAAAGCAGAGCTTTTTCAATAGCCTCAAGGTCACTTTTTAAAGAAAACCGCTCGGATAAAGATTGCCGAAACCCGATCCCAGGGTCCATGACCGCTATCTTGACTATATTTTTGTCTATCCCCTGAAAATGATATTTCTGGATTCCCACAAATCCGGTGTTTTCACTGTGCTCAATAATATTCTGGCAAACTTCTGAGAGGGCTACGATGAATCCATTTATTGCCTTTTCATCATAATGGAGGTGCCTCGTAAGAATAGCCTGGGCGCGTTCCTTTACTTTACCCACAATAAAATGAATGTCGTCGGATTTTTCGATGGAGGTTATCTCCAGCAAAACGTCGGAATAAGAACTTCTTAGGTATTTCTCTGGTAACTCCGGCTTTAAAGGTTCAAGTCTGAAATATTTATAGACATACTTGAAAAATTCCATCCTCTCAAGATATTTAAGGACTTCAGGGGACTGGGGTAAGCAAAGGGTTTTGGGATAGGTTTCTGAGGTAAGGACTTCCCCTATTTCAAGGAGTCCGACCATTCCGAAAGGGTCTATAAAGGCCACCTCTTGAAGATCAATCACTGATGACCCTTGGAACTCGTGCAAAACTTGTTCAAAAGTTTCTTCGGTTATCTGATTTATTGCTTGTAAGACGATGCTTTTATTCTTTGTCCATAGTTGAATGTTATCTTAAACCTCCTTTGAAATAATCTGCGTAAGAATGTCTCCTTGTTCATACCTTGGTTTATGATTACCTTCCCCCAATTTTGTAATCCCGGAGAAAAAGGAGGACTTTTCTTACGTAATCCTGAGTCTCTGCATAAGGAGGAATTTTATAGTTATAGCCTATAACTGCATTTTCACCGGCATTATAGGCAGCCAGGGTTAAGGGTAAATTGTGGTTGAACATCTCCAGAAGACGTCTAAGATACTTTACTCCACCTTCTACATTTTCCCGGGGATTGAAAATATTTCTCACTTGCATATCCTGAGCTGTTTCTGGCATGAGCTGCATGAGGCCTTTGGCTCCCTTCTTAGAAACCGCATAAGGATCGAAAGCGGATTCAGCCTTCATCACTGCCCGAACCAGATCGCAATCAACCCGGTATTTTGCGGACATCTCCTTGATTAAGGGTTCAGGAGCAGCACGGCTACATCTTGGGTAAGCAGAATGGCCACTGGAAATATAGAGCTGATAGCGTCTATCCGTTGGAACATTACTGAAGTGGATGACTCCTTTTTCATCTACATACCGATAAATATCGGCCCTGACGAGACCAAAGCTTAAAGCGTGTAATAAAAAAAAGATAATAATCCCGAGGATATTTTTCATATTCACCTCCACGGTTTGAGGTCACAAAGACCTATGAAAATATCTTTGGAAGATATATTGACAGAAAATCTTAAAGTCAATAGTATGAATGCCATAACAAATACTATGACGTAAAGGTAAATTCTAAATACCAAATTCTAAACTCTAACCAATTTCAAATGACCAAAATTCAAAATCTAAAATATTTCCAAGTTCACAGTTTAAACCATTTGCATTTTGTGCTTGTTTAGGATTTCGATATTAGAACTTAGGATTTATCAGCTAAATATTTTCACTTCATTTAGACGTTTGCTATAACATCCATGGATCTAAACTATTTTTTTAGTGTAGTAGGACTCGTTTTAGTAATTGAAGGGTTTCCTTATTTTGCCTTTCCTGAAAAACTTAAGAGATTTTTAGCCCAAATTCCCGCCCTTCCTGATCTGCACCTTCGGGTTTACGGCCTTATGGCAATGATTATTGGTTTAGTGTTGCTTTATATTGCCCGAAGTCAGATCACCTTTTAATATGGTTAAAAAATAACTTTCAATGTTTTTCCAGGGTGGAGTTCAGTGTCCATTTCCAGATCATTCAAGTCAGCGATTTCTTCGGCCCGATTTTTATCTCCCAAAACCTTACCAGCAATGGAGGTTAGGGTCTCCCCCTTTTTAACCGTATAAATGCGGATTCTCCGGGGATTTTCAGGAGGTCCAAAAAGTAATCCTTCTAAATGGGACTTGTATTCATCTTCAAGTACCTTACCTCCCTTCGTCATTACTTCTTCTCTGGTTACAGCTGCTTCTCCCGTACTGTTTTGCTCTTTCAGTTTGTCGCGGGTAATATCCAGGGCAAGCATGAGTTTGGCATTGCTTTGCGTTTCTCTTATCCGGTCAAAAATATCAGGGTGCGAGGCATTATAGCTACTATATCCCCCCGGACCCTGGGACCGCTTGCTTAAATGGGATAAAAAGGTACTCACTTCCATGGGGTTATACCCTGCCCGGTACATGTAGGTAAGTCCCATGCTATCGGCCTGAAATTCCTTTTCCCGGCTGTAGCCGGACATTATGGTTTGGGAAAGGGCTGTAGTAACCATAACCATCTCGCCGGCATTTGGACCAGCGGCTATGGATGCCAGGGTCAGCACTTGATAGCCTAATGCCGCGGAGAGTTGAGTCGCACTGTGGCGGGCGCAGACATGCCCAATTTCGTGGCCCAGTACGGCTGCCAGTTGAGCTTCGTTTTCCAGTTCCGCCAATAACCCACGGGTGATATAGATAAAACCTCCGGGTACGGCAAAAGCATTAAGAATTGGGCTATCAACAATTTGAAAATAAAATTGCAGGTAATCCCTATCACTCACTTTCACCAAGTGTTGACCCACTTCATTGATATATTCCTGGAGGTTCACATCATCATACAACCCACCGAACACCTGGGGTACAGAAGCGCTGGCATTTCGTCCCAACCGGATTTCCCGTTCTTCGCTGATGATATTAAATTCCCGCTTCAGCGTGACTGGATTGACTGTGCAAGCAAACAGGCAAAGCATTACTCCTATTATGCTTATTATCTGAGGAGAGGAGAGTGCAGGGGTTAAGATTGACTGAGAAAAAAATCTTTTGAACGAAAATAAATGCATATATGTTTTTCCTATTACTACAGAGTGATAGTTCGTAACTCAGAGATCATTGTCTCACCGGGATTCCTCGTGCATGCAGATATTTTTTCGCCTCCATGATGTTATATTCCTGGTAATGGAAAATAGATGCTGCTAATACAGCATCAGCATTACCTTCTTTTAAGACCTCATAAAGGTGTTCCAAATTCCCCGCTCCTCCTGAAGCAATTACCGGAACCGGAGACCGCTCTGAGACCATTTTTGTAAGCAGGATATCGTACCCTTGTTTGGTTCCGTCACAATCCATGCTGGTAAGGAGGATCTCTCCTGCTCCTTGTTCGATAACCCTATCTACCCATTCGAGCACCTCTATGCCTGTAGGTCGTCTTCCTCCATGGGTATAGACTTGCCAGCGTGCTTCTCCGGGTGAAGTGCTCTCCACCCTCTTGGCATCAATAGCAACCACGATGCACTGGCTGCCAAATTTTTCCGCTGCTTCCTTCACAAACTCAGGGCGCCTTACTGCTCCCGTATTAACGGATACTTTATCAGCCCCGGCATTCAAGAGGTCCCTAATATCCTTAATTTCATTGATACCCCCCCCTACCGTAAGGGGCATAAACACTTCCTCAGCCGTCCGGGCCACAATGTCTAAGATGATTTTTCTTTTTTCATGGGAGGCAGTAATGTCAAGGAAACAAAGCTCATCTGCCCCCTGTTCATCATAAGTTTTTGCATTTTCTACCGGATCTCCCGCATCGCAGAGCTGAACGAAATTAATGCCCTTTACTACCCTTCC